>JBBDRW010000157.1:0-84574 GCA_040905265.1 Balneolaceae bacterium | reverse complement strand
ACAGACTATACCGGTGCGATCATCCAAACCGCCCCGTCGAACAGCAGTAACTGGATGAGTATGCTGAATATGTCCATGAGCCACTCGTATAGTATGAATTTCGGAAGTGTTGGAGGGCAGTTTCAAAACCTGAACGCCTACACAAATCATTTGTATTTTGACCTGAGTGATAATCTGGACGCCTATGTCGATGTATCGTTTCTCCACTCACCATTTGGAAATTCGTTTATGACAAACCAGCAGAACAGTCTGGGAGGCCGGATACTCATCGACCGGGCACAGCTCGACTACCAGATTTCTGAAAATTCGAGGCTTTCGATCCAGTTTTCACAACGGCCTTCCTATTCTCCTTTCGGCCACTACCCAGGATCAATGTACGGCCGCAATTATTTCGGATATTAAGAAAAATGAATGTCTGAGAGCAAATCTGGACAAGAGGGATTTCTGTTACAAGCCGCAATCGGCTTCTTGAGTGTACTGTTGATCGTACTGTTATTCGCTCTTGCCATGAGGATAATATACCCGCGAATCGAGAGTGAACGGTCGACTGAAGATCCGGTTTTGATCAGTGATATTATTCAGCTTGAAGTCTTAAATGGATGTGGTGTTTCAGGAATTGCAAGTCTGTTTACATCCACACTGAGAGAGTATGGATTTGATGTGGTGGAAACCGGTAATTTCGATAATTATGACATGACCGAATCCATTATCCTCTCAAGAACCGGCAATATGGAGAATGCACGGAAAGTTGCCCAGGCATTGGGTATTCCGGCAGAACGGATTCTGATTGAACAATCTCCTGAATTTTATCTGGATGCCACACTGGTCATCGGTTCCGATTATCAATCACTAAACATCAACCAAAACTGATCTATGCCAAACCGACCCCAGGCTACTTCAGAAACATTTGTCAGTCTTTCCGAAGACAAGACTGCCAACGCCGATACATTGATTACGTCCATAACAGATGCACTACTTCAAAAAAAGGCAAAAAAGATCGTACTCCTCGACGTCCGGGAATTAACATCACTCACAGATTATTTCGTTGTCTGCCACGGAACATCAGATACTCAGATTAAAGCTCTTGCCGATCATGTTATGGAGGAGACCCAAAAGAAAATTGGAGAAAAAGTCTGGAAAATGGAGGGGCTGGATGCCAGACGATGGATCATTCTCGACTATGTCAATGTAGTTGTACATATTTTCAGTGAAGAGAAGCGGGAATTC
The DNA here is from genome assembly GCA_040905265.1 of Balneolaceae bacterium. Classification (GTDB taxonomy): domain Bacteria; phylum Bacteroidota; class Rhodothermia; order Balneolales; family Balneolaceae; genus JBBDRW01. Next base: position 83,347 of record JBBDRW010000157.1, on the reverse strand, counting down.
TATGGTATTGAACGGATGTGGAATGATGCTCCTCTCAGAGAGATTGATGACAATTAATAACAGATCCTGGTAATCTTGAAAATTCTGATCACCGAACCTGTAATCAAATCAGCGGTTCAGAAACTTCAAAACCATTTTGAAGTAACGATCGGCAACCGCGGAGAGTTTGATAATGTCGATGCCCTGAAAGCGGCCAGTCAGGATTTTGACGGTTTTCTCACCATGCTCTCAAATCCGCTCACCCGGGATGTGTTCAAGGCGGCTACGAAACTAAAAGTTGTATCCAATTATGCCGTGGGGTACAATAATATTGATCTGGATGCAGCCCGGGAATTTGGAGTCAGAATCGCAAATACACCAGGAGTCCTGACCGAATCTACAGCAGAGATCGCACTGTCACTACTGCTCAGTGTCGCCCGCCACACAACAGAAGCTGAGAAACAGGTCCGAAATCGTCAGTTTAACGGGTGGCATCCGACCGGATTTCTTGGCCTGGAACTTTTTGGAGCTACACTGGGTATCATCGGTATGGGAAGAATCGGACAGGCATTCGCACGGAAAGCTCATGCATGCGGCATGAAGATCCTCTATCACAACCGCAACCAAATTGACCAGGCGAGAGAGGAGAAACTACAGGCCAGATACATGCCAGACCTCGATCGTATGCTGGAAGAGATTGACGCACTTTCCATCCATTGCCCTCTTACAGATGAAACCCGTCACCTTATCGACCGACGAAGAATCAACCTGATGAAAAACCATGTCGTTATCGTCAACACATCCAGAGGTCCTGTGATTGATGAAGACGCACTTGCCGATGCGTTGAAACAGGGCCAGGTTGGCGGCGCCGGGCTGGATGTCTATGAACACGAACCGACTATTCATCCAGAGCTGTACAATACTCCCAATACAGTACTTCTCCCTCATATCGGGAGTGCCACAGTCAAATCCAGACGAGCCATGGGTGATCTCTCTGCGGACGCAATTATCGGGGTGCTAACCGGCAAACCCGAGCATACAATCCCGAATCTGCTGACCTGAAACTGCGACTCCATTTCTGGCTTTACTACTGCCACGCAGAACAATCCTTAGAGATCACACCTTCATTGATCTTTTTTTATAACTTGAACGAATGATCGTCTGAGACTTAGTGACGGTCACACCCTGTTCCATTTGTCTTTATTTATTCCAACATTGGGACACAACGTACTCGATGACCCGATTTCTCACTAACATATCTACAATCAGGCTTAACCCGATATCTCTCATCGCTTTACTCCTGCTGCTTTCTGCTGTCGGATACGGACTGTTTGAATTGAATATATCCGGATCTGATCTGTCAGACGAAGATACAGAAAGCATGATCCGTGAAAGTCTTGATCTGTCTGTAGAGTTATTTCAGGGCCTCCATGATCAGTTTGAATCGAATCACCACAGTTTGCGACAAGAGATCGTGAACAGTTTCGAAACCGGTGCATCCAGGCAGGGTATTCATGAACTGATGCGGGATTATCCATCATTCTGGGGTACATCTCTCTATCGGAATGAGGAACTCTATTCCTGGAACGGGTATATCCCTGTCCGGGATCAACAACCTGTGTCCATACCATTCGATTCACTTTCGATCACGTTGGAACGGGTCAGGAATGTCATTCTTCTGCAGGCCGTTGAATCGTTTCAACTTGGTGATGAAGAACAGTTTACCCTGGTTTCGACCCGAAAAATTGAACAACGGAATGTGATCCCGATTGCACGTAACCAGGAGCTTAATCTTTCCAATCATCCGTCATTGCGTGACAGGTTTCCGGTTCAGTTCTCATTTTTCGACCAGCCTCCGGCTCCACCCGATTTTTACAGAAAGCTTTCAACGCAACATTCAGATTCTGCAGGAATCGTGTATGCGGATCCTGACAGTATGGAACGGGTACTCAATCAGCAGCAGGCCCAATCCGATCGATGGCGCATCTTTTTTCTCACTGCAATAGCGACTCTGTCCATTCTTATGTTTCTTCTATGGACGCTATCGTACCATACCTGGGCCGGACTGATTTTGCGGGTTTCAGGTATTATTATCGCCTGGATATTCGTATCTGAAATCAATCTGACTTCTGTCTGGCTACCAAGATTCTATCCTTCCTCTTCGGCGGATGAACTCCGTTCGCTCTCAGCTATATTCGACTACTCCATTCACTCCCTGTTTCTCTTCATTCTCGCTATATCAGTGATCACCACACTGGCAAATAAATGGAGAGTGGTACCACACAACAAACACTATCTGACATTTTTCTACGCGATACTCTTCGGTGCATTGAACGCCGGCCTTCTCTGCTTCTACATTGTCCAGACCTACAATACATCAACCCTGTCCGGCATCTCATTTCTGGACCTAGAACTTCTCCCGACACTCTCCGCATGGGGATTTTATATTGCATCTGCCTTCTTTCTCTGCTCTGTATCTGCACTCCTGATTGCAACATGGTGGTTTCTCTTCATCGCTGAGAGTGAAAAAATGGCCATCATCATTACGCTCACTCTTGTCAGCTATATCTTTTTTATATTTCTCTCTGACTATTTCATTGTATATTCGCTGTTTTCCGGCTGGATATTTCTACTTGCAACAGGTCTCTTTATCTGCTGCCTGGCAGGTGCCCTTTTTATCTATTATTTCCCGGAATCATTTCTGCAGCTCTCCGGTTTTCGTCTCTTGTTGATTGCGACTATCTACTCCGCAGCATCCGGTTACACGATCTTCTCCAATGCCACCTATCACCTGATCGACCGGGAATTAACAGAAGTGGCCGGAGAATATATTGAAGAGCAGGATGAGGAGGCATCTCAGGTATTGCATCAGCTTCTGACATCCATCGAACAACGACTTCTGTTTTTATCTCAGAATGATATTGATAATCGCACTACTTTGGTTCAGGGACTTTTTCAACGTGCCATTCAAGCCTCCATGCAGAACCAATGGAGACGATACTCATACGATATTCAGATTCTGGACAGCAACGGCAACTCCATCTCTGAATACGCCACAAATCTTGATTCTCCTTCCGGTTATTTCGATCTCAGACAAATGGAAGTCTCATACGAAGTTGAACGCATTCGAAGAGAAACCAACCGTCCGATCATTCACGATACCCGCCCAAATCGGCTGACTCAGGGAGACTACACAACCTTTTTCAGGGGATGGATTCCGGTGTACGATGAACTCCAGACAGATCGTATCATTGCCTGGATCGTTGCAGCAATCTACCTGGAAAGGCCAGACTTCAGAAAACCGATACGAGCGGTACTTGCTGCCTCCACCAGTGACGATTGGAAACGATCCTTCTACCTGTCTGAATTCCAGGATGGAATCCATACGAGAAGCCTCGTTTCAGGAATCTACTCAAAACAACCAAGATACAACCAATTGCCTCAGCGTGAACAGGAGATCGCATTACAGGACTCCATAGCATTCATCACTAATATCACCGAGGATGGCATGTTCCGGGAGGTACTGCTTCATACTGACTCAACAACGATCATCAAGGCGAGCACCCCCCTGCCGGAAGCCAATCATCAGCTCTTCTCAATATTCAGGATCCAGATTCTCTCTCTGTTAACGGGCCTTCTCCTTTTTCCGCTATTCTCCTATGCAGGATTACAGATGTTCAGCCTGTTTTCCCAGAGCCGTAAGTTCAGGCATCGCCTTCTCGACGGATTAACACTGTCGACCCTGTTATTTCTTGTTGTCCTTGTTCTTTCAACCCGATACGCCATGACGAATCAGAATGAGAAAAACCTGGAACTTGAGACTTCGGCAAAGCTCGATAATCTCATTGAAACATTACCCTTGAGACAGTTGCCGGAAACAGAACTTCAAACAGAACCGGTTTCACTTTCAAGTGCAACTACACCTCTGGATACCGATGCGATCTTCTATGTTGGAAACAGAGTTTCTGAGTCCACTACACCTCAAATATTCCAACAGAACCTTCTGCCCGACATCCTGCCGTACAGAGTCTACGATTATCTCTACAATCGGCAAAGGCAGCAGATGTCGGAGTCTATTCAGATTGGTAATGAGACACTGTTGGTCAGTTACAGGGTGATCATTTCCGAGGAGAATGAGCCGTATGCAGTATTGGCGATCCCTACATTTCTTCACTCCCCTCTCTATACAGAACAGATGCTTGAAACAACCAGTGCATTGCTGGTTATCTATCTGTTTGTATTTGGAATCTTTTTGACAGGAACGTTCATCTTTTCCCAACAACTCACGAAACCACTCCAATATATACAGTCAGGATTACAAAAAATATCGAGCGGAAATCTGGAAACGACCATACCTGTTAACAGCAGAGATGAAATTGGCTCTCTTTCGGAAGCCTATAATACGATGGTCAAGCGGCTGCGGGATCTGCGTAATGAATTGGCAATTGCGGAACGGGAAGCAGCATGGAAAGAGATGGCACAACAGGTAGCCCATGAAATCAAAAATCCACTCACTCCGATGAAGCTCAATCTCCAGCTTCTTCAAAGACAACTGGAAAATAGCCCGAAAAGCGTTGAAGAGATGAGAAGTCAGATCGAACGTGTTACAGAGAACATCATTGAACAGATTGAATCCCTGAACAAAATCGCATCCGATTTCTCGAAGTTCGGTAAACCGGTACAGGGTGAATTCAAGGATGTTGAAATCAATGAGTTGATACGGACAGTCATTGAGTTTTATGAAGCAGATTCACCTGAGCTTTTCCAACGTGACCTGCATCCGTCACCGCTCTATGTAAGCGGGTCCGTGGACGAGCTTCGACGAACTCTGATCAACCTGGTCAAGAACAGCATAGAAGCACTCGACGGCGAAGGAGAACTGATCATCCGGTCCGGCCGAACCGGAACGGATGTACGAATCGAACTCACAGACAACGGGAGCGGTATTGCCCCCGAAGACCAGGAGAAGATCTTCGTCCCCAATTTTTCAACCAAATCAAGCGGAACCGGCCTGGGATTGGCAATCTCTAAAAAAATTATTGAAGCGCATCACGGCAAGATCTTCTTTCGATCTGAGAAGGGAATGGGAACAACATTTGTCATCGAACTGCCGCTGAAAGAGTGAGGAAATGTCGAAACCTGCATCTGCTACATTTGGAGCAGATTCGTTCTCTTTTATTCACAACTGACAGATTGTATATTGGCAATCATTGAAACAGATTACACTCCATACTCTTCTGCTATATTCACTACTGGCAACGATCCATATCCAGAATGGCTTCGCGCAGCAGATCACAAGTGTCGATTCATCTTTTCAACAAGCGCGAGAACTTGCATTTGACGGGGAACGGGAAGAGGCAAGAGAGCTGGCCAGGGCTATTCTTGAAATTGCACCCGATTATCACGATGTGCGAATCCTGATTGCCAGAACCTACTCGTGGGACCAACAGTATGATGATGCACGAAGAGAGCTGGAAATTGTACTTGATGCCGAGCCCGGCCATCTGGACGCACTCTCTGCTGCAATCGATAATGAATTGTGGGGAGGCCAGCCGCAACAGGCAGTGATAATTGCAACCGATGCAACACGACGACATCCGACAAACGAGAACCTGCTGTTAAAACGGGTAGAAGCACATATTGCGTCTGGTCAGGAGAGTGAGGCCCGGCAAATCCTGAACCTGGCAGAACAGCTGAACCCCCGAAATGAACAGATACAGGAGTTACGCCGAAGGATTACTATCTCCGGACAAAACTACACCCTTTCGGCATCCTTTACTTATGACCAGTTTAGTGACATATTCGATCCCTGGAAGAACTCATACCTGCAACTGGGTCGATCAACACCGATTGGAACTGTAATTGCCCGACTGAATTATGCAGACCGGTTTGGGTCTACCGGGATTCAACCTGAAATAGACTTCTACCCCGGAATTGCAGACGGGCTCTATGCATATCTCAATTTTGGTTATACAACAAGTACCCTCTACCCGGGCATGCGGATCGGCGGCGAGTTATACAAACGGCTTCCCGGAGGCTTCGAAGCATCGTTCGGGTTTCGCCACATGCGTTTTGAATCGAGTGATATCACCATCTTTACCGGATCACTGTCTGCCTACTACAGAACCTGGTACCTCTCCATCCGCCCCTACCTGACTCCAGGTTCCAGCGGTCTCTCCAGATCGTTCAACCTGACCCTTCGAAGGTATCTGGACGGACCGGGAAATTACATTACTATCAGAGGGGGATTTGGATTTTCACCTGAAGAGCGACGGTTTCAGGATGTCTCCGGGGAGGTTTTCCTGGTTCGCTCACAATACGTTGGGTTGGGACTTTTCAAGGCATTGCGTCACAACCTCACATTGTTCGGATCTGTTGATGGTGCCAGACAAGAGTTGCGTTTTGACCCGGGACGCTATATCCGTGTATTCACATTCAATATAGGGACTCAAATCAAGTTCTGACCCTACTCTTCGTCATCCAGCTGTTGTCGGAAAAGCCTGAGCTGGTCATGGTTTGGGTCAAGGTCAATTGCCCGGTTCAATACCTCTCTCGCTTCAGAACTATCTCCACGCTGTTGAAATGCTCGTGCCAATCGAAACAATAGCGGAACAGACTCCGGATGAATTGTCAGCCCCCTGTTTGCTGCTTCAATGCTTTTTTCAGGTACTTCCTGCCAATATTGGAGGTCGGTGGTAGCGATATAGGCATCCAGAAGCTCCGGGTTCCTGCGTAATACCTCATCAAAATGTAATGCGGCATCAGCGTATTCTCCCTCCCATCCATAGGTCCGGCCTAAAAGAAGACGAGCGTCATGGAAATTCGGACTCTCCTGAAGAATCCTTCGAAGCAAGATTCTTGCATCCCTGTAATCGCCGGTAAACGCAAGTTCTCGGGCTCGGAAAAATTGCTCTTCCAGATTCAAATGCCTCGTTTCATGCAGAATGCTGCCAGGGTCGCTCTCTGCAGCAGCCAGTTCAGCCGGAGTGGGCCTGCTGCCTCTCAGAATCTTGTTCTGTGTAGTCACATAGCGATTCATTGCTTGAAACTCTTCAAACTCTCCGGCAACCTTCTGCAAGCTCTCCTCATTGTCAACCGGCCGCAGTAACATCCCTTGTTCCAGCCGGAATAACTGATCTCCTGCCAGAAATTCAGATCCGGAAAGGTAATCCATCATCTGATTCTTGTTTCTCATAAATGGGATCCCGGAAGTGGCCTCAAATTCCCTGCTGACCGAGAGTTCTCCACCCAGCCAGTGGACCATACCGGGAGTTTCTATATGCCCCCTCTCCTGCAGGAAAGATAGTATGGATGGTGTTACATCCAGATGGGAGGAGACCCCTTCAAACTGAACAGATTCCTCCAAACGGGGAGAGTAGATCAAAAACGGAACATAATAACGATCGATCCGGTTTCGGTGTGGGACCGGTATCATCCGGTGATCACCGGTAATGACAAAGATGGTATCTTCATAATCGTCCCGATCCCGATATCTATGCATCAATTCTCGTATCGCATCATCTGTATAGAGAAGTGCCATAAACAGATTCGAATACTGCAGGTACTCCTCTCTCCTGGACTCACTCAGCCCATCCATTTCGGCCAGCCTCTCCAGGAATCGTTGCCGATAGAACTCCGGCTCATCGACAAGAAATGGCTCATGAAAATTCAGGGTAAAATAGATATCGAGACGTGAGGTCTCCAGGTCTGTCTGTTCCAGTAATTCAAATGCTCTCCGGAACGTATTTTTGTCTGAATAACCCCAGGTAAAACCACCCTCGATTTCATCCATTTTTTGGTAATCTCCGGTAAACCGGGATGCGTCCATCAGGAGGTCAATCTGTTGTCGCTCCAGAAATTGATCCAGTTTATCGAACCGGCTCTCATAGCCACAGAAATAGGCTGTATGATAGCCGTTATCATTCAGAATTGAGATCAGTGAGTGGTGTTCCGGGGCCAAATGTCCCAACTCCATGAATCCTCGTTCTCCATATGGCAGAGATCCAAAGATGGATGGCATAGCATTAAAAGACCTGCCGCTTGTTGAGAGAAAATGTGTCCAGTAAAGACTCTCGGCGGCCAGGGAGTCCAAATAGGGTGTAAACCCTCCATATTTATCGTAAGGAGGCATTACTACACCACCGAGGCCCTCCACGACAATAAAGACCAGGTTGGGAGTACGGTCAAATTCCCGGAAAAACGGGGCGAGATTGCTTCCTGTCTCAGGCTGGCCAAGGAGCGGGTATTCAGGCCCTGAATAGTCTGAAAAACCGCCGCCGAACAGCCCCGATAAGGCATCCCCGAGAAAATACGCCGATTTATTGACGGATAGTGAATAGTCCAGCTCCTGCTCAAACTGATTTTCTGCGGGGTTGAGAAACAGAAACCCGACCGCGAATACCAACAACGTCGCCGTACCACCCGCTATCCACTGCCGGTTCCAGCGGACCGTTCCAAACAGGAAACAAAACAGCAAATAGAGGCCTGGAAACAGAACCAGAGGAATAACCCGAAGAGTTGATATCTGCACCGACGTCTGTGCGGTGTCCCGAATTTCAGTCAGGTTATACGCAAACAGATCACTCCCCAATGGCACAAGCAGTTCTGCAAAATACTGAATGAGAAGGACATTCAGGATCAGTGAAAAAATCATTAGCAGTGCTGTGATCACCCATGCAACTCTCTTATTGAGGAGAGTCAACAACAGATAGGCAAGGAGAAATATCAAACCGAGGAAAGAGTAGAAGAATAGATCAATAAACAGTCCCGACAAATAGAGCCGAAGAGCATGTTCGGGAACCACAAAATTGGCAGAGACCAAAAGAAATTCGTAGGCGCGCAACAGAATCCCTGTGAGCAGAAACGCCAGTGTCAGCTGAAGGCCGGTCGAAAGTGTCTCACTCTTCATCAGCCCCCCCTTCTGCCCCCTTTTTAGAGAGCCGGCCGATTCGCCGGGCCAGAGGCCCCTTCTCTGTTCTCATACCGGCAGGAACACTTCCGAGGAGAAATCCGAGTGGTTCAGTCTCTTCAAATTCATCAAATATCACTTTGAGGATGGCACCGATAGGTATAAAAAGAATCATCCCCACCAGGCCCCAAATCTGGGCACCGATAAAGAGCAGCAACAGGGTTGCCAGTGCATTCATTTTCACCTTGTTTCCCACGATGACAGGGGTAAACAGATTGCCTTCAAATAGCTGAATGATATAAAAACCGGCCAGAATGATAACAGGATAGAGTAGCGAGTCCATCATCAAAAGTGCGTAGAGTGCCGGCAAAAGCGAGCCAAGAAGAGGCCCTACAAAAGGAATCACATTCATCATCGCAGCAAATACTCCGAAAAAGATTGCGTGCTCTACTCCCAGAATAAGTAGAAACCCGGAGTTAATCAGGGCCAGAATGGATATAACAATCAAAATCCCATATATGTAATAAAATACCACTGAACTGATCTGATCCACTATCCGCCGAATTCTACGGAGAGATTTATCACCTTGCCGCCCGAAAGCCTTTAACAGGAATTCCTTCAAAAAATCACGGAATAAAAGGATAAGAAAAACGAAAACCGGTACAAGAAAAGCAGCTGTCAGGATTGATGCTGCATCTGCCAGCCGGCCCGTCAATTCACCGGCATTCTCCCGAATAAAGTCCAATAAGGATTCATCCAGGTCTTCAAAACTAAATATCATGTTTCCACCCGTCAGGATAGACAGAAGCCCCTCAAGATCCTCAAAAAGTGTAGAAATACGCCGTTCGAATTCGGCCGCATCTTCCGTGAAATCCGTCAATTGGGTATAGAGAAAAAATCCGATCCCTGACAGAACCAGAAGTGCCAAAAGGATAGAAATAAATACAGAGAGTACCCGATGAATCCGGATCCGTTCCAATGCATCACAGAGAGGCGAGAGCATGATGGAGAAAAAAATGGCAAAGAGGAATGGAACGAGCAATGATTTTCCAACGATCATTACAAATACCGTCAGAATAACGGCTGTCAGGCCGTAAGCATAGGTTACAAACCAGGGAGAGTTTTTATTCATCACAATAATGGATTATAGATCTGTTGATTCACAATCAAATAGAGAAACAGTATGTGCCGGAGCCCTTGCCAATGAAAACCGTAATTCAGAATACAAAAATGGGTGGAATATTTCAGGGTGAATAACCTCTCTGGAAGCTAAAAAATCATCTTAAAAGCTTATATTCAGTTATGACATATCTATCTACCGACAATCTATTCAAACGGTTTGGCGTCAACGTACTTTTTGAAGGGATTACGTTTGGCATCTCAAAAGGCGACAAGACTGCACTCATCGCACCAAATGGCACCGGAAAGTCGACCCTCTTAAAAATATTGGCCGGACAGGAGCCCCCGGACCAGGGTGAAGTCATGACCCGAAATGGTATACGGATCGGATTTCTTGAGCAGGACCCGCTGCTCGACCCCACCATGACCATTCAGGAGTATGTTTCTCAAGGACACTCAGATACAGTCCGCATTATCCGTGCTTATGAAGAAGCGGTCTCGAACCAGGCTGAAAATTACAACTCTGAAACACAGAAAGCATTCGACCGGGCAACCGAAGCGATGGATCGGGCCAACGGGTGGGATTACGAACAGAGAATGGAACAGATTCTGGGAATCCTGGATATCCACGACCTCACACAGCCTATCTCTACCCTTTCAGGCGGTGAACGTAAACGGGTCGCACTTGCATTTGTACTTCTGGACAACCCTGACTTGCTCATTCTGGATGAACCGACCAACCATCTCGATATCGGAATGATCGAGTGGCTGGAGGAGTACCTTTCCAGAGAAAGAGTAACTCTTCTGATGGTTACACATGACCGCTATTTTCTTGACAGAGTCTGCAACCATATTCTGGAGATGGACGGCAACAAGCTCTATCACCATAAGGGAAACTATGAATACTTCCTTCAAAAACGTGCAGAACGGGAAGAAGTCGAACAGGTTCAAAAACAGAAAGCGGGTCAACTGCTGAAGCAGGAACTTGAGTGGATGCGCCGCCGGCCCAAAGCGCGAACAACAAAATCCAAGTCACGAATCCAGGCCTTTCATGAGACCAGGAAAAGAGCCGAATCGTCCGGTCCGGATCCGGAGATGCGGCTGGACACCCGGATGGCACGAATGGGCAAACAGATTGTCGAGGTGAACAATCTTACCAAACGGTATGGCGACCAGGTGATTTTGGAAGATTTCAGTTACTCCTTCAGCCGCGGTGAACGAATCGGAATTATCGGCAAGAACGGAACGGGGAAAAGTACATTCCTGAAGATGATAACTGAACAGGAACCGGCTGACAGTGGAGATATACTCAAAGGTGAGACGATCGTATTCGGCCATTACCGCCAGGAAGGTATAGTGATTGATGAAGGACAGCGGGTGATCGATATTCTGCGGGAAATTGCAGAAGTGATAGAGCTCTCCGATGGGAAAAAAGTATCCGCATCACAATTTCTGGAGTACTTTCTGTTTACTCCGGAGATGCAGTACACTCACGCCTCGAAGCTTAGTGGAGGTGAAAAGCGCAGGCTGGGCTTGATGATGACACTGATCCGGAATCCAAACTTCCTGATTCTGGATGAACCTACCAACGATCTGGATCTGGAAACCCTTCAGATACTGGAAGAATTTCTATTGAATTTCGCAGGTTGCCTGATCCTGGTCTCACACGACCGGTTTTTCATGGACAAACTGGTGGATCACTATTTCGTATTCGAAGGAGATGGAGTCATTCTCGATCACCACGGAACCTATGATGAGTACCGGGAACAGAAGGCTCTTGACGAGGTGGAACGAAAGAGAGAAATCCGTCAGTCGGAGAGTTCAAAGCCTTCCGGCAGCGGCCAGAAGGAAACCTCAGGGAAGAGTCAAAGCCGGCTCACCTATGCAGAAAATAATGAGTTGAAAAAATTGGAGAAAGAGATTGCCAGGCTTGAAGAGGAGAAACAGTCGGTGGAGCAGGAGATGAACCGGGCAAACCTGGACTACGGGCAGGTAGAGGAAAAATCAGTACAATACGGCAAACTGGAGAAGAAAATAGAAGCTAATACAACCCGATGGATGGAACTCGCAGAACGGGCGGGGTAGGGACATAAATTTTTTTAGATGGCGCCCCATTTACCATAAAGTACAAATTTGAACCATTATTGGGAGGCTTTGAAAAACCCGTATTTTTGATATACGCTTAAAGCATGTACATTTATGGTCCCCTCAACCGAGCTGACAACCTTATTACCGATTCTCATGAAAGCCAAGCCAAACTTCTCTATACCGATGATCCTGCTGGGAACGATTTTTTTAATCTCCTGCAGCCAGGAAAACCAAACTGAATCATCTGAACTCACCTGGCAGTCAGTTCAGGACCCATCATCCCGAATCCATACGATAACCGGATTTTCAGGCCCGGAAGCAGTTCGGTACGACCCTGACCAGGATCTCTATTTCGTCTCCAATTTTTCCGGAGGCGGTAATGACCGGGATGCGAACGGATTTATCTCCAAAGTAACAACCGATGGCGAAATCGATGATCTCGAATTCATCACAGGGACAGAAACTCACCCTCTTCATGCTCCTCGGGGCATGTACATTACCGGCGACACACTTTGGGCAGCTGATGTCGACGGAGTTCACGGCTTTCACACAGTTTCCGGAGAGCAGGTTCGTTTTATCGATTTCACTCCATTTGAGCCGGGTTTCCTCAACGATATTGCAGCGGATGTTGATGGAAATCTCTATGTAACCGACACCGGTGCATCCAGACTCTATCAGGTTGCAGGAAGCAATATAACGATCGTTGCCGACTCACTTCCGCATGCACCGAATGGAATCACTGTCGCCCCATCTGGCAATCTACTGGTCCTCGCACCCTGGGGCGGGGAGATGGAGTTTTATGCGTGGAACCCGGCGGATGCTTCACTGGACCTATTCGACCTGGCAGCGGGAGGTGGAAATTTTGACGGAATAGAATTCTATGAAGGACGTATGCTGGCGGCAAGCCAAATCGACTCCAGCCTGCATGCAATTCAGGATGGTACAGATTCCATCCTGATCACTATGCCAGGCAGACCTGCAGATATCGGACTGGACACGAACCGAAATCAGGTAGCCGTACCATACATTGCACGAAATGCTGTCGATATCTGGCAGCTTCCAGTAGAATAATATGCCTCTTGAATGCGAATGGACAGATCAGTGGGGTCGTGCTCAACCTGAAAGCCTATATCACCCCCTTCATGTTGAGCAATGTACATCAGCTGGAATACCTGGAGCCGGAGGTAACCGAACTCTATGAAGCGGCCTGGGACAGCCTGAACATTTATGAGATTGAAGGGTACCGCCCTTCCCCCATCATCGACTTTACCCGTGATGCCGTTGAACGGTAGCTGTTTCGGAAAAAATTCCGTGACGGTACCGGTGAAACAGCAACGTCTATCCGGGGTGAATAGAACGCAGTAAATACATCAATCAATGGCGAAGCAGTAGTAGAGGCCGTTCCCGCCGGTCCCCTGCAGATCCGACTGGCTGCAGCCCCTGGAGCCGTGGGCCGAATTCCAGGAGGTCGGGTTGTCTCCCCCGCCTTCACGGTCGTGATGGCCAACCTGTGCACTCCCCTCTCCGTTGCTGCTCCAGTCGCTGCAAGTGGCCGGGTGATTTTCGAGACGGAGGCTTTGAAACACCAGGTTTGCAAATCCTCCAACGCCTCTGTCATCTACTCTGTACTCCCTCTCCAGAGAGCCATTTCACCGCATTCAGCAAGAGCCGGATAAACGAATCATTGTCAAAATCCTCCACCAGTCCCATTGAAGTATAAAATGCACGGCCGCTTTCCCCATATCGGTTTGTCCACGCTACCGGTTCACGAATTCCACTCTCCTGCCCCTCTCCGTAGAGTAACACCACCGCATTCGGGCCAAGCTCCGGGTTACGGTAGATTTTTCCCGAACGGTTCCAGGGCTGTATGCCCTCCATCACCGGATGGGCGGCAGCACCCTCCGCCAATTGAAGTTGAACCGGCTCATCATCTCCATGCCCGTCATAATCGCCTCCGAATACCTGTGCATCAAGTTCCGGGAAGCCTTCAAACGCGTGGCTGGCCGTACGGATGCCGATGACCGGCTTCTCCGCTTCCACATGACGGATAATGTGAGAGAGTTGTTCATCCGGCAGGGTCATTCGCCGGGTAAAGATCAGCAAAAGATCCGCACCGGCAAGCTGTTCAATCTCCGGAAGATGGCTGCCGGCATCCTCTCCCCAGGAGGCGGTAACCTGAACCGGGGCTAACTCTTCCTTCAGAATCTCCGTGAGCCGGCGAAGAGAACGCTCCGATTCATATTCGGCCGAACCGGAAATCATATGGATATGGAGGGTATCCGTCTGCACATCTGTTCCGTCAGAACCATCCAGAGCAGACAGAGCAGCCCCGTTATTCGAAAAACAGCGCGAAAGGCAGCTATGTTCTGCCGCAGATGGTTGTACCGATACAACAGTGAAGAGAATCGTCAGGAGAATACCTCCCGAAACCGACAAGATTGTATGCATCAAGCTTCGGGTTGACTGGTTTTCCGACAAGTCGTTTACAAATAGTTTCCGTTTCATGGCTGTCTCATCTTTTTAATCCACCCGGCAACCCCGACAATCAGCAGAAATAGCGTCAACACGCCGAGGCCCCAGAACCCTCCGTTCATCCACAACATATAGAGGCTGGTGGAAGTAATCAGGGTTACCGCCAGAACCATCAGGCTGTTCCAGATCACACGGCCTCGCCCCTTCGGCATAAACTCACCCATCAGGGCACGGTTATTCATCATCAGCAGAAATGTGACATAGGCGACCGGAAGCAGCAGCAGAGTGATCACCGATGTCGGAATCGCCAGCCAGAAAAAGGCCTGGTCCCAGAAAAACGGGCCGAGAACACCCAAACCGGGCAGAAGGGCCCCAGCCCGAAATTCCCAGCCCGTGTAGGGCCTGCCCATCATTTCACAAACCACGAAGCCGGAGATGATCATCATCAGTGTGATGCTGGAGAGTGCCATCCCCAGTACCCCGATTCCAAAGATAATCCTGCTGTAGCCGCTCCCGAGCAATGGATCCAGCGAGGACGAGAGGTCAAAAGCGTCTCTGGTGATCAGAGTAGCCGCCAGGAGACGATCCTCCCGGCCAAGCTCTTCGAGTGCCGCTGTGATCTCCGAATCGGCCATTGATCCCGGCCCCATCTTATAGAGCACTCTGTTTCGGAGCAGCCGGTTGTACTCATTCACCTGGTCGGCTGCCGGTTCCAGCTCCGAGGGAACCTCCTCAATAATTCCCGGCTGTGGCACCGTATGAAACTGGCTGGTCCCCGCAATGATCACAAAACTGGTCACGAGCATGAAAGGGATCAGCATACCGAACAACAGATCGAATTTCATCAATCCCCGGTACTCTGCACTCCACTTGCGGCGAAGCATCGAATAGGCGAACAGAAAGGTCATGTTGATCCCGACAGCGCTCGAGAGTGCCGCCGCCATCACGTTCTGTTGCCGGTTGACGATCAGCTCCGTCCAGTAGGCACGGGACACCCCTGAAAGCCCTTCCAGCAACGGCAGGAACCCTTCCGCAGGGCGGAATATCAACGCCGGGTTGGGGATAAAACCCCTGGCCAGTTCTCCCCAGTCGATCGATCCGGTCAGAAAAGAGAGCCGGATCACCACACCGGCAAAGCTGAGAACGATCACGGCTACGACTCCTTTCAAAAGCCACTCGTAGAACACCACTCCGGCATGGTCGCGGTTGTAGTTCCAGGTAACCGAATAGGTGACCGCCAGCATAGCGGCAGAAACCACCACCATCGCAGCTATACCTCCCATAGCACCTCTCTCACCCAGCAGGCCGGGAAACAGGTTCTGCTGCATCACTCCGTTGGCCAGTGAAAATTGAGGCATCGCCCATACAATACTTGCCAGAAGGGCAGCCAGCGCCCACGCCCAGCCCAGAACGGGGTTGACGTGGCGGTTGATAGCACGGAACGGGCGCTCTCCGGTTACAATAGTGATGTACCCGAGTGCACTGAGCATGATGATGCCAAGCAGCATACCGATCGGTTGCAGCCAGAGCATGCTGTATCCGGTGAGTACACCCAGGTAGAGGCTGCTCGCCATCGATCCGCCCCCCAGTGAAAGAGCACTCTGAAGGAATCCGGGGCCGGACAGTTTCAGGTAGGTCCGGAACCGGGCTCGAAACGGTTTCCCCTCGGCCTCTTTTAGAAGCTCCAACTCTTTGTTGCCTGTTTCAGGTATCATAGGGTTCTTGTTCTACATTTCCGACAAACGGTCTTCCGGGTAATAAAGGTATTTGCGATGCCCTCTGCTACTCATCGGTCAACTCCAGGTAGTGGGGAGAGTGTTCAAAGATCCCTCCTCCGGTTTGGTAATATTCCTCACCCAGATTGAACATTCCCTGCTTATCGCTGGTCCAGGTTGCCCCGGGCTGCGGGTGATACCCCTTCATCCGATCCCAATCCCTGTAGTTTTGATGCCCGTTGGTCTCCAGCAGGCCAATGCGAAACCCCGGGACCGGTGCCAGCCGGGCCGCCACGTTCCGGTTCCACTCCAGCAACACCGGATTGACCGTCAGATCGGCACAGAAACAGGGAGTTGAATGCTCCCACGCCTTGTGTGCCATCCGGATGGTCATGCTCAATGTCTTTGCAACCGCTTTGAGGGCAATTGCACCATATCCCATTGAGATCCGCTCCTCCACATTCTGCGCTGTATGTGCACTCTCATCTGCTGCAATCATCACCCCCAGATCATGTACATCCTCCCGATACACTTCCGGAAACGGCTCTTCCAGGATCCGGATCTGATCCAGGGCACCGATCCTGCCGGCGTAGTCCAGCAGCCGTTGCAGAATCTCTTTCGATTCATACCGGCCATTCATGTCAAAATAGTAGGGCAGCTTGCCGTCATCGGTCCAGGTGACCTCCCGGTGCCCGATGGCATCGTGGATCTGTTTCACCCTGGCCATATCCTGTTGCAGCATCTCCTCCTGATCTCCGGGGGAACCGAGCTTGAATTTCAGAATAAAATACCCCTCCCGCTCCACCAGGGATCGGACCTCCTCCAGCGGCATTCCGTAGGAAGCAATCGGAATGCTTGCTACCTGTTCATGGCGGTGGGCGAATGCGGCCCGATATGCATCCGGAATGATCTCGTCAAACCGGGTATGCCCGTTTGCCCGCGCATGGAGGACCCAGGCGGCATTGTCCACCGGAACCAGTGCATTCAGGACAAAGGTTTTGCTAAGGCCGGGAAGGCCGGTTATCGTTCTGGCATAGTCATAGACCTCCTCAAAGATCTGCTCCTGCAACTCCATCGGGTTCTCAAAGGTTGTTCCCCGGATCAGCTGGAGGGCAAAATCGGTCACCGCCACCATCAGACAGTTACCGCCGCTCTCGGCTGTCTTCAGAAAGACATTCCGGTCTGACCAGAGAACATTTTGCGTCCCTATGCCCAACCCGACATCTCCGTCATCTGACTCAAGGCGTACTGCAATCTGCCAGATCCGGTTCATATACCCTCCCTTGAATCCGAATGGACGAACCAGGGGTTCACGTTCAAATTGAGTACAGGTTTTCCGGATCGTGATAGACATATCCAGGTATCGGTTAGAGTCTGAGCCAGTGTAATCTTCTCCGGTTCCGGCCGGTAGCCTGTTCTGCATCGATGCTGACAGAGCTGTGAATTTGTTGCGATTCGGGCAGGAAGGAACAGTATGAAGAGACAGAAGCTACAGAAACGGACGGAGTGTTACAATTTCCCGAAAAAACCGGGTGAAGTGCATCATTAGCTGTTGCGTCGGACAGAAGAAACCGTGTACATTTGTATTGAACGGTTGCGGTACGGTTTCATCGGCATGGTCGCGATGCCGCTCCATGCGGGAGTAGCTCAGGGGTAGAGCATCAGCTTCCCAAGCTGAGGGTCGCGGGTTCAAATCCCGTCTCCCGCTCATTTTGATGCAATTACATCAAACTTACCCGTTATACACCACCCTGTCGATCCGGTCGACAGACCTCGGAATGGACGATGAGGCGTATCGAAAAAATCCTGGCACTGCTGGGCAAAACCCTGGAACGGGCGAAAGAGGCCCTGACCGAACGGGTCTATTCCAAGGAACTGATCAAACTGTTGTTCGAGCAGCCCTACTGCAAGGTGAAATTCCTCGTGGACCGGGATATTGCCAAACGGCAGACGGCCGCCGAGTATCTGAGGGAGCTGGAGAGCGCTGGAATCCTGAAGAGCAAGCAGGCAGGCAGGCCGCGAGAACCTCTTTCTGAATCTGCTGCTGTATGAACTGTTGTCGAGAGACGAGACGGCGTGATACAACGGGTTACAAGTTTGTCCGGCGATCTAAAAATGCCACGCAAACCCTATACCGAGCCTGCCGGACTCTGCATTTTCGTCCACCTCCACGGAAATGGCCCCCACTTTCACTTCACTCAGGTTGATCCAGCTGTGGGTATACCCCAGACTCAGTGACGCATTGGGCGAAAGGAAGAAGTAGAGACCCGCACCCAGGCCGAGACCGCCGCCGCTGATGGTCACTTCATCATTCCCTTCACCAGATACGGAAGCCATTCCGACCAGGGAACCGCGAAGAAACGGGCGAACCATACTGGAACGGTCTCCAAAACGGCCCTCAACGCCAAGGTCCCCGTGCGCAAGGCTGTACTCATTACCATCTTCCGGATCGATCCGGGATCCGTCGAGTGAGAAAAACATGGCCACATTTGTATTGAAATTGTACCCGATACGAAGCCCAAAGCCACCTCCGCGTTCCGAGTCCAGGTCCAGATCGGGGATATTCCAGCTCGCCCCGAGCAGAGATGCACCCAGGTACATTCCCTTGTCATCCTGTTCGTTTGAATCCTGTGCGTATGAGGTACTTGCAAGCAGCAGCATAGCGATGAAAAGTAGTCCAAGTTGTTTCATGAGAAGAAAATTTTGAGAGTGTTGAATGTCATAAATAAGATCCAAATGTAACTGTTATATACAATACTTTGCACATTTGTTCCCCCTGAAACAGAGCCTTTCCTACTCTTTCATAGTTCATAAACCCGTATGCTGTGCCCGAGTTCCTCATCTTTGTGAACCGTGTAGAACCGGTTGCCCTGGAAATGATGGATCTCGTCAATATCGGGAAGCATAATCTTTCCCAACGGTTCTCCCTCAAAACTCAGAAGAATGATCTCTTTGTTCTCCTCATACGTTTCCGTATGGAGCAGGATCATCTCGTCAGCCGACCAAACAGTTATAAAGGGAGGCTTCTCATCTGTGATGTACGGACGTAGTTCCCTGGAAATATCTTCCAGGTCGCTACTCTCCACCTGCCGCGGCCGGGCATTCAATGGGATTTTCTGTTGTAGTTCGTGAGTCTCATTGTAGATGTAGAACGCACTGCTGTCGTTGCTGGCAATCATATACAATCCATCCTCCAGTGGTACAAAGTGATCTTCATACCGATACGGAATATCACTCAAAACAGACAGACTCTCTATCGAGCCATCCGAATGCGTTGTTACATTTATCAGAGGGTTCCGAATTTTGATCGGATGTAGTGAATCCACTAGAACTCTATTCCGTTCATCCGTAATAGCCAAATAATCATGGCGATATGGCGTATAAGCCGATATCAGATTTGAAAAAATCCCGGGATCCGTCAACCTCACATAGTATTCCGATGCAGACCTCACACCCACGATCGTGGTTGAATACTCTCCCTGCTCTGCAATCACACCCCGACTGTGTGTAAAGAGCCCGCTGCTGCTCCGGCCGTAAAAATCCTTTCGACCCCCCGAATGAAGAACCACAAGCGTATCCGTTCCGGAAACCGTCATGGAAAATGAACCGGGGAGTTCACCGGGCCCTCCGCCCTCTTTTGCCACAACCCCTACAAACTCGCCCAAACTGTTGTACTGAACGATCATCGTTTGAGACTGATCTCGAACGAGCAACGTTCCATCCGGAAAAACCACGAGGCCCGCAAGATTCGCAGGAATAAACCCTTCACTTTCACCGAACTCTAACGTGACGTCATACGATATCTCTTCAAGTGAGGAGTAGTCAAACAGCTCCCAGTCGCGCTCCGGATCACCCGAACAAGAACAGATAAGGAGTAAAAACAGGATAGGAATAGAGATCTGTCTATACATATAATAGATTGAAAGTTCACGGTATAGATGACATTCAATCATTGAACGACATCATATTTGCTACGGAATTTTCCGTAGAATAGAAAACCCTGACATTATTATCAACTGTTTTTTCCGTAGATGAACTACAGTAGGGCCACCCTAACCTGCAGAATCATATTATTACTGCGTTATGCATTCTTCCTGATATATGCTGTGCCGGATCAATTCCGAACAAACATGATAGCATTCCGCATTGAAATATTTGAAATAAACTGCTCGAATTAAGCTGAAACCAGATTTTTTTTGCCCTTTCTGTAAGAATTCTCTCTCTTTTCGGTACTAACCTGACAAACAGCAGAACAATGACTGAAAAGAAACAACATTCACAGATCTTCAACAGCTGGCTACAGCAACATCAGGCCGTCTTGTTCAAAGTTGTCCGGGCCTACGCGTTTACACCGGTCGACCAGGATGACCTGTTTCAGGAGATTTCGATACAGATCTGGAAATCAATCCCCCGGTTCCGGAGTGAATCGTCGGTCGTAACCTGGCTCTATCGCATCTCCATCAATACTGCGCTGAAGTGGGTGCGCAGCGAGAAGAAACACCGGGATAACCATTTCAGTTTGGATGGGGAAGCGTCGATCCTGACGGAGAAACCGGAGAGCAGGGATGAGCGTCTTGACTGGCTCTTCGCGGAGATAGCAAAACTGAACAGAATCGACAGATCCCTGACACTCCTGCTTCTGGACGGGTTCAGCTACAGGGAGATGGCGGATGTGCTTGGCATTTCGGAGTCGAATATCGGTGTGAAGATTCACCGGATCAAAAATCACTTAATCAGACAATCAGAAAATGGAACTTCTCATGGAATTTGACGACATCAAAAAAATCTGGGATACCCAGAACAACGAACCGCTGTACGCTATCAATGAATCAGCACTTCACAGGCGCATTGAAAAAGAGCTGGTTAGCAGTAGAAGGGCCAACAATGTGAGTGACATTACACTGACAATCATATCCGTTGGGGTGGCCGGTTTCATATCCGTCTACGATACCCCTTTAAACGTCTATGACTACGCCATGATTGCCGCTCTTTTGTTTGCAGTCGTGTATATATGGATGAACCGGTTGCTCAGGAAAAAACCGGAAGAACATGCGGACAAAAGTGTCAGGAGAGACCTGGACCATGCAATCGCCAATGTGGAGTATGAAATTCGCCGGTCCCGGACCATGGTCTGGTGGTATATCATCCCCCTGGCGATTCCTGCTCTTCTAAATATGACAGAAGGGTCCCCCGCTCCCTGGCAATGGGTGATGGTTTCCGGTGGTTTTGTTCTCTCCTGGTTTGTGATTCAGTGGGGGCTGACGCGACATCTGATTCCTCAAAAAAAGAATCTTGAAACGATACGAATAAAACTCGATGAAGAGGTGTAGGTAGTATAATAGATCTGTGACCAGGGCCGGAAACAAGACCGGAAACTTCCCGAGTGTCGTTCCGGACTGGTTCCGAATCACTACATTATTCCCCAAAAAAATCTATATACATGAATAAGACTATGAACAAAAAAATTATACCAACTGTTATCACATTACTCCTTTTGTTTGTCTCCATACCGTTGCATGTTCATGCTCAGCAAGCGGCTGATGTAACGGGCACGTGGCATGGAGTATTGAATGTTCAGGGAACGCAATTGCGGTTAGTGTTTCATATCGAACAGTCAGACAACCGGTTTAGCGCCACCTTTGACAGTCCTGACCAGGGCGTAGCCGGTATTCCTTTCTCTTCCGCTACCTTTGAGGACTCTGTTCTTGTGCTTGAAGCGCAAAATATCGGCGCTGCGTACAGAGCGGTTTTCTCCACAGATTCCCTTGCCGGTACCTGGAATCAGGGAGGCATGAACTTTCTCCTGAATATGTACCGGGAGGTTGTAGAACCGACCGCAATGCACCGCCCCCAGGAGCCGGTACGTCCGTACCCATACCTGGAAGAGGAGGTATCGATCCACAATCAGGTAGATGGAATCACTTTGGCAGGTACATTGACGCTTCCGGAGGCAGGCGGCTCGTTTCCGGTCCTGATTCTTATCTCAGGCAGCGGACCGCAAAACAGGAATCAGGAGATATTCGGCCATAAACCATTTCTGGTTCTTGCTGACCAACTCACGCGTGAAGGATTCGCTGTCCTGCGGTATGACGACAGAGGATTTGGGGCATCCACCGGGACTTTTGGGACGGCCACTACAGAGGATTTCGCTGTGGATGTACTGAGTGCAATTGACTTCCTGAAAGACCGGCCGGAGATTGATGCTGACCGGATCGGGCTGATCGGCCACAGCGAAGGGGGAATTATTGCACCAATGGTGTCCAATCGCTCTGATGATGTGGCTCACATTATCCTGCTGGCTGGTACAGGCATACCCGGCAAGGAGGTACTTTTCATTCAGGCTACTTCTACACGTGAAATGGAACTGCCAAATGAAGAGGCCTATATGCAACTGGTAAGAGGGGCGCTTGATATCGCCTCCTCCGATAAGGAACTGCACATTCTGAGGGATGAACTTGCCGGTTATCTGCGTCAAAACGAAACGCTCATCCGATCATTTCTGCCAGCCGAAATGGATATGGAGACCTATATCCAACAGGATGTCGCCCAGTCCCTGAGCCCGTGGGTTCGCTACTTCTACAACTATAACCCTGCAGAACAACTTGAAACCGTTGACGTACCGGTTCTGGCTCTTTTCGGAAGTAACGACCGCCAGGTAACACCGGCCGAAAATCTGCCGGCTGTGGAGGCCGCCCTGCAACGAAGCGGTACGAATACCTATCTGGTAAAGGAGCTGCCGGGTCTAAACCACATGTTTCAGCAGAGCGAAACCGGGTATGTCAGCGAGTATAATCAGATTGAGCAGACGATATCACCGTTAGTCATTGAGGAGATAATCACCTGGATAAACTCTCTTCCGTAGGACAGGTGCTGATTGAAGGCGGTATTTGTATTATCTCACGGAGAGCAGTATAATTTTTTCTATCCCCCAACCAATCCCGGACACCGATGACGAAATCAACCCGCCGCCAGTTCCTGAAAACCAGTGCCCTTGCCACCGCCGGAGCCCCCTTTATCCTGAAATCCGCTTTCGCCTCAGCCGGACGTATTGCCCCTTCCGACCGCATCACAATCGGCATGATCGGGTTCGGAAGAATGGCCCGCGGACACGCCAACAGTTTTGCAAGTCAGCCGGATACCCAGGTTGTAGCGATATCGGATGTAGCGGATATTCGGATGGAAGAGGGTGCCCGGCAGGTCAACGAATACTACGCCGAAAACAGTGACTCCGGAAATTATAGCGGCTGCAGTATGCACGGCGACTTCCGGGAGATCATCGACCGGGAGGATATCGACGCGGTTATCATCTCAACACCCGACCACTGGCATGCCATCCCCTCTATCATGGCGGCCAATGCAGGGAAACATGTCTATTGTGAAAAGCCGCTCTGCCACACGATCCGTGAAGGGAGAGCCGTCTCGGATGCCGTAAACCGAAATGGAATCGTATTTCAAACCGGCAGCCAGCAGCGGTCCGAACATGAAGGGCGGTTCCGGAGAGCTGTCGAGCTGGTTCGGAATGGACGGATCGGCCAGCTGCACTCGATTCATGTCGGGGTTGGAAGTTCTCCTGTACTCTGCGACCTGCCTGCTGAACGGCTGCCGGAGGGGATCGACTGGAACCGCTGGCTCGGCCCTGCCCCCTGGCGTCCTTTTAATCAGATTCTCTGTCCGACCGATGTGCACGGCCACTTCCCGAACTGGCGGCTCTACAGTGAATATGCAGGGGGCATCATGGCAGACTGGGGAACACACCATTACGATATCGCTCAATGGGCACTCGATATGGACCACTCCGGCCCGGTGGAGGTTCATCCGCCCGCATTCGGCCTGAACGGCGGCCTGATGTTCCGGTATGCCAACGGGGTAAAGATGTACCACGGCAATGACCGGAATGCTGTAACATTCCAGGGGTCAGACGGTGAAATAACCGTAGCCCGCGGATTCCTTGAAGCCACCCCTGACTCCATTCTGAACGAGACTCCAGGAGCCGGAGAGCTCCGCCTCTACGACCCGAACCAGGTCAACCACAAACGGAACTGGCTCGATTGTATCAAAAGTGGTGAACGTCCTGTTGCCGATGCAGAGACCGGCCACCGTTCCAACACCATCTGTGCCCTGGCAAACATCGGGTATCTGCTGCAGCGAAGCCTGGAGTGGAATCCCGAAACAGAGCAGTTTGTGGAGGACCCGGAAGCGAACCGCTATCTGGACAAGGTATACAGAGAGCCCTGGACCCTGGAAGCAGCGATTAACTCCTGGTAGCTCCATAACCTGAAATACCACATACGTCACTCCCTTGACTCCTGGATCTTTCGAACTGCATAGGTCGCCCACGAACGCGGAACAAGCCGTACAAGTTTGGAAGCCATTCGGTTTGCCAGTCCATGCACGGCGACCCGTTTCCCCTTCATCATGGCACGATAACCGTATTCGGCAACGGATCGGGACGATGGGAGCGGAACCGAAGAGACCAGACGAGAGTTCTCCATCCCGGCTCTGGCCTGAAAACCGGATTCTGTCGGTCCGGGACAGAGAGCCGTTACCGAGACCCCGAACTCATCCAGCTCCTGTGCGATCGCTTCACTGAACGCCAGTACATAATGCTTGGAAGCATAATAGACACTCATCAGCGGCCCGGGCTGAAACGAGGCAGTCGAAGCGACATTCATAATTCTCCCGCTTCCCCGGGCAGCCATGTCTCCGGCAAAGAGATGGGTCATCCGGGTCAGTGCCTGGATATTCAATTCGATCATTGTCTGCTGAGCGACCCAGGAGCTTTTGTGAAACAACCCATAATCCCCGATTCCTGCATTGTTGATCAGATAGTCGACCACAACACCATCCGATTTCAAAGCAGTATAGATCTCTTCGGGTGCTCCGGTACGTGTCAAATCCATGACAAACAGCTGAACGGATACATCATACTCCTGTTCCAGCTCCTGTTGTACCCGATTTAATTTCTCTTCACTCCGGGCGACCAGGGCCAGGTCATCTCCCTGGCTGGCATGAATCCTTGCCAGTTCCAGGCCGATTCCCCCGGAAGCCCCGGTAATCAGTGCGGTTGATTGTTTCATAGTTTTGTAAGGGAAATCTTTGATAAACCGTTCATTTTCTTCAAATTAGTGACGACAGACTCCATTCCGGAGCGACCCGTCCCTGCAGCGGGTGTACGCTCTGCAGAACGTTTAAACCACCCGAATCATGCGACATCTACTACTAACAGTAACCCTGTCACTTTTCTGCCTGAACTGTCTGAATACTGAACCGGCAGAGGAGAATACGAACCCTTCCACAGACGACTACCGGGTCGTCGAGGCATTCCCGAATCTGGATTTTACCCGCCCGGTCGACCTGCAGCACCCGGGTGACGAAACCGGGCGGCTGTTTGTTGTCGAACAGCGCGGCGTCATCCAGTGGTTTGAGAACGACCCCACTACAACCGAACAGACGGTGTTCCTGGACATCTCCGGCCGGGTCAACGACAGTGGAAACGAGGAGGGCCTGCTCGGGCTTGCATTTCACCCCGAATTTCAAGACAACGGTTACTTCTATGTCAACTATACGAACAACGAAGGTACCAACATCTCCCGGTTCCGGGCCTCTCCTGACGACCCCGGCAGCGCCCTGCCAGAGAGTGAAGAGGTGATTCTCTCGTTTGATCAGCCGTACAGCAATCACAACGGCGGACAAGTCTCCTTCGGTCCGGACGGTTACCTCTACATCGCTGTCGGAGACGGAGGCGCAGGCGGGGATCCGCAGGGACACGGGCAGAACCGATCCACCCTGCTGGGAACCATTCTCCGGATCGACGTGGACAACCGGGAGGGAGACAATCTCTATGCAATCCCTCCGGACAACCCGTTCGCCGGGAACAGTGACGGGTACCGTGAAGAGATCTACGCGTACGGCCTGAGAAACCCGTGGCGGTTCAGTTTTGACCCCGAGACCGACAATCTATGGACAGGAGATGTCGGGCAGGGTGCATACGAAGAGGTCAGCATCATCGAAAACGGCGGTAACTACGGCTGGAATATCATGGAGGCGAACCACTGCTTCAGCCCCTCCAGCGGCTGTGACAGGTCAGGGCTTGAGCTCCCGGTCTGGGAGTATGACCGCTCCCGCGGGGATGTCTCCGTGACCGGCGGGTTTGTCTACCGAGGGCCGACGCTTCCAGGACTGGAGGGAACCTACATCTATGGCGATTTTGCGTCAGGCCGCATCTGGTCTCTCAACGTTGCCGACCAGCAGGAACCTGTCAACAGCGAAATTGCACACGTCAGTTTCGGGGTCTCCTCGTTCGGGGTGGATGCGGAGAATGAACTCTACATCTGCGGCTTCGACGGCAAGATTCACCGGCTCGAACCGCTGTAATTCCACATGATTGACACGACACTATTCAATTTTTTTGAAAAGAAACAGGATTTTTTCCTGTCAATTCATTATCTACGATAAGAGTACGAACTGGAGCTGTTGAAAAACGTCAGGCTGTTCAACAGCTCTGAACCAGAGAGAACTACGATGGATGGAGAAATCATTACCTGGATCTTTTTAATTGGCGGAATGCTTCTTATGATTCTGGAGACACTCCTGCCGGGAGGCGTGGCCTTTTTTCTGGGGCTGAGCGGTTTGGGAGTCGGGGTGCTCCGTTATCTGGGATTCCTTTCCGATCCCCTGACGGCAATGATGATCTGGCTTTTCTCCTCGGTCGGATTGACCATTGCCATCCGCCCGTTTATCAAAAAGTACTTCAGAGGCGAAACCTCGTACAAGTTTGCAGATGAGGACTATGAAGCGATCGATCAGGTCGTTGATGTGGTAGAGCCCATCTCGGATGAAAACAACCTTGGAAGAATCCGGTTCAACGGTATCTCCTGGAGTGCACGTACCGTAGAGGGGACGATTCGCGCAGGTGAGAAAGCAAGGATCAGCTATCGCGTAAATACAACCTGGATTGTAGAGCCGTTGAACCCGGATCAACAGGCACTTGACCAACAACTTAAAGAGATTACGGACTAGACTATGTGGACAACACTACTGATCGTTGTCATCCTCTCCTATTTTATTCTGACACGGCTGTTTCGGATTGTCGAGATGCGGGAAGAGGTGATCCAGGAGAGGCTTGGAAAATACAAACGTACCCTGAAACCGGGATTTCATTTTCTGATCCCCTTTGTGGACCGGGCTGCCTACAGCCAGGAGATGCGCGAACAGGTGATTGACGTTCCAGGCCAGACCTGTATTACGAAAGATAACATTGAAGTTTCAGTAGACGGACTGGTCTATATCAAGGTAATGGACTCCTACAAAGCGAGTTACGGCATCTCCAACTACCAGGCTGCCGCCGTGAACCTCGCACAAACCACCATGCGAAGCGAGATCGGCAAAATCACCCTGGACGATACCTTTTCTGAACGGGAAATGATGAATGAAAACATCGTCCGCGAAATCGATGTTGCAGCCGACCCCTGGGGGATCAAGGTACTTCGCTATGAAATCCGGAATATCCGCCCATCCAATGAGATCGTCGACACGATGGAGAAACAGATGGAGGCGGAGCGGGAAAAACGAGCAGAGATTACCAATTCCGAAGGGCACCGACAAGCCCGGATCAATGAATCCCAGGGAGAACAGAAGAGCCAGATTCTGATCTCTGAAGCACAGAGGCAGCGCAGGATCAACGAAGCGAAGGGCCGCGCACAGGAGATCGAGCTGATCGCAACCGCCACGGCAAATGGGATTCGCCGGGTGGCAGGCGCCATCAAGCGGCCGGGCGGCGAAGTGGCCGTTAAAACCAAACTGGTAGAACAGTATATTGACCAGTTCGGAAAAATACTGGGCAAAACGAACGTATCGGTTCTGCCCACAGAGACAGCCAATTTGAAAACATTTTTTGAAGGGGTTGGCACGATCCGAGACCACACAGAGAAAAAAACCGGTAGCACTACCAGCCGGAAGGAGGCGTAATCATGGAGATCATGGAACTTATCAGCCAGATACTGTTAGGGGTATTTGCCATCTATCTTACATTTAAATTTCTGCAGGCGATCCGGCTGGTCCCCAACCAGTATGCACACATTGTTGAGCGGCTCGGCAACTATCACAAAACACTTGGGCCCGGTTTTCACGCACTGATACCGTTTGTCGACAAAGTTGTCTACAAACAGGATCTGAGGGAAGAGACCATTGAGGTGGAACCCCAGGAGTGTTTTACAAAAGACAATGTGAAGGTGGAGGTAGACGGGGTGATCTACATGAGTGTGATGGACCCGGTCAACGCCAGTTACGGAGTCACAAACTACCGGTATGCTGCCGTTCAGCTGGCACAGACCACGACCCGGTCCGTCATCGGGCAGATGGATCTGGATGAAACCTTCGAGGAGCGGGCCAAGATGAGCAAAGAGGTCGTAAAGGTGTTGAGTGAGATGGAGAATGCCTGGGGCATCAAGGTGCATCGGTATGAAATCAAAAACATCATGACTCCTCATACTGTCCAGAAAGCGATGGAACGGCAGATGACTGCCGAACGCGAACGTCGCGCCGTCATTGCCAAATCTGAAGGTGTCCAGGGCTCCAGGGTGAATGATGCGGAGGGACGCCGGGAAGAGATCATCAATATCTCCCAGGCAGAGATGCAGCGCAGAATCAATGAAGCGGAGGGATGGGCGCAAGAGATTGAAGCGATTGCAGAAGCTACAGCCATCTCCATTGAGCAGATCGCCGAAGCCCTCTCACAGCCAAACGGCAAGGAGGCGATGGAACTCAAACTGAAGGAGAAGTACCTTGGAATTCTCTCCAATCTGGGAAGAGACGAAAACCAGATTATACTGCCGAAAGATATTACCGACTTTGACTCCCTGATGGAGGGCCTCTCGCTCGACTCCCTGCAAGAAGGCAAGGATTCCGGAAAACGCTCATGACCCCACTTCATAATCTCCGGAATTTATTGTAGAATTGGGCGACATGCATACGCCCGTTTCCGAAACGGAAACCTCTCTTGCTGAACCTCCAGACTGACCCCTATGAGTTTTGATATAAAACAACAGGCCGAGGCCTATGATGTCGCCATTGTAGGCTCGGGCGCCGGAGGCGGTATGGCCGCCAAAGTTCTGGCCGATGCAGGCCTTACCGTTGCCGTTATGGAGGCGGGTGGTGATTTTGACCCTGCCAAAGAGGAGTTCAGGACGCAGCTCCGGTGGCCCTGGGAATCTCCAAGACGGGGAGCCGGGACTGTCCGGCCGTTCGGAGATTTCGACGCGGCCTGGGGAGGCTGGGAGATCGACGGCGAGCCATACACACACAAAGATGGCACCGCATTCGACTGGTTTCGCTCCCGAATGCTCGGCGGCAGGACCAACCACTGGGGGCGGATCACACTCCGGTTCGGCCCGAAGGATTTCAAACGGTATGACCAGGATGGCCTGAGCGACAACTGGCCCATCGGTTATGAAGATATCAAACCCTATTACGACCGGCTCGACAAGCTGATCGGAGTATTTGGAACAAACGAAGGGCTGGAGAACGATCCGGATGGATTCTTCCTTCCACCCCCCAAACCAAGGCTGCACGAACTCTATTTCAAAAAAGGGGCTGTAGCTGCCAATGTTCCGGTCATCCCTTCCCGGCTCTCGATCCTGACCCGTCCGGTGAACAGTGACCGCGGTGTCTGTTTTTACTGCGGCCAGTGCAACCGTGCATGCAACGCGTATGCCGACTTCTCTTCGGGGACCTGCCTGGTACAGCCGGCAATGCAGCGCGGCAGCGTTGATCTCTATACTATGGCAATGGTTCGGGAAGTCACTACAGACACCAACGGCAAAGCGACCGGGGTCTCCTACATCAGCAAGGTTGATATGCAGGAGTACAAAATCCGGGCTCGCGTCGTGGTGCTCGGCGCTTCTGCCTGCGAGACTGCTCGAATCATGCTCAACTCCAAATCCCCGGCACATCCGGATGGGCTGGGCAATGGCAGCGGGATGGTCGGCCGCTACCTTCATGACTCCACCGGCGCCAGCCGCATGGGTATCATGCCTGAGATGATTGGCCGCGACAGATACAATGAAGATGGAGTCGGAGGACTGCATGTCTACTCCCCCTGGTGGCTCGACAACAGCTCTCTCGATTTTCCCCGGGGATACCACCTGGAGTACTGGGGTGGTATGGGAATGCCGATGTACGGAATCGGCACCGGCATGAATACGATGCGTCAGTATATTCTGGATGAGATGGGGCAACCCTCCCCCAACGGAGGCTACGGCGCCGGACTGAAACGGGATATCCGGAAAATCTACGGCTCAACGCTCGGGCTGTCCGGGCGGGGCGAGAGCGTCCCCCAGTATGACAACTACTGTGAAATTGACCCCGGGACCGTTGACAAATATGGCATTCCGGTCCTCCGGTTTCACTACAACTGGACCGATCATGAAGTGCGTCAGGCCCGCCATATGCAGGATACATTTGAAGAGATCCTTACCCATGCGGGAGCCACACTGCTCGGCAGCAAGCCGGGGCCGGAATCGCAGTATGGCCTTGCAGCACCCGGACGAATCATCCATGAAGTGGGCACCACACGCATGGGTGATAACCCGGAAACCTCGGTTCTGAACAGATACTGCCAGGCGCATGAATGTGACAATCTCTTTGTCGTAGATGCCGGTTCTTTTGTATCCCAGGCAGACAAGAATCCCACCTGGACGATCATGGCCCTCTCCTGGAGGGCGTCGGACTACATTGTTGAACAACTAAACCAGGGAGTACTCTGATGGACAGACGTGAACACCTGAAACTGCTGTTTGCCGGTTCCCTCGGGGCCGGATTCTTTTTCACCCGGGGCTGCACCGATGAAGACCTGGCAACCAGTGAACAGATTATTGCACAAAACGGATACGGGCGTACCCCGGACGAAGCCAAACGGGATGAAGAGCTCCGGTCCGAGACTTTTTTCAGTGATGCAGAGCGGGAGATGGTGGAAATTCTCTCTGATATCATTATTCCAGCAGACGACGTTTCAGGAAGCGCCACAGATGCGGGTGTCCCCGACTTCATCGAATTCATGATGAAAGATATGCCATCACTCCAGGTCCCGACGCGGGGCGGGTTGATGTGGCTTAACAACCGGGCACTCTCCCTGTTTGACAAGGCCTTTGCAAGCTGTACACCGGATGAACGGCTCGAACTGATCGATGAAATCGCCTGGCCTGACGATGCAGAGCCGAACGCGATGTACGGCGTCCGCTTTTTTAACCGGATGCGTGATCTGGTTGCTACCGGATTTTTTACATCTCAAATCGGCGTTGAGGATATCGGGTACCAGGGCAACACACCCGGATTCTGGGACGGCGTTCCCGATGAAGTTCTCCGGAAACATGGGTTCCGCTATGACCAGAAAACCGTTGAAGAGTGTATCAAACAGGAAGAACGGGGGATAATTGCCGAATGGGACGAAGAGGGCAATCTAACTTCACGAGGATCATAGGAGCCTTTGCAAAACTGTCTCATAACCAACAATCATTGACCATGCGACTACAAATAAAATCTTATTTTAAAACACATAGCAAGAATCGAGTCTGGCGGGACTGAAATATATTCTGAAATGATAGAATCGAATTAAACCATTCCTAATCAATTACTGAACCCATGTTGAAAAAAACACGTTTGCCGCTGCTTATCATACTGTTGTCCTTTCCGGTATTGGTCTTCGGCCAATCCGGTGTAATCCTCGAAAGCCTCTCACTGAGCAGCGAGATTCTGGATAAAGAGGTGGAGTACAGTATCTATCTTCCGGAAGACTATGAGCACTCCAACAGAAACTACCCGGTTCTCTACCTGCTCCACGGCTATTCTGACGATGAAATCGCCTGGACTCAATATGGGGAAGTACAGGAAATCGCGGACAAAGAGATGGAATCGATCAACACGGTACCTATGATTATCGTCATGCCGGATGCCGGAGTAAGCTGGTATATCAACAATCATGATGGAACGGTACGTTATGAGGACTTTTTCATTCAGGAGCTGATCCCCTATGTCGACTACGCCTATCGCACTCGGCCTGACAAACGGTTTCGTGCGATAGCGGGCCTCTCCATGGGTGGGCATGGCGCTCTGATTATGGCGCTGAAACATCCGGAACTCTTCGCGTCAGCAGCCCCTCTCAGTAGCGGAATTTTCACCGAAGAGGAATTCATCGGGATGCCGCAGCAGACCTGGGACAATGTTTTCGGCCCTCCCTACGGCCCGGGCCTGGAAGGAGAAGAACGGATTACCAGCCATTTCAGGGAGAATTTTATACTGGATCTGGTTCAGTCTGAAGACCCGGAAGCGTTACAAAGTGTACGGTATTACATCGATTGCGGGGACAAGGATTTTCTCATTAAAGGGAACATGGAGCTTCATGCCCTGATGATTGACCGGGAAATACCTCATGAGTTTCGCGTACGGGAAGGAGAGCACACATGGGAGTACTGGCGAACCGCATTGCCGGAAGTACTCCGGTTTGTTAGCAGTGGATTTCAACAATAAGGCAAGAGTAAGAGGCAGTTCCTACGCAACATTTCGACCGGTCATATCGATACCGCATCCTGGATGAGGCCGGCACCACCCTGAAATTCGGGATTCCGATCATTCTGGCACAAATCCTTCAGATGTCGATGAATTTTGTCGACACTGTGATGGCAGGGAGACTCTCTGCCCTCGACCTGGCTGCGGTAGCTGTCGGCTCAAGCCTCCTGCTGCCGTTTCTGGTATTCGGGCTTGGTACTCTGATGGCTGTAAATCCGATCGTTGCCCAGAATTATGGCAGCCGCCGGTTTCATCAGATCGGATCCAATGCAAGACAGATGCTCTGGCTGAGCCAGATCATTGCACTCCCGTTCTTTTTTATCGTTCGAAACCTGGAATTTGTCATGGTCTGGATCGGGGTAACCCCGGAAGTGATCCCGGTTGCATCCGGCTATCTGGATGCAATCTCCTGGGGCTTCTTTCCGGTCATGGCCTATGGCGGGCTGCGATACTTCAGTGAAGGCATGTCCGTCAGCCGACCTGGCATGTTTGTCGCACTGATCGGTACACTGGCAAATATTCCGTTAAACTATCTGCTGATGTATGGGAAGCTGGGATTCCCTCAGCTTGGAGCCATCGGTACCGGATATGCCTCTGCCATCGTCTATCTGATCATGTTCCTCGCTATCTTCTCCTTTACCTGGAAGTTCCAACCATATCAGCGGTTCGGTATCTTTGAAAAATGGCGTCTGCCGGAGAAAGAGAGGCTGAAGGAACTGGTCTCTATCGGTGTCCCGATCGGGGTAAGCGCAACTATGGAAGTGACCATGTTTGCCATTGTAAGCCTGCTGATGGGCACGATCGGCACCATTGCGGTTGCAGCCCATCAAATCGCCATTAATGTAGCTGCCATGGTCTTTATGGTTCCCTTCGGGCTCTCCATGGCAATCACTGCAAGAGTCGGGCAGGCGGCCGGCAAGGGCCGAACGGCCGAAGCACGCTTCAAAGGGTTTGTTGGAGTCGGAATGTGCACTCTCTTTATGTGCTTCACAGCACTCTGTATGATCCTTTTCCCGGAGCAGATCATCGCTATCTATACGACAAATCAGGATGTCAAGGTTATCGCGATTCAGCTCCTCTTCATGGCGGCCATATTTCAGATATCGGATGGCCTTCAGGTAGGCGGCTTCGGAGCACTTCGCGGCCTGAAAGATACACAGGTTCCCATGTATGTAAATATTTTCGCCTATCTGATAGTCGGACTTTCCCTTGCCTGGTATCTCGGAATGGCAAGGGGAATCGGTCCGATCGGGCTCTGGACAGGACTCATCGTAGGATTAACCATTGCAGGAATTCTTCATAACGTCCGTTTCTGGCAGAAGACCCGTTCTCACTCCTGAACGAAATCTTCTTTTTTGGGTTTGTACAGAAACAGACAACCGTACAGAAATCTTTTTCCGGAAATGCCCTCCATCATTCATACCATTTCAACGACCACCCCGGAGTATCGTTACCTCCAGGATGAGGTTCGTGAACAGATGAAGGAATGGATCGGGGATACCGAACCCCGCAAACGGCTGATTCACAGGCTCTATTCCCACTCCGGGATCGAGACCAGACACTCCGTTCTGGAGGATTTCAAACATCAGGGATCCGCAAATCGGTTTTTCAGAAAAAACGGTGATTCGCCCGGTACCGAGACCCGAAATACGATCTATCAGGAGAAAGCACGACAGCTCTTCGTTCAGACAGCGACAACTCTTCTTAGAGACTCTGCATTCACATCAGAATCGATCACACATCTTATAACCGTCTCCTGTACCGGCTTCTATGCCCCCGGTCCCGATTTTGACATTATCCGTTCCCTCGGCCTCCGGAAAGAGACCGAACGGTACCATCTCGGCTTTATGGGGTGTTATGCCGTATTGCCCGCCCTGAAACTGGCGGATCAGATCTGCCGGGCGAACCGTGATGCACGTGTAATGATTGTCTCTGTGGAACTCTGCAGCCTCCATTTTCAGACGTCCCCGGAGATCGACAACCTGATCTCTACAACCGTCTTTGCCGACGGCGCTTCCGGAGCCATCGTATCCTCCGACCCCCCGGATGGAAAAGCCCATTTTGAACTGGAGACGTTTGCCTCTTCCATCACCGATGAAGGAGAAAAGGATATGGCCTGGACGATTGGTGATAACGGATTTAACATGGTCCTCTCCGCCTACATACCAGATCTGTTATCAAAAAACCTGCGATCATTTTTGGAACCACTGTTTGAATCTCACAAATTGAAGCCGGATGAGATCATACGGTGGGCCATCCACCCGGGCGGCCGGGCGATTCTGGACCGGGTAGCCGGAGAATTTGAGCTGCCGGAGGAGAGGCTTCACGCGTCCCGGACTGTACTCTCACGGTATGGAAACATGAGCAGTGCAACGATCCTCTTTGTTCTGCAGGAAGTTTTGCAAAAGCCGCTTGCTGCGGAGCAAGAACCGGTTCTTGCTATGGCATTCGGCCCCGGACTGACCATCGAGAGTGCCATCATGAAACGAAAACCACCAGCTCCTGACTCCTGAAACAATGTTTCCCAACCTGCAACAGAGAGCCGAACAGCTGACCGAACGGATGGATGATCCGGATGCGGACAGAGAGTTGTTGTTCAATACATACCGTCAGTTTGCAGATCTGAATAGAAAAATTTCACGCTGGAAAACCCTCTTTAAAGCCTGGATCGCTCCTCTTTCCCGAACCGGAAAACCGCTGCGGATCCTTGACATCGGATGTGGGGGTGGCGATCTGTGCCTCAATTTTGCCGAGTGGGCGCTGGAATCAGGCATCGAGGTTCAGGTGAGCGGAATCGATCCGGACCCAAGAGCATTTGAATATCTGCAGCAACTCTCCACACCGGCAAATGTCGAATTCCGGCAGTGTGAGGCCAGTGATCTGATTGGTTACGGGGAGATATATGATGTGGTGGTTTCCAATCATCTGCTCCACCATTTGAAGAATGAAGAGATCTATCCCTTCTCTGTCGCGGCAGAGTCTCTTGCCCGAAAACTCATCCTCTTTAACGACATTCGGCGCAACAGAACCGGTTTTGCCGCTTTTGCACTCACGGCCCCCTGGCTCTACTCCTCGTCCTATATTGTCAGAGACGGATTTACCTCGATCCGCAGAAGCTTCACCAGGAACGAACTTCAGCGAATGCTGCCGGAAGGGTGGGTCGTTAAAAAACTGATACCAAGCCGTCTTCTTGCCATCCGTGAATTCAGCTGAATCAACAGATACAGTCCCCGTTGTCATCGTAGGGGGAGGCCCCGTCGGCCTTTTTCTTGCACTCTGCCTGTTGAAGGCCGGGATCGAGTGCCTGGTACTGGAAAAACGAAAATCGATTGATCCCCACTCCCGGTCACTGGGAATTCATCCACCCAGCCTGGACTGTTTCGACCGGGCAGAAATCACTGAGCCCTTTTTGAAACATGGCCTGAAGATCAGAACCGGCCGGGCCTACTATGGCCGGAAACAGATCGGGGCGATCCGGTTTGAGAACTGCCGGCCGCCGCATACGTACGTATTGTCGATACCTCAATATCAGACCGAACAGATTCTTGAGGAGGAGTTGCGGAGACGATCTCCCGGCTGCCTGATCCGAATGGCAGACGTCAGGAAGATCTCCGTGGAAACAGAAGCGGCTCGAATCACATATACGGTCCGGGGCGAGAAAAAAAAAGAGGTAGCCGGTGAATGGGTAGTAGGGTGCGACGGGAAGAACAGTATGGTGCGTGCCTCGGCCGGAATCCATTTCCAGGGCGGCCCCTATCCCGATACCTATCTCATGGGAGATTATACAGATCGGACCGGACTTGGGCCGGATGCAGGAGTCTGGCTCCATCCGGATGGATTAATCGAGAGTATTCCAATGCCGGGAAAACAACGGCGATGGGTGGTAAAAACAGACAAGTATGAGCCTGAAATGCAAGAAAAGATTCTTGAACGGCTGGTCCGGCAGCGGATATCTGCCGATCTCTCCACTTGTACTTGCAGTATGGCCGGCAGTTTCGGCGTTCAGCACTACCTTGCTGACACTCTCTTCAAGGAGCGGATTCTGTTGGCGGGAGACGCCGCACATGTAGTTAGCCCCATCGGTGGCCAGGGGATGAACCTGGGCTGGCTGGGAGCCTGTGATCTTGCGGCTACTCTTGCCGACTCACTTTATAAGCGATCGGATAGCGACAAGCTTCTCTCTCAATGGTCTGAAAGGCGGCGGAGTGCCGCCAGAAAAGCCGCACGCCGCGCCGAGTGGAATATGAAACTGGGCCGGAAACACCGATACGAAGCACCCAGAAAATTCGCTGCCTGGTTTATCACCAACACCCCGGCAGAGAGAGTCATGGCCGAACGATTCACAATGCGGGGGCTGGAATAATCTGCCCGGCAGACAGAGTTCTTCTGCTTACAAAGCCACCTGCCCTTTCCGTCGGGAACGATTCGCTTATATGCCCTTACGAGCGCTGTTTTTTATCCTCTTCAACGTAATCGCGCAGCACCTTATGGAGGATTCCCCCGTTCCGGAAATAGTCGATCTCAACCGGGGTATCGATTCTGCAGATCGTTGTAAATCGAACCTCCTTCCCATCCGACTTTCGGGCGACAACCGGTACTTCCTGTCGCGGTTTCAGATCGTCAGAGATTTCAATATCGAACAACTCCGAACCGTCAAGTCCCAGGCTCTCATGGCTCTCGCCATCTGCAAATTGCAGGGGCAGTACTCCCATGCCGACCAGGTTCGACCGGTGAATTCTCTCATAAGAGGTGGCAATCACAGCCCGGACACCCAGAAGAATGGTACCCTTTGCGGCCCAGTCTCTGGAAGATCCGGTTCCATACTCCTTCCCGGCCAGAGCAACCAGCGGAATTCCCTCTTTCCTATAGCGTGTGGCTGCATCGAAGATCGTAGTGATCTCATCTTCCGGCAAATAGTTCGTAAACCCGCCCTCGGTTCCCGGGGCAAGCTGGTTCTTGAACCGTACATTGGCGAAGGTACCCCGTGTCATCACCCGATCGTTCCCCCTTCTCGATCCATAGGAGTTAAAATCCGCCGGCTCTACACCATTTTCAACCAGATAGGTGCCTGCCGGGCTGTCCGTCTTGATATTCCCGGCCGGAGAAATGTGATCGGTCGTAATGGAGTCTCCGACCTTCACAAGTGCATGTGCACCGCGAATCGGCTTGATCGGCTCCGGGGTTTCATCCATATTCATAAAAAACGGAGGCTCCTGGATATAGGTTGACTCCTCTTTCCACTCATACAGGTCTCCCCCACCGACCGGTATCTTTTCCCATTCTTCCGATTCAAAAATATCCCCGTACATCTTCTCAAACAATTCGGGGCGAATCGCATTATCCAAAAACTCGGCAATTTCCTCGGTGGTCGGCCATATATCCTTCAGGAAGACATCTTTGCCGTCACCATCTTTGCCCAGCGGCTCGTTCTCCAGATCGATATCTACCCGGCCGGCAAGCGCATATGCTACGACCAGCGGCGGGGAGGCGAGGTAGTTCGCCTTGACATATGGATGAATCCGCCCTTCAAAGTTGCGGTTCCCCGAAAGGACACCCGCAACGATAAGATCCCCCTCTTTCACCGCTTTTTCGACTGCTTCCGGAAGCGGCCCGGAGTTTCCGATACAGGTTGTACAGCCATACCCGACAAGGTTGAACCCGAGTCTGTCCATATAGTCCGTCAATCCTGCTTCGTTCAGGTATTCGGTCACAACCCGGGAACCGGGGGCCAGAGACGTTTTCACATAAGGGGGAACCTTCATACCGCGCTCCACCGCCTTCTTGGCGATAATCCCGGCTCCGAGCATCACACTCGGGTTGGATGTATTTGTACAACTGGTAATGGCAGCGATCACCACATCTCCATGCTTCATCTCGGTTGTCTGTCCATTCTTGAAAATCCCTTTGTTGGACAACTTATCTTTTGCCAGGTTAAAACCCATGGTCGGATCGTCACTGGTCAGGCTGTTGGCAAAGGTCTCTTTCATTCTGGAGAGGGTAATTCGGTCCTGAGGCCGCTTCGGGCCGGCAAGGGAGGTCTGAATATCCGACAGGTCAACCTCAAGTACCTCTGTAAAATGGGGATCCGGCGTATCGTCGGTTCGATAGAGGCCCTGCTCCTTCATATAGTGCTCAACCAGCTGTACCTGTTCATCGGTCCGGCCGGTGCGGGACATGTACCGCAGTGCTTCACTATCGATCGGGAAAAAGCCCATCGTTGCGCCATATTCCGGAGACATATTGGCAATTGTTGCACGGTCCGGCAGACTCATGTTACTGAGTCCCGGCCCGAAAAATTCCACAAACTTCCCGACAACCCCGTGACGCCGGAGTTTCTCGGTTACAGTCAGGGTCAGATCTGTCGCAGTGATTCCCTCCCGAAGCTTGCCAACCATCTTCACACCTATCACCTCCGGTACAAGCATATAAATCGGCTGGCCAAGCATTGCAGCTTCCGCTTCAATGCCACCAACGCCCCATCCGAGAATCCCCAGGCCGTTGATCATCGTGGTATGGGAGTCAGTACCCACCAGTGTATCCGGGTAGGCAACCCGGGTTCCGTCCTTCTCCTCGCGGGTAAAGACGCCCTTCGCCAGATACTCCAGGTTCACCTGATGAACGATCCCGCGCCCCGGAGGAACCACCCGGAAATTGTCAAAAGATTTCTGGCCCCATTTCAAAAATTCATACCGTTCCCGGTTCCGCTCCATCTCCTTCTCCACATTGAACATGAACGCGTACTCCTGGCCAAACATATCAACCTGAACCGAGTGGTCGATCACAAGGTCTACCGGAACCTGCGGATTGATTGAACGGGGATTCCCGCCCATCGCCTTCATAGCAGACCGGAGAGCCGCCAGGTCCACGACTGCAGGCACCCCTGTGAAATCCTGAAGAACGACACGGGATGGCTTGAAAGGAACTTCACCAGCCGGTTGCTCTGCATTGTAATCGGCAAGTATCTTTACATCATCTTCTGTAACTGCATACCCGTCGTATTCCCTCAGAACTGCTTCAAGCAGAATTTTAATTGTGAACGGAAGACGCTCCACGTTGCCGTAGCCCATCTCTCCCAGTTTTTTCAGGCTGTACAGATGAGCCGTACCGGTGCCTGTATTAAATTCCGTCTTTGTCTTCAGCAGATCATTTTCTTTGCTCATAGTCTTCCGCGATCTTCAGTCTAAGTTAGTTTTAGTGGTTGGCCGTAACCGGGTCACTCATACATGGCCGCGCTTACTCTAATACCCCGGTGAAAAAATTTGTCCAATTCTCAGTCACTCGATTCAAGAACAGTAAAAGGAGTCTTTGAAAAACCAGGATTTTTGGTCAAGATCGAGGCCAGAGGGATTTTAAAACCGCAGCATATTGAGCATATGTGAGGATTTTAAAATCCCGATAACGAAGATATTGAACAAAAAGACGGTTTTGCAAAGGCTCCTAAAGTTACAAATCATTTCGGATAATATCTCCTTTTGGAGGGAATAGGTGACAGATGATAGAAGACAGAATTCGGAGTACAGGGGCTTCCATGATTGAACATGGATTACTGTTATCAATCTCTTTTCTGAAACAATTTTTCAAACGAACATTGCAATCCAAACAAAATCCCCTTATTTTTTGCGACTTATCACTTTTTTAAGGCAAATTAAAGACGAGATCCATCGTGAATACGATCAGTAACAAAACTTACTCGGCCAAACCGAGCGATATCGAAAAGAAGTGGATCCTGGTAGACGCAGAGAATCAACCTCTGGGCCGGATCAGCAGCCGTATTGCATCCATTCTTCGCGGGAAACACAAACCGGAATTTACCCCTCATATGGATGCCGGTGACAATGTCGTGGTCATCAATGCAGAAAAGGTTCTGTTGACCGGTAACAAAATGACCAAAAAAGAGCATTTTAACCATACCGGGTTTACCGGAAGCGAAAGTTTTACGACACCCGAGGCGCTGCTGAAGAAAGACCCCACATCGCTCGTCCGCAATGCCGTCAAGGGAATGCTCCCGAAAAATCGGCTCGGCCGGAAACTGATGACAAATCTCAAGATTTATGCCGGCGCCGTTCATCCGCATACAGCACAACAACCTGAAAAGTTAGAATTGTAATCCTGTTTTATGGCTCAAGCGAATTATATAGGAAGACGAAAAACATCAACAGCCCGCCTCTACATCGAGCCGGGATCAGGAAACTTCCTCGTTAACGGGAAAGATCTGAAAGATTTCTTCTCCACACAGGCGCGAATCAATGTCGCCAGCCTGCCTCTTCGTGTCACGGAGATGGAGGGCAAGTATGATATCAAAATCACTGTCAGAGGCGGCGGCATCACCGGGCAGGCGGGAGCGATTCAACTGGCTATTGCCCGTGCACTGGACGGAGAGAACGAAGGTGTACATGATGTACTGAAGAAGCATGGACTGCTGACCCGTGATGACCGGATGGTCGAGCGGAAAAAATATGGCCAGCCCAAAGCGCGGAAGAAGTTCCAGTTCTCCAAGCGATAAGTATTTACTCGTTTTACCAATAACAATCACACATACACAGCGACTTCACACCGGGTGTTCCGTATGATTACGTCCTCTGAAGCTTTCAGGGGCCAATTCATCGGAGTTAGTGCTGAAGGAAGACCTGTGTAGCGGACCAACTCAACCGATAATCACATAGTTACATGTCAAAAGCAGCAACAGTAGAAGAATTGTTACAGTCCGGTGCCCACTTTGGACACCTTACACGCCGTTGGAACCCGAAGATGAAAGAGTACATCTTCATGCAGCGCAACGGTATTCACATCATTGACCTTAAAAAAACCGAGAAACTGCTTGCCGAGGCACTCGAAGAGGTCGCCAACCTGACCCGTGCAGGCAAGACAATCCTTTTTGTCGGCACCAAGAAACAGGCTCAGGAGATCGTCAGGACCGAAGCGATCCGTTCCGGAATGCCGTTTGTTGCCCACCGCTGGCTCGGAGGTATGCTTACCAACTTCAGCACAGTCCGAAAAAGTATCTCTCGAATGGAAGAGATCGACCGGATGAGCAAGGACGGCACCTTTGAGGAGTTGACGAAAAAAGAGGGGCTGATGCTTGAACGAGAACGGACCAAGCTGGAACAGACACTCGGCGGTATTGCAAACATGAGCCGCATTCCGGGTGCCATTTTTGTTGTGGATACGATTAAGGAACATATCGCAGTGAATGAAGCTGTTAAACTGAATATCCCGATTATTGCAATGGTGGATACCAACAGTGATCCGGATATACCTGACCATATCATTCCCTGCAATGACGACTC
Source organism: Balneolaceae bacterium (assembly GCA_040905265.1). GTDB lineage: Bacteria > Bacteroidota > Rhodothermia > Balneolales > Balneolaceae > JBBDRW01. The sequence goes on along the minus strand of JBBDRW010000157.1, from coordinate 41,219 downwards.
TGCCCGCACCATACAACTGATTACGTCTCTGGTCGCAGATGCCATTATAGAAGGCAACGCGGAACGGGAAGCTCTCAAAGAAGAGGAATTGATGGAGCAGGCCGCAGAAGAGGCCAAGAGCGAAAGTGAACAGGAAGAGGGGAAAAGCGAAAAAGCCACCGTCAATACCCGACGCAGAAAACGGCGTAAAAAAGATAAAGATACCGATACAGAGAGCGGTGAGACTCTTGAACCACTGGATGCGTCACCGGAAGATGATGCATCACCGGAAGACGAGGAAGAGTAACTCCTCTTCAGACCAAACATTCAATTTTAAAGGTTATACCCATGAGTATTAGTGCCAAAGATGTAAAAAAACTGCGTGATATTACCGGCGCCGGCATGATGGATTGCAAGAAAGCACTCGCTGAATCTAACGGTGATTTTGACAAAGCTGTAGAGATCCTCAGAAAAAAAGGGCAAAAAGTATCTGAAAAGCGTGCTGACAGAGAGGCCAACCAGGGCCTGGTCTTTACAAAAGTGAGTGAAGACGGCAAACAAGCTGCTGCGATCGAGATCAACTGTGAAACCGATTTTGTTGCACGAAACGACGATTTCCAGAATCAGACCCGTCAGTTTCTGGATGCAGCTTACCAGCATGAGACTTCAACCGTTGAAGAGCTGCTGAAACAGAAGGTCGGAGATTTGACCATCAATGAGCACCTGAAAGCGATGGTCGGTAAAATCGGTGAAAAAATTGAAATCAACCGGGTCATTGTCGCAAAGACGGATGGAACTTTTGTCGAATATGTCCACCCCGGAAATCAGCTCTGCGTTCTTGCTGAATTCGAAGGGGAATTGAAGGATGCGGAAATTGGCAAAGATATCGCCATGCAGATCGCTGCTATGAATCCGATTGCAGTAAAGCGCGAAGACGTAGACGACTCTGTCATCCAGAAAGAACTGGAAATTGCCAAGGAGCAGCTGATCAATGAAGGAAAACCTGCGGAGATCGCAGAAAAAGCTGCCCAGGGAAAACTTCGGCGATTCTACGAGGAACGGGTTCTTCTGGAACAGAAGTTTGTCAAGGATAATGGAATTAGCGTCCAAAAATACCTGGAGGCAAATAACGCGCCGCTCGTTTCAAACTTTCACCGAATTCAACTCGGCGAAGGTTAATATCATGTCAACCAACCTCTTGCAGGGTCGAGTATCGGTCTTTTACCCCGCAACGCATGGTGGACACGACACGAGTGATTTTTCAAATTCCAAAAAGGCTGCCCATTCGGCAGCCTTTTTTTTTGTAATTTATAATCAGGCAAAAGTTCAGAACCATATCACCTTAAAACCTTACGAAATACAGTGACAAAACTTTATAAGCGAATCCTCCTGAAACTAAGTGGTGAAGCTCTGTTGGGCGAACAGGGACATGGCATAGATGGAAACATCCTGACTCAATATGCCGATGAAATCAAGGCGGTCCACCAGGAAGGCATTGAAATCTCCATCGTAATCGGAGGCGGCAATATCTTTCGCGGTGTCAAAGGAGCTACCGAAGGGATGGATCGCGTACAGGGAGACTACATGGGAATGCTTGCAACCATGATCAACAGTATGGCGCTTCAGGATGCACTGGAACGAAAAGGGGTACAGACACGGCTGATGTCTGCAATCCGGATGGAGGAGGTCGCAGAACCATTCATCCGGCGGCGGGCCATACGCCATCTTGAAAAAGGTCGGGTCGTCATCTTTGGAGCTGGAACCGGGAACCCATACTTCACTACAGATACGGCCTCTGCCCTGCGGGCAATCGAGATTGAAGCGGATGTGATCCTGAAAGGGACCCGGGTTGACGGTATCTATGACTCGGACCCTGAGAAAAATCCTGATGCTGAAAAATTTGATGTGATCACCGGAGATGAGATCCTGAACCGGAGACTATCGGTCATGGACCTCACGGCCTTTACACTCTGCCGGGAAAACCAGACGCCGTTTATTGTTTTCAATATGAATATCAAGGGCAACCTGAAACGTGTGGTCTGTTCCGAGGAGGCAGTCGGGTCTACCGTTGTTTGGGATGAGAAATAGATTTCTTACATTATTCAGGATGATGTGTCTTGTGAAACCGGACACCCTGAACTGATAACCCGTAATCTTCCCGGTAAATGCTCTCTGAAGAATTGCAACGTATTGTATCCAGTGCAGATTCCACGATGAAAGAATCTGTCCAGTTTTGTAAAAAGGAGTTCTCACATATCCGTGCAGGAAAAGCATCACCGGCACTTCTGGAGAATGTACGTGTGGATTATTATGGTTCCCAGACGCCGCTGAATCAGCTTGCGAATGTAAGCGCCCCGGAAGCCCGGCTCCTGACAGTGGATCCCTATGATAAATCGGTCATACAGGATATTGAAAAGGCGATTATGGCATCCGGCCTGGGCCTCAACCCGGGGAATGATGGAAACCTCATTCGAATTCCACTTCCGATGCTCTCTGAAGAACGTCGGAAAGACCTGGTGAAACATGCCCGCGAGATTGCTGAAGAGGCACGGATCAGTATCCGGAACGCACGACGTGTTGCCAATGACGACGCCAAGAAAGCCGTCAAGGAACACTCCCTTCCTGAAGACTCCCAGTACGAAGCGGAAGAGAAGATCCAGTCAATCACAGACAATCACATTGCGGACATTGAGAAACTCCTCGAACAGAAAGAGAAAGATATTCTGACTGTTTAACAACCATGTACATCTCCGAACTTGATCTGCACGGGTTTAAAAGTTTTGCCTATAAGACCAAGGTTAAGTTCGATAGTGGAATCACTGCCATAGTTGGCCCCAATGGATGTGGTAAATCCAACATTGTAGACGCCCTTCGATGGGTCCTTGGAGAACAGAGGCCCACCCTTCTCCGCTCAAGTTCCATGAGCAATGTCATATTCAACGGAACTGCCAAAAAGAAGGCCCTCGGCATGTCCGAAGTATCGCTCACCTTTGTTAACAACAAGGGGATCCTCCCGACAGAATACAGTGAAGTGACGATAACAAGAAGGCTCTACCGGTCAGGAGACAGCGAGTATCTGATCAACAACTCACCGTGCCGCCTGAAGGATATCATGGATCTCTTTATGGATACCGGGATGGGTTCTGATGCATACTCTGTGATCGAACTGAAGATGGTTGAAGAGATCCTGAATGACCGGAATAACGACCGGAGGCGTCTGTTTGAAGAGGCGGCCGGGGTAACAAGATACAAGGAGAAAAGAAAACAGACCTTCCGGAAACTGGATGAGACACGGAAAGATCTGCAGCGCGTTGAAGATATACGGGCCGTGGTATCCAAAAAAACCCGGCACCTCGAACAACAGGCTGAAAAAGCCTCCAGGGCAAAATCCCTGCGGACGGAACTCGAGAGCCTGGACAAAGCGTGGCACAAACACGAATTTGACAAAATCCGTAACGAGCTGGACCCTCTGCAGGAGCGAATCGCCAATGCAGAGAAAGAGAAACGTGAGATACTTTCTAACCTTGAAGAGCTGGAAGAGAAGGACGGGCATGCCCGTTCACAACTCCAGGAGAAAGAAAGGGAGCAGGCCGAAGCCCGGCGACTGCTCGATCAGGTACTCTCCTCCATTCGAGAGATGGAGACGACACTACGGATCACCCGGGAGAAGATTGAAAATGAAAAAAATGTTATCCGTCAGTACGAAGAGGACATTCGCCAGAGCAGCAGTGACCTCGGCGATCTGAAAGAACTCAGGGATAACAGTATCAAAAAGCTGGATGCGTTCAGCAAAGAGATAGAAACGTCAGAAACGTCCCTGAAAGAGTCAAAAGAGCGCTATACAGAAGTACAGCAGCAGTATACCAGAGAGCGGCACCAGCTCTATGAACTGGAAATTCAGTCGGGAGACCTGGCAACGAAACTCGGAAACCTGCAGACGGAACGGGTACGCCTCGAATCCCGTCTCGAAAATACAGAAGATGACCTCTCCAGAATAGCGGGAGACATTTCCGACCTGGAAGAGCGGATCGGGGTTCAGGAGAAGGAGCTGGCCGAGACAGAGAAGGCTCTTGAAGAGGTAAAAAAGAGACGGGATGAGAAAGAAGAACGGCTCGCCGATGCCTCTGCTAAAAAAAGCGAGCTGGAATCCCGGCGGGAAGAGATTCAGGAAGAGCTGCGTGATATCAAAAGCAGCATCGACTCCCAGCAGTCCGAGATCCGCTTCCTGCAGGAGCTTGCACAGTCGAAGGATCTGTTTCCATCAAGCGTTGCATACCTGATCGAACATCATCACGACTCGTTTGAAAAACTGGAGATCGTCGGGAATCTCTTTCATACGGACGAAGAGCATGCTCCCGCACTTGAGGCCGCACTTGGCGACGCTCTCAACTACGTGGTCGTGACCAATCTTGAAGAGGCTGTACGAGCTTCAGAACTGTTGAAGAGACATGAGCAGGGACGTGCTACGTTTATCCCCCTGAACGAGCTCAAAGAGAGCTATGAGAGTGAAAAACACTCCATTCTCAGCGTTGTCGAGACCGAACCCTCCTGCCGGCCGCTTGCTGAACTTCTTCTCGGGTCAACCCTGCTCACTGAAGATGTATTTCAGGCCCGCAGGCTTCTACAGGACCGGGGCAGCGCCGCAGTCACCAAAGATGGTGAGCTGATTACCGCTCACAAGTTCCTCCGAAGCGGGAGCAAAAACAACCAGGCCGGTGTCCACCTCGGACTGAAGGACAAGCTGGACAAACTTGAATCCGAGCTTGGCAACCGCCGGAAAGAGCTGGAACTAAAGCAGAAGCAACTCGAAAAACTGGAGGCTCAACGAAACGCTCTGGATCTGGAATCGCTCCGATTACAGTATCGGGAAACGGAACAAGAGCTGCGAAAATGGGAGCAACAACAGAGCAGAATCCAGTCCGGTATTCAGGTTTATCAGAAGAATATTGAAGATTTAAAAAACCGCCGGTCATCACTTGCAGCCAGTGAAGATACAGCTCGTGAAGAGTTAAAAACCCTCTCCCCGGAACAGTCAAAGCTTCGGCAGGAAATCGACGATCTGGAACAGCAGCAGAGCGTAAAGAAAGAGGCGCTCCAGAACCTTGAAGAGGAACGTACCATTGCACAGAACCGGTTCAATTCAGCTCAATTGCAGCATCAGGATGTCCGCAACAAGGCTGACAACCTGGAACGCGATGTCAAGAGAGCGGAGTCAGGAATCTCAAGTATTACAGAACGGCTTGAATCCCGCGAAGAACTCTCCGGACAGAGCCGGAAGCGGATTGAGGAGTATAAGAAACAGATCGGGGAGATTGAGGATCGGTTAGCCGAAAAAAAAGAGGAGAAAACCGGCGCCGAGCAGCTGGCCAAACGTGTGGAAGAGGCGTGCAGCACGCAGAGAGGAACCATACATGAGTTGGAAAAGGAGTTAAAGGAACTGAGGCGGCGTAAAGAGGTGAACCTCGAACTCGTTCACCACCTCACCATGGCAAAAGAAAAATTTGAGTTACAGGCCCAAAAGCTTTCGGACCATATTTGGGAGACCTATGGAATCCTGATGAAGCAGGTAGAAGAGACTCTGCCTGAAGAGATGGAGCCGGACGCTGCCAGAGAGAGAATCACATCCCTTCGGCAAAAACTGAACCAGATCGGAGATGTGAACCCCCTGGCGATTGATGAGTTTAAGGAGGAGAAAGAGCGTCTCGATTTTCTGGAAGAGCAGATGGGGGATCTGGAGGAGGCGGAGAGCCAGCTTCGTGAAACTATTCACGAGATTAATGAGACGGCTAACAGCCGCTTTAATGAGACGTTTGTGAAGATCCGTGAGAATTTCAAAACGGTCTTTAACTCACTGTTCGAAGAGGATGACTATTGTGACCTGATCATCGATGAAGAGGCGGAAGATCCCCTGGAAGCAAAAATCGAAATCAAGGCAAACCCACGGGGGAAACGCCCTTCCGGGATCAATCAACTCTCGGGTGGTGAAAAGACGCTGACTGCAATTGCACTGCTCTTTGCGATCTACCTGGTGAAACCCTCCCCCTTCTGTGTCCTGGACGAAGTGGACGCGCCGCTTGACGACGCCAATATTGAACGATTTGCCTCCATGATTCGAAAATTCAGCAAGGAGACGCAATTCATCATCATCACACACAACAAGAAAACCATGTCCAAGGCGGAGATGATGTACGGCGTAACGATGCCCGAAACCGGAGTCAGCCGGCTGGTCGGAGTACGGCTCGATGATACCCGGGAGGCCGGTGCGTAAGCAACCGTGGTGCCCAACCCGCTATCTTCTCTTTCTTGAATTCTTTCGGCCGCCCCGTTTGAACTCTTTGTAAAACGGCTCTTTCGTGCGGTCTTTCTGTACACTTCTTCGCTTCTGTTTCTTTCCATTGAATGGAGACCCTGAAGATGAGTGATTCGATTCACCTGGTGCTTCAAGCTGCGAATCCGGCCGCATTTTCAGAAGTGCTGCTGCAGCTTCCACCGGAGTGTATTGATCAGAAATCAGGGATTCAATCTGTTCAATAAACGGTCGAAGCCCGCCTTTCTGAAGCGTCTCTATCATCTCCACGCCGATCGCGTCGATCCGGGACTTTTGCACCTCCTGAGCCGATGGCATCGGTATCACTTTCAGTTTCGTCTTGATCTGTTTCTCAATATAGCGAATACTGCTCTTCTTCCGTCCTGCTGAAAATGTATAAGCGGCCCCATTTCTGCCGGCACGTCCCGTCCGGCCAATCCTGTGGACATAATACTCAGGGTCCTGAGGGATGTCATAGTTGAAAACAACGTCGATATCGTCCACATCCAGCCCTCTGGCCGCCACATCCGTTGCAATCAGGACATCCACCTGGCCTCGCCTGAACTTGTCCATCACTTTGTTCCGAAGATTCTGATTCAAATCCCCGTGAAGTACATCGCTGGAGTATCCGCGAGACTGCATCTCGCCGACAAGGCTGTCACACTTCCTTTTCGTATTACAGAAGATCAATGCCATCTTATAGTCATTGATATCCATCAGCCTGCAGATCGCTTCTGTTCGGAGTGAATCCCGAACTTCCAGAAGATACTGCTCGACTCCGTCGGCCGTGGCTGCTTCTCCCTCAATACGGATCATCTCAGGATTGTGAAACCACTTCCCCATAATTTTCTTGATCTGTGAGGAAATTGTCGCCGAAAACATCACAATCTGCCTCTTCTCTCCGGATTTGGCAAAGCCGAGAATTGTCTCGATGTCGTCGCGGAATCCCATATTCAACATCTCGTCCGCTTCATCCAGAACAACCATTTTCAGATTATCCAGATTCAGTGTCCCCCGTTTCAGGTGGTCAATGACTCGTCCGGGAGTACCGGCTACGACCTGGGTTCCCTGTTTCAGTTGTTTGATCTGTCTCTGGATCGGTTGTCCGCCATAGACCGGAGTGATGTGAACACCCTCCATATGGCTGGAGAGCTTAATAAACTCACCGGTAACCTGGACAGCCAGTTCGCGGGTCGGACAGAGAATCAGTGCCTGCACATCTCCGGAAGCTGTATCAATCTTGTTCAGAACCGGAATTGCAAATGCTGCTGTCTTTCCGGTTCCGGTCTGTGCCTGGCCGGCGATATCCCGGCCTTCAAGTATTTTCGGAATAGCTGTACTCTGTATACGGGTTGGCGCTTCAAAACCCATATCTCGTATAGAGTCCAGGATTTCTGTTCGGATGCCTAGGTCCTCAAAGGAACTGATGCTCATAATAGTCTACTGTCTTTAACGGTTAATTTTTTGCAGGGAACGCTGTGAATCAGATTTGTTATCTCCTGCTCTGTTCAGATATCCTCTGGCGTTCTCTCTTGCAAGTGTTATTAACCTGCGGCTCAACGATCGATAAAGACAAACCAAAAAGGAAGGGTACTCTTCTTTGAACGGCACGTAAGATACGGAGAATATGCGGGAAACCATAGCAGTTTGTCCAGGAGTGTATACTGCAACACCTGTCCAGACGTTTCGTTCAACAAGAGGACTCACGACACTGGTATCGTGTCGACCATGCGATCCATGATTCCGTCTGGAAATTCGTATATTTCAACCGGCTACCATCCACTGAACGGTGGCTTTGAAAATCAGACCCGTACCATGGCACGAAAGACGTTTGATATTCCCGAGATGTATCACTCTCCAGTCATCCGGCTGGTGAAAGAGGCAAACAAGGTGACCGATCCGAGAAAGAAGGATCTCTCGCCCACACTGCTCGACTTCGGGCCGGTACGGTTTCTCATCCCCCGCCATTTCGGGTTTTGCTACGGTGTGGAAAATGCGATTGATATAGCCTATAAAACGATCCGTGAACACCCGGATAAGGATATCTATCTCCTGAGCGAAATGATTCACAACCCTACCGTCAACGAAGATCTTCAAAATCGCGGGGTGAAGTTCCTGTTTCAAACGGATGGAACCGAGCGGATACCGATCGAGTCTCTTGACAGCAGTGATATCGTGATTGTACCTGCATTCGGCACAACACTTGAGATACAGAAACGGTTACAAAAACAGGGGATCGATCCGTATGAATTCAACACAACCTGCCCATTCGTAGAAAAAGTATGGAACCGGGGCAATCAGCTTGGAGAGAAAGGGTATAGCCTGGTCATACACGGAAAACATCAGCATGAAGAGACACGGGCAACCTTTTCTCACAGTGCGGCCCATTCACATGCAGTCGTTGTATTAAACCCTGATGAGGCGAAAATTCTGGCAGGTATTATGACCGGAGAGAGGGCGCCGGAAGAGTTTCAAAGCTGGTTCGGCCACAAGAGTACGGAGGGATTCGATCCTCTGGTGCATCTCGAACATTTTGGTGTCATTAATCAGACCACAATGCTCGCTTCTGAAACCAGGGAAGTGATGAATATTTTGAAAGAGGCTGCTGCTCAGCGGTACGAATCCGGAGAGGCTGACGGACATTTCGCAGACACCTCGGATACACTCTGTTATGCCACCAATGAAAACCAGTCGGCCACATATGCGCTCGCAGAGGCAGAACCGGATCTCGCTGTTGTGGTGGGAGGATACAACTCCTCCAATACCATGCACCTTGTCGAAATACTCGAAAAAGAGTGCCCGACGTACCATGTGCGGGATGCCGGTGAGATAGAGGGACCACGCCGGATTCAGCATTTCAACCAATGGAAGAAGGAGATAGAGACAACCGGGAACTGGCTGCCGGCGGATCAAAAACCGGTTACGGTCGCACTCACATCCGGAGCCTCCTGCCCCGACATTCTGGTAGATGAAGTCCTGTTAAACATCCACTCGTGGTTCCCTGAAGCACTGCCTGTTGAATCGGTCCTGAAACCGTTTCAGGAGAAGCAGCAGACTACTCCTGATCTTCCAGAACGTTGAAATAGGATACAGTCCTCGGTTGGAAACTGCGCAGCCGGACTTGATACTCCTCCGTAATTTTCTCTATGTGCGGAATGATCAGTCCGGTGGTGTCTGCTTCGATCGTTTCATAATCAACATATGCCTGAAACGGCCGGATGTTCATCACTTCGCTGTACTGATCAATTGGCACATCATACCGAACCGTTATGGTCGAAGGATTGTAGGTAACGGCCCGGCCCGGTGGAAGGTTCCGGATTCGGACAGGTACCCGTACCTCCGCTTCCGTAAATTCTGCAACCTCATATCGATATAGAACGGAAGCGGGTTCAAGGGTAATCCCCTGGCCAGGGTCTTCAAGCTCAAGCTGAATCTCCTGCTCTCCCCTGGTACCGTCCAGAGTCATTTCACTCGTCAATACGGAATCAACGGAAGTGAGCACGGAGGCGGCTCCGGACAAATCAACACTATCCGGTACCAGTACTGCATCCCTGATCAATCCGTACTGATCCCGTAAATTGATTGTAGTACGCGCAACTACCGGTACCCGTTTCGTGACCTTCTCCTCCAGTTGAAGTTGCAGGGTGGCGGGTTCAACCTGGGTCACACTGATTCCTGAAGAGCTGCTCATCTGCTGCTGCACCCGTTCAAACAGTTGTATCTGCTCCTGTGAAACATCCAGCATAACCCGGGGTGGATTGTTATAGAGCGAGATCAATGTCCAGCCTTCTCCGGTTACTCCGACAGATACATACTCCGGAAATTCTCCGACAAGCGCGCGATCTTCCGGTAAGTTGCTGATCTCAATGGGAAGGTTGATGGAGATGGTGAAATCACGGCTCAGATTGACGATAAACCAGAGACAGAAAGCAAGGATAAAGGAGATACCAAAGACAAGTATCTTCTCTCTGGTCAAATAACTGGACATACCATCATCCTCGGGGGCCGAAGCCACCTCCTTCCCGGAAAACAGTATCTCTTTCCATTTATTCCACATAATTCGTCAATATACAGATCGTCTCAGCTCCGTACCACAATCTCTTTTACAACTCCTTCTCCCACTTTCCCATTCAGTTGCTTCATGATTGAGTAACGGTTCATATGCAATTCGTGACGCCAGGCTTCACTCTGAACAACACAGATGAGCCGATCGTTATCAAAATAAAGGTCCTTCGTCGCTCGGGCCACCCGGTTGCCCACAATCTCCGGCCAGAAATGGAGAACCATTCCCCGTTTCATCTCGCTGCGTTGCGGCATCCTCTTCATGTACTGTTTCAGAAGCTGATCGAGGCTTTGAGGTTTGTTTGTACCTGCCATACTCAGTGTATCAAGTCAACATTTCCATTCAGAACCCGAAAGTGCCGGTTCTCCAGGCTGCTTGCAAGATTCAGGCCACGAAGTAAATCCTCTGTTGCGGACGTCACAAACGACTGGCCGGGATGATTCAGTAACGTCTGTAGCAGAACATCTGTCTTGGAAGTGTCCAGATTTCCAAACACATCATCCAGAAGCATCACCGGAAGATCCTCCAGCTCGTCAGAATAGTAAAAGAGCTGCGCCAGCTTCAAGGCAACCGAGAAGAGACGATGCTGTCCCTGTGAACCATAATTTCTCAGTTCCATCCCTCCAAGATAAAAAACAATTTCATCACGGTGAGGGCCGATCAGGGTCTGCTCTCTCTCAACCTCCTTCTCAAATTCCCGGTCCAGACTTTCGCGGTACTTCTCCTGCACGACAGCCGGGTCGCCATCCGGTTCACAAAACGTCTGATAGGAAAGATCCGGTTTCAGCTCCATACCGCTGAACGATCTGTATTGAGTCTCCAGATAGGCCCTGAACCGGTTCAATACGAGGGTTCGGGTCGCCACAATTCTGGAACCGGCTTCCACCAGCTGACTGTCCCATGGCTCCAACAAGAGCCGCAACTCCCGTTCAGGCCCGTGGTACTCCTGCAAAAGCCTGTTCCGCTGCTTCCGTACCCGCCGATAGGAGATCAGGTCCTTCAGATAAGAGATAGAGATCTGGCTGATGAATCCATCCAGAAAAGCTCTGCGCTCCGCCGGCCCCTCGGCCGTCAATCTCCGGTCTTCAGGGCTCAACACTACGACCGGGACCATCCCGATCAGATCTGAATGTTTCTCCAGTGGGCTGTCATTTACAAATATTCGTTTCCCTTCACCCCGGGAGTATGAACAGGCGACAGAAAACCGGCTGCGAATCTCCCCTTCAAAGTCACCCCGGATCAGAAAACCGGACTCCTCTTCACCAACAACATACCGGTCACTGGTCGAGACAAAGCTCCGCGACATGCAGAGGTAGTGAACAGCATCGATCAGGTTCGTCTTTCCGGCACCATTAGGGCCGGTGATCACATTAAGGTGAGACGCCCACTCCACGGAAGTTTCCGAATGGTTTCGGAAGTTATGCAGAGTCAGTCGTCGATTTCGCATGGTCAGGCACCCTGTCAATAATGGTTTTGAGGCCGACTGATAAAAGAGAAGCGAAACTCCCGGGACCGGGCCATCCAGTATATTCCGGCCGGATTGCTCCGGGCCTGGACGCCGACAAACGACCCCACTCCACCGCATAGCACAGACGTTGATAAATGGCCTCCGAAAGAAGAGTCCATTCACCGAAAAAGGGGTTAACTCTCCCGGAATCCAAACGTATCCACTCCCAGAAAGAGGGCATTCTCTCCCAGTTCCTCTTCAATCCGGAGCAGCTGGTTGTATTTCGCAATTCTGTCGGTCCGGCTCATTGAACCGGTTTTGATCTGTCCGGAATTGGTAGCAACAGCCAGATCTGCAATGGTCGTATCTTCCGTCTCGCCGGAACGGTGGGATATAACCGCGGAATAGCCATTTTTATGAGCCATCTCAATCGCATCAAGAGTCTCCGTGAGGGTTCCAATCTGATTTACCTTGATCAGTATTGAGTTTCCGATCCCCTCCCGTATGCCACGCGCCAGCCGGGTAGTATTGGTAACAAACAGATCATCCCCCACCAACTGGACTTTATCTCCGATCACATCTGTCAGTCTCTTCCAGCCTTCCCAGTCATCCTCATACATTCCGTCTTCAATGGAGATGATCGGATACTTCTCAACCCAATCGGCCCAGAACCCGACCATCGCATCTGCATCCCGAACGGAACCGTCGCTCCAGCGGAACTCATAGACCTTCTTTTCACTGTTATAGAATTCTGAAGAAGCGGGATCCAGTGCAATCAATACCTCATCCCCCGGTGTATAACCTGCATTTTCCACTGCATTCAGGATCACTTCGATCGCCTCTTCATTCGATTTCAGATTCGGTGCAAATCCGCCTTCATCACCGACAGCGGTGCTGTAACCTTTCGCTCCGAGTACTTTCTTCAGATTATGGAAAATTTCAGCCCCCATCCGTACCGCTTCCGAAAAACTGGATGCGCCGGCGGGCATCACCATAAACTCCTGCAGGTCTACATTGTTATCGGCATGAGACCCTCCATTGATGATATTCATCATCGGAAGAGGCATCAGTTTGGCATTTACACCTCCTACATACCTCCAGAGCGGCAAGCCGATAGAGTTGGCAGCCGCTTTTGCCGCAGCCATCGAGACGCCCAACATGGCATTGGCCCCCAGGTTTGATTTGTTTGTCGTTCCATCCAGCTCGATCAGAAGGTCGTCCAGATCCGTCTGCATCATAACCGGAAAACCCTTGATTTTCTCTGCAATGATGCTATTCACATTCTCTACCGCCTTGGTAACCCCTTTTCCCATATATCTGGATGAGTCCCCATCCCGAAGCTCTACCGCTTCATGTTCACCCGTAGAAGCTCCGGACGGTACCGACGCCCGGCCCATAACTCCGTCTGTCAGGATAATATCTACCTCTACCGTTGGATTTCCACGTGAATCGATGACTTCTCGTCCGGTTACCTGATCAATAAAGCTCATATCTATCTAATTTTGTTAGCATAAAAGTTCAACATAAAGGTGCCCTTGAAAAACGGAGGATGCTGTGCCGGATACAGGCCATAACAGATCGATATCCGAAGCATCCGCCAGCTGGCCTTGAGCTTGAACAGTCCGCCGATGGGCGGACTCAAAGGCTCCAGATGGAGGCGAACCGGTTCTAATGAACGGTTATACAAAGGCGCCATGGAAAGTACCACGAATTCGGATATGAATAAAGCGAAATGCAGACTCCCGGCTTAAACCTTTGACAGACCAGGATTCAGATTTTACTGCGAACGATACGTTACCACATTCTGCCGAAGACGAGGCTGATTTGCGGAGTGCCGAAAAACGTTTGTGGCGAGAAGAAAGTTTCCGTTACCAGTTCACAGTCAGAACCAAGAGGTCCGCACCCCTCCGGCCGACGTTCAAACGGAATCGGGTCTTCAGTCGTAGGCCTTCTGGTGACCGGCTGATTCGGCTGCATCATTTGAACTCCGTCGTTAAAATAGTAGAACAGATACCCGAACTGTATCGAGGTCAACCTTGAAAAATTATCCCCGACATCCAGGCTGATTTTAAACTCTCCTGCCAGTCCGAGATGCCAGTCACCACTTCCCATACCGGTAAAAACATCGTTCGTCTCTTCAAAATATCCAAACCATCTATAGATCTCATCATTTTCGCGGAACCCGTTCTCATTGCTGTCATTAAAATATGGGTAGGAATAGGTCAATACCGGGCCGGCAGCCAGACTGGCATAAAAACGGAAATCATCCTGAACCCGATCTGCGAAAAGACGTTGTCGAACCCCGAATGTAAGCGGAAAGGCAAACGCTCTCTGGTATTTGTTAGGGATTGTCTGTTGTCCGAAAAAAATATCCGTGAATGTCTGTTCCCGCACATCCCGCAGCCCGGTCAACCGCAATGTACCGAACCCTTCCAGTCTGGATGACAAGACACGCCTGAACTCGACCCCAACACCAAAACCGAAATTATTGATTACCGTATTGAATCCTATACCACTCTTGTACCCTTCAGACAGCGGGGTTCGCGCACTTTCGATCTCCACAACCTCCGGTTCCTGAATTTGTGCATAGAGAGTATCCGTTAACAGGAATGGCAGAAGCAGGGTCAAAACACCCCAAAAAACCGATCTGTATCGTACCTTCATAATCTTATATTTATTTAGTCGTTTGGATATCGAGAGGATTTTCATTGCAATCTTCTGCGGCAGAAAGACTCCCGGCGATACCTGGTGTCGTCTCAACCATACGCTATTACGTTCAAGTAAACGAAAAACAACATGAATCCATTGCATATTGACAAAAATTTCTGAATCAAAGCCTGATATACAGGAGAAATTGCTGATTTGCTTATTGTTGGATTTAGCTTTTTATTCCTGCTGACTCTTGGGAGCCTTTGAAAAACCAGGATTTTTGGTCAAGATCGAGGCTAGAGGGATTTTAAAAACCGCAGCATATTGAACATATGTGAGGATTTTAAAATCCCGATTACGAAGATATTGAGCAAAAAGACAGTTTTGCAAAGGCTCCCATTGGAAGGCTCCATTATCGCCGTCACACAACAGGCGGAATGAACCATACCATGTAATAAACTGCTTATAGATCTATGAGTACACTTACCAAGTACTTGCTTTATGGCCCGAATGATACGCTGCGCCGCATGGCTCCCAAACTGTTTGAAAGCCTGGAACCAAAATATCTGTATAAATACGAATCTTCGGCAAATAAAGATGAAGTTCATGTTGCCGTTTACGAAGAGTATGAAAAACAGATCAATGCAACGATCACACTAGTCTGTGTAATTGAGTGCAAGGACAAGCAGAACCGCATTGAACTGAAAAAAGCCGGTGGGAGAATGGGATTCCGGGGCAGCTCACTGTCTGAAGACAAGAACATTGAAACGGATGTTATCGATTTTGTCATGGACTTTGCAAAACGATTTGGCCTCTCACTACAGGAAGAAGTTGCAGAACAGAAAGAGGAAGAGTCCTGAACTGATCACTAGTGCCAAATTCTCACACCAAGCCGCCTGACGAGTGGACGGTCCTCTCCATGCTGGAGTGGTGTACCGCCTTCTTTCAAAAGAAGGGTGTAGCCAATCCCAGATTAAGCATCGAGTGGCTCCTCTCTGCCGTACTGGAGGTCAGACGGCTGGATCTCTATCTGAAATACGACCGGCCACTCTCTGAAAGTGAGTTGGAATTGTTACGCCCACTTGTAAAACGCCGGGCTGACCAGGAACCACTGCAGTACATTCTCGGATCGACTGACTTCATGCAGTGTACTATCGCGGTAGACAGCCGGGTGTTGATTCCGAGGCCGGAAACCGAACAACTTGTCGAATTACTGCTTCACTCTGCTGGATCCGAAGAGAAGTCTCCGCTCACTCTTCTGGATATAGGAACCGGATCTGGCTGTATCCCGATCTCTATCTCAAAAGAGCGCCCTGCCTGGAAGTGCAGTGGCCTTGACATATCTGAACAGGCACTTGAGCTGGCCAGAGAAAATGCTCTCAGGAATGAAACGGACGTCACATTTTTTCTGATGGATCTTTTTGATATAACCGCTGCCGGTGACCTGCCTGAAAAGAGTTATGATCTGATCATATCGAATCCCCCGTATATCGAACCGGACGAGAGAGATTCGCTTGAACCGCAGGTCGTTCAATATGAACCTGAACTGGCGCTCTTTGAAGAGAATCCAATCCGTTTGTACACACATCTGATCGCCATTGCATCAGCTGCTCTCCGGCCGGGCGGTAAACTGTTTCTGGAGTGTAACCCGCGTCACATCGACCAAGTACACCGAATCGCCGGCCAGACGTTTTCAACAGCCCGGATTCACCAGGATTACAGCCAGACAGGAAGGTTTGTTGAAGCCCTGAAACAGCCGTAATCCCTGGTTCACTTTCCTGTAGAGTAACTGACGTAATATCAGCCATCTTCACCCCCCATTTCATATATGTATGAAATTGTGGATAACTTGTGGGAAAAAAATTAATACCGGGTACCTGGTAACCGACACTTGTTAATATCTGCACCAGAGGTACCCTGAACCGTGTCAAGTCAAAATCAAGAAGGATTTAGAAAAATCTGTATTCTATTGAGCTACAATGTCTTATGCTTATCATTGAAATGTGGATAACTTTTCAAATCCATCAGAATATTTTTTTGACATCCGAAAGATAAATTATCATTTTCCTTGCAACAACACACCCGCTATACTATTCTGTGTGTGGATAACTGAAGGAAATTACGGTCTGAACAAATGTGCAATATGGAGGCAGCAATACGTTGAATACGCTAACTGCTGACAAAGCCTGGAATGACTGCCTGGGCATTATTCAGGATAATATCAGCTATCAGAAGTACAAGTCATGGTTTGAGCCGATTAAACCGGTCAAACTTGATAACGGGACACTGACGGTACAGGTCCCAAGTCAATTCTGGTACGAATGGCTGGAAGAGCACTACTATGGTATGCTACGCTCAACCATCGCCAAGGTATTGGGTGATGAAGGAAAACTTGAGTACTCCATCCTTGTTGAAAAATCGGATAACGTGGAAGATAACCGTGCTGTACGGCTGCCACAGCAACCGATGCCGCCAAGCAGGCCGCAGGAGATGAACACGTATAGCGAATATCATCCCGGCCAGATTGAAAACCCGTTTGTCATCCCAGGGATCCGAAAAACCAAAATCGATTCGAACCTGAACAACAGTTATGTCTTCGAGCGATTCATTGAAGGAGACTGTAACCGGCTGGCAAGGTCTGCAGCGATGGCAATTGCCGAAAAACCCGGAAAAAACTCGTTTAATCCTTTTTTCATCTACGGTACAACCGGGCTCGGCAAAACGCACCTGATTCAGAGTATCGGAAACAAGATCAAGCAAGAGTTCGGAGATGAACTCTCTGTTCTCTATGCCTCCTCCGAATCCTTTACAAATGAATTTGTACAAGCCATCCGGAATAACCGGGCAAGTGAATTCACGATGTTTTATCGAAACATCGATGTCCTGATCGTTGATGATATTCAGTTCTTCAGCGGAAAAGAGAAAACCCAGGAGGAGTTCTTCCATATTTTCAACTCCCTTCATCAGGACGGCAAGCAGATTATACTGAGTAGTGACCGTGCCCCGAAGGATATCCCGGACATTGAAGAGAGACTTATCTCCCGTTTCAGCTGGGGTTTGAGTGCCGACTTGCAGATCCCCGAATATGAAACCAGATACGCCATCCTTGAGCGGAAGGCCAACGATAACGGGATTCAACTCGATCCGGAGATCATCGAATTCATCGCCCATAACTTTAAATCCAACGTTCGGGATCTTGAAGGAGCAATTATTAAACTCCTGGCAACTGCCTCTCTGAAGCATGTGGACGAGATTGACCTCTCTCTTGCCAAAATGATCCTGAAGGATATGGTCAAACATTCAAACGCACAGATTTCGATTGAATCGATTCAGAACTACGTGTGCGAATATTTCGGAATTGACCCAAATAAAGTTCGGGAGAAAACCCGCAAGCAGGAGATTGTCGAAGCGCGTCAAATCGCGATGTTCCTGTCCAAAAAGTTTACCAAATCGAGCCTGAAAACGATCGGGCTACACTTCGGCGGCCGGGATCATTCAACTGTCATTCACGCTATTACTACCATTGAGGAGAGGCTCTCCACCAGCCCGAAATACAAGCGGATACTCAACGAACTCGAACAGAAGATCGAGGTAGCAACCCTATAGAGTGCCCATTCAGGCACCAAATCAGATACTGCACGAGTGGATACTCTCACGATCAAGTCGGTACAGCTGCATGGAAATCACGGCTACTATGAGTCGGAGCAGAGTGATGGGAACAAGTTCGAACTCGATGTAATCCTGAGAGCAGACTTTCGGCCTGCTGCAATCACCGATGACCTCTCCCTGACTTGCAACTACGAAACTGTGGAGGAGGTCGCCCGGCAAGTCATGCAGGGGCCTTCACAAAAATTGATCGAATCTCTCTGCTTGAAGATCGGAGACCGGCTCTTCGAACGTTTTCCCACCGTTACTCATATGGAGCTGGCGCTCCGAAAATTGGATCCGCCGCTTCAACAACCTACTGCATATTCTGAAATCAGGATGGAATGGCAAAGGCCGTAATAGCTGCCGGTTCAAATCTCGGAGACAGGGCAGAGTATCTTCGCAACGCTGGAAAATTTCTACAGTCAATATCGGATGATCCGGTCCGGAAATCCTCTGTGTGGGAATCTGAACCGGTCGGGCCTTCAAAATACAGGTTTTTGAATGCCGTTGCACTGATTGAGACCTGGAAACGTCCGGGTCAGTTACTTTCCGAGCTTCAGATTTTTGAACAGACTCAGGGGAGAAGTGAAGAGCGGCAGCGATGGGGGCCCCGTACCCTTGACCTCGATCTCATCTTCTACAATGACTTGGTGATTCATAGCGATACCCTTATTATTCCACATCCTGAATATCACAACCGTAAGTTTGTACTTCTGCCCATGGAAGAGATACTCCCCGGGCATACAGACCCGGTTTCCGGCACTCCTGTTACAGAATTGATTCGTAAGGCACCGGATATCGACATCTTTAAAACGGACTTCACCTGGTAACCATGTCCAACCGGTTCAACTACATTGCAATAGAGGGGGTCATTGGCGCCGGCAAGACAACCCTGGCAGAACTGCTTGCAGAACGGCGAAATGCCCGATTGATTCTGGAACAGTTCGAAGAGAATCCCTTTCTGCCAAAATTTTATCAGAACCGGGACCGTTATGCATTTCAGACGCAGCTGGCTTTTCTTGCCAGCAGATTCAAGCAACAGCAGGTGATGTCGACCCCGGATCTGTTTCATGATTTCATCATCACCGACTATATTTTTGAGAAAGACAGGATTTTTGCCCGGCTCAACCTCGATGATGACGAACTCGCACTATACGATACGATTTACCAGGTGATGACCGCTATTGCAGTGAAACCGGACCTTGTGATTTTTCTTCAATCCAGTGTAGAGCGGCTGATGAAAAACATACTCGAACGTGGCCGGGATTTTGAACAAGAGATGTCTGAAGAGTATCTGCAGGAACTGAACAGTGCTTATAACCATTTCTTTTATCACTACAACAAGACACCATTGATAATCATCAATGCGACTGAGATTGATTTTATACAAAATCCCGAACATCTGTCGTATATTGAGGAACAGATTTTTGATCAACCAATTCGAAGCAATACTCACATCCATATAATTCCTGACGAATGATACGCTGGCTCTTTATAGCCCTCTTTATCTGGCTGCTATACAAATTAATCAGTGGGCAGAGACCGTCTAAACGCCGGAAAAATCCCTTCTTTACATTTCATTCAGGCCGTTTTCCCGGGAACGGTGAAAACCATTCCCAGACTGAAAAGAAACAGAATCTCGATCACATTGAAGAAGCTGAATACGAAGACATAACCGAAGACAAAGAATCCTAGATCTACCATGAGTTTTGAAGAAAAGTTCAAGAAAGGGTATGAATTACTTCACGAAAAGGATCTCGATAAAAGTCTGGATATCTCCAGAGAGCTGCAAAAGATGAACCCGGAGTCTGCCGACGGATTTATCCTGGAGGCGGAAGTGATGCAGAAATTAAATCAATGGGAACCAAGCATATCATCACTCAACGAAGCGATCGAAAAAGATCCCGAGAGCGGGAGGCTCTACAATCTGCGCGGGTATGCCTTGCTCAACCTTGAAAAATTTGAGGAAGCAGGGGAAGACCTGATAAAGGCGATCAAGCTGGCAGACCTGTCCTCTGCCCATCGGAATCTGGTCCTGTTCAAACTGTTAACAGGAGATGGAAAAGGAGCCATTGAGTACCTGCTGGATCGTATCAAAACAGATCCCCGTGATGTGGAAAACTGGATATTGATGGGTGACCTTATGAAGAAAGGAGGGCATGACCAAAAAGCACAGTCATACTATGAGCAGGCACTTAAAATGGCTCCGGATAATGAGTATGTACAAAAACAGCTCGAAGAGTAACCGGATCTGAAACACCGGGAACATCTACGTTCCAGGCTGTTCAGGCCCAGGCTTCTGAGTTCCCGCCGCTCCTTCCGCGTCATCCCGGTTTACAATCTGCAACTGATTTGAAAGGGACGTTTGCAGCTCCTCGATATCGTCCTCACTAATCAATTCGCTCAGGTCTCCTATCCCGGCCTTAACAGCCAGGTTGTACACCAGCCGATAGAAGAGCATCTGGTGAGCCATGGAGGAGAGTTGAATCAACTGTTGCTGCGGTATCTGAGCCCCGGACAGTTTTATCTTGTTCAGGACCGGCTCAAGTAACTTTTCCGCATTTTTTGCCAGCTGGCCCTCAAGTTTTCCAGCCTCTTTATTCTCCTTACTTGTAACCTCTTTTCCGGACGGATCGACTAACTTCATATATACACTCTGTTAACTTAACATTCTGATTTCTGGGAGGCTCGGCCTCCTTCTGAAAACTCTGTCTCCAATGATACCGCTATAACAAAGAAGGTGCCAATATCAATCCGTCCGCGGGAAGAAGAGTGCCGGAAGTTAAAAACTCATGCGTTTTACGCTACATCGCACGGTTGACACGACACTGGCTATCGAAGAGAAGAGAGCCGGCGATCCAAAACTTCGATATATCTCTGCTGCTGCTCAGGCTCCAGAAAACTGATCCGGATCAGGCGCCGCCACTCAGGCAAAGATTTCTGGAACTGTTCCGTGACACTCTCCAGAATCTTCTCATCCAGTTGCAGGGTCTTTCTGCCAAACTGATCAAAAAAATCTCTCCTTGTAAAGCCTGCCCGCTTTCCGTTCAGAGGTAGCGCCATGTCAAACTCCTGTTCTCCTCCTGATACCGTTACATTTATCAACCCGTATGCCGGCGAGAGCTCAATCTTCCCATCCCTGTGAATTAGCGAAAACTTTTTCAAATGGAGATCTGAGTGTCCAGTGAGGTACGAAAACAGTGTTCTCCGAAAAAGTTTCAATTTTTCAACAACAGGAAATGTACAGAATCGATCAATAACAACGGGCAACTCTTCCATCTCTGCCTCATATCTGTCTGTCCTGGACCTTCCTGTGATCTGAGCAAAATCTTCCACATGAATTTTCCCGGAGCGGCCGGTCCGGTCAAATCGACGTACCATATAGATCCGGGACTCGTCAGCTGTATAGATCAGAGCGTGAAGTGGCGTTTCAATTCCGCAGGAGGAAGCGAGCCTCATACTCAGATCTTCATTTTCCGGCAGCTGTTCTCCCTGGGGCTCAAATCCGGGCTTTAAGAAATAGCTGCCGTGTTTGGGAGTAATCACAAACTCCCGGTTCTTGATACTCAGAATTGCATTCAATTTGGGCCGTCGTCCTTTCAATCCGATACGAGATGCCATCCCGTCCGCCATCATCAACAAGGTCGTCTGATCATACGGAAGCAGCTTCAACTCATCCAGAGCAGGGTTCAGGTGGTGGAGCCCCGTATTACTGTACCTCCCCTCTCCTATTCGCCGATATGTGACCGGGCAGCGATTCATGGTTCACTTTTTTTGACTGTGACTGCGCCGATCAGGTTCGAGCCGACAGCAAGCAACTGCAACATGACCTCATCTGCCTGAAGCTTGTGTTGAGCCAGAAGCATATCAAGGTTTGTACCCTCCGGAAGAAGTCCGTCAAAAAAAGAGGGGAAGCCTGAAAAGGTATACGGTTCACTCCGTACAGGGAGTGTCACAGAGACCGGTGGGCCGCTGTATGTCGCATGATATCTGAATTCTGTAACGCCACCGGACTGACTCTCAAGAATGCCCGCCGGATTGCCATGCATCAGGACTTCACCGTGCATCATTCCGGCCCTCCTGTTTGTAAAGTTCCATCAGGGGACTCTCCATTTTCATCTCAATATTCAATACGAGACAGACTCGCTGGAGCGTCTCCAGCTGAACAGTCGGCTTGTCGTGTTCAATATCAAAAACAGACGTTTTCCCGATTCCGGCCAGGTCTGCAAGCTCTTTCTGGGTCAGTCCGCTCTTTTTTCTGTGAAACCGGATAACTCTACCGAATTCATTCATATGACCAGGGTCCTGATAGAAGTAAACAATAGATATCCATCGTTCTCCGGAGACTTTGCAAAGCCTCCTCTCCAAAAGTAATCATCGTACCGCTGTAAAGAAAGAAACGGATATTATAAACGAAAATCCTGCGTTTCCGCAGTAGATCAGTCTAAGTTCGACAGACTCCACGAAGACACTAACCGGGCTCCGGCTGCAGGGGCAGAGAAAAGATAAAGGTTGTCCCTTCACCAACCTTACTCTCAAACCGGATCGAACCGCCATGTTTCTCTACAAACTCTTTGCATAACCACAAACCAAGCCCGCTCCCCTTCTCTCTCATGGTTCCGGGTTCCGAGTGAATGCTGCTGTTGAAAATCCTGGATTGATCCTTTTCCGGTATACCGACTCCTGAATCAGAAACCCGGACCTCTACCGAATCCCCGATTTCCGACGCCACAAGCTCAATCCGGTCTCCGTTGTTACTGAATTTTACCGCATTGACCAGCAAATTCCGCAGAATCAATTTAACCGCTTCGTAATCAGCCAGGAACTCCAACTTATTCGGAACCGTAACGGTGAGTTCTACCCCTTTCTGCTCTGCCTGAACTCCAACCTGAGAGATGACAGCCCTGGCAGCGGAATTAAGATTCACAGGCCGAAGATCCAGCTGAATACCCTGCATCTGACTCTTTGCCCAGGCCAACAGGTTATCGATGGTTGAAGCGTTGCTGTGCAGCTTATACTCCAGACTGTCGATAATCTCATGCAGCTCCTCCTTCGACAGGTCATACTCTCTTAACAGATAGATCAGGCTTTGAAGGGAACTCAACGGGCCTCTCAGGTCATGAGCAATGATAGCAAACATCTTGTCCTTTACAGCATTTACCCGGTCCAGTTCATCATTCTTGGCCAGGATTTCACGATGCCTCTCTTTTAACACCCTGTTCATACCTTTCCGAAGATTTGAATTCCGGTAGAGATAGAGCGCCAATACTGCCAATAGCAGAAGTGCAACAAGTACCGTATAGATCCATGCACGTTGATAGCGTATCCTGGCCTCCTGCTCCTCCTGCCTCAACCGCAAGAGCTGGTTCTCCTCTTCGCTCTGATGAAGATTTAGCCGGGTTTCAAATTCTGACCGCATCCGTTCACGCTCTTCCGTCCGAAGGCTGTCCTCCAATTCCCTGAGCTGCTCCAGCCACTGCAGGGATTCCGGATAGTTCCCGGCATCTCGCTGCGTCTGATAGAGACCCTCCATCGAACGCGCAACCAGCTGAACCAGCTGCAGCTCCCCGGCGAGTGAACGGGCCTCTTCATACCACTGTCCAGCCATATCATACTCTTCCCTTGCCTGGAAGAGCTCTCCATAGCCGATCGAATTGTAGATAATCCCCTCCTGAAAATTATAATCGCGGCTCTCCTGCATGGAACGGTCGAAATAATCCCGGGCCAATTCCAGGTTATTGCGGGACAGCTCCAGCTGCCCAAGATTGTAGTTGACACGGATGACCGTTGTAAAATTGCCCATCTCTTCCGCCAGCTCCAGCGCCTCAAGATAGAAACCGGAAGCTCTGTCATGATCTTCCATCTCCGCATGACTTACTCCCTGGTTCACCAATGTCCGAAGCAGATTTGTCCGGTATCCGGACAGGCGGCTTAACTCTTCAGAACGTTCCAGATACCCGGTCGCCTGCTCATAATCCTGCAATTCATTGAAACTCTGGCCGATATTGTTCAGGATAACAGCCATGAATGCAGAATCCGCCTCGCTTTCAGCAAACTGCAGGCTCTCATAGAGGTTCTCCAGGGCGCCGGACTGATCCCCCAGCATCTTCTGGGCAGCCGTCATATTAAAAACCTGTACAGCCACCTCTCTCTCGTTATCCAACGAGTCCGCAAGTTGAATTGCATCCTGATAATACCGCATAGCCTGGCTCGCCTCGCCTGCCATTCGATATGAGTTGGCCATCAGCCCTGACAATTCCATCCGCATCTCCGGATATCCGGCAGAAGCATCCAGCCCCTGCCGGGCAACCTCCAGGGCAGAAATGTGATCTCCCTGATTCAGATAGAAATCGCCATAAAGTGCGAGTACCCTCAAATATCCTTCCTGATAACCGATCTCATCGGAAAGCTCCAGCGCTTCATCCAGCCGCTCCCTGCTCTCTTCAAATTCACCGCCCCGATTCAGCTCCAGTACCAGCTCAAGCAGAAGATCTACCCGTTCCCGGCCGGGTAATTCCTCCTCAACCTGGTATTCAGCCTCCTGAACGGGGTCAGTTTGTGCCTGCAGAACCCCGGGAGCGGGAAACACTCCCGCAAGAAATAAGACAATACACATATTGTGCAGAGAGCTCACGATAAGTACCACTAATGCATATCAGTTATTGATCAGTGATAACCAGGGTATGTTCGGCCAGGCCCAGACATGTTTTCAGTTTGGAAACTGCAGTTAGCACTTTTTTGTTCAAGGCCCGTAAAGTATAAAAAAAACAGGTTTATATTTGCAGTTATAGACAGTACCTTTCATGCTAAGCTTTGTAAAATCGGTTTTTAATCCGGTAACATGGCGAATGGCATCTGAATGGACGCTTTCGCTGCACGCATCAAGCCGGGGAACCCTCTCCCGATCATGAACAATATTAAGGTAATGTAACAGCAGTATGAAGGTAATTGAGCATTACAACCAGGCAAATGAACCGTTAATCTCTTTTGAAATTATCCCGCCGAAACGGGGCGGTTCTGTTAAGCAGCTCTTCGACTCTATCGAACGACTGCTGGAGGTGAACCCGCCGTTTATCGATGTAACCTATCACGCGGCGGAATCCTATATCGAAGAGATGCCGGATGGCAGCATCAAACGCCATATCAAAAGGAAACGGCCGGGCACCATCGGCCTCTGTGCAGCGATTCTGCACCGATTCGGAATTGATCCCGTTCCTCACCTGATCTGTGAGGGGTTTACAAAAGAGGAGAGTGAGGACGCACTGATTGAACTCAACTATCTCGGTATCGACAACGTCCTTGCAATCCGTGGTGACGATTCGGGTGTCTCCGTAAACTCGTTTAAAAACGGAACCGTAAACAAATACGCCTCCGACCTGGTTCAACAGATCCAGGATATGAACCAGGGCAATTATCTTGAGAATATACAGAATGCAGATAAAACCGATTTCTGTGTCGGAGTCGCCGGATATCCTGAAAAACACTTCGAAGCTCCCAACCTGGAATGGGACATCCAGAAGTTAAAGGAGAAAGTAGAGATCGGGGGTGACTATATCGCAACCCAGATGTTTTTTGACAACGAAGCCTTTTTCCGTTTCTGTGACAAGTGCAGGGAAGCAGGTATCGATGTCCCGATTATTCCGGGTATCAAGGTTCTTACCACACCCCGGCACCTGACGGTCCTGCCACGTATCTTCCATCTGAATTTTCCGGATGAACTCTCTGATGAAGTGTCGTCAAACCCGGAACATGCCAGAGATATAGGGATTGAATGGTGTGCCAAACAGTGTCTTGAATTACTTGAGTATGGCGTACCGGGAATCCATTTCTATGTTATGGGCGACCCGTCACCGGCTCTGGAATCCCTGGAGAAAATTCCATTCGGCAAAGGTGTAAAACAGAAGGCCTGAGGCCAGTTGTATCTTTACATCATCGGCGGGATCTGGCCCCGAATTTCACCTCTCTGATGCCGTCGTGTAACGATATTTATATAAAGTTTTCCCTCCCGGAGTGCCTCTTTCACACTCGCAGGAAGGAAAAAACGGTTTTCATCTGCCGAAAACTCTCCGCTTTTCAACTCCTCATCCAGTTCCGGCACTAACCGGAACAGCCGGTTCCCGGACTCCTTCTCTCCCCCATAGTGGATACCTGCCGTCGAATAGGTGCCAACGAGATCTCTGAAATGGCCGGAAACAATCAATGTATCGGATTGCAGGTTTACCTCAACCGTTCCGGTCCCGTGTGTCACAACAGCGGGTACCTGGTTGTATCCGCCCAGGATTACTTCACGTACCTGCTGTCCGTTGGAAATGGAACAGAGAGAGGAAACGAGAAAAAGGGTTGTCAACAAATTTTTCCAATCCATAATCTGACTCTTTATGAAATTTGATTACACGGCACCACGCAGCCACGATCCAAATGCTTCGACAGAGAGTGTATTGATGACACGGCTCTTGTCAAACTTTGCTTTACGGGCTGTCGCAACTCCGAACCGGATATCGGCAATACCCTCCGGAGTGTGTGCATCCGGGTTCACAGCAGTCAATAAACCACACTCTTTTGCTTTTTCCCCATACCGCCAGTCCAGGTCGAGCCGCATGGGATTTGCATTGATCTCGATTACCACATGTTCCTCAGCCGCTGTTTCGATCAGCCGGTTCATATCGAGACCGCTCTCTCTCCTCTTTAAAAGGAGCCGGCCTGTCGGATGGCCGATGATTGTCGTTGCAGGATGGCGAATTGCCCGAAGAAAACGGTCTGTCATCTGCTCCGGCTTCATATCCAGGCCGGAGTGGACACTCGCAATCACAAAATCGAATCCCTCCAAAAGGTCATCCGGATAGTCCAGAGAGCCGTCACCGAGTATGTCGGACTCAATTCCCTTGAATACCGTAAACTCTGTACCCTCCTTCACAAAGGACTCGTTCAGCCTGTCGATCTCCTCCCACTGCTTTTTCACTTCATCCACCGAAAGGCCTCCTGCATAGGCAGCACTCCGGGAGTGGTCACTGATTCCCAGGTATTCATATCCGAGTTCCAAACAGGTGCGTGCCATCTCTTCAATCGTCACCTTGCCGTCGCTCCAGGTGCTGTGTGCATGAAGAACTCCACGAATATCCTCCAGGGCAACCAGCTCCGGCAAATTCTCCCCTTCAAACAGCTCCGTCTCGTTTCTCCCTTCTCTCAACTCGGGTGGAATAAACCGAAGCTTGAGCTTATCGTAAATCTCCTCTTCGGAACCCGTATTTACCGGTTGATCAAAATCTGTATCTCCATCCTGGCCAAGATGAAACAATCCGTACTCATTCAGTGCCATCTTCCTCTCCCTGGCCCGCTGCCGCAACTGAACATTATGCTCCTTGTTTCCGGTAAAATAGAGAAGTGCCGCGTGGAATTGATCCGGCCGAACAATTCTCAGGTCTACCTGTCGGCCCCCGGCTGTTCGGACAGAACTCTTCGTCTCTCCCTTTCCAAGAATCTCTACAACCCGCTCATGGTTCACGAACGACTCAAAAATCGAGGGCGCATCCCCCTCAGCGGCACCTATCAGAATATCAATATCCCCGATTGTTTCAAGGTTCCGACGCAATGATCCGGCCACCTCAATCAATTGTACACCACCGACACTTTTCAGATAGGATATCATCGATCGGGCTATCTCATCCGCTTCATCCAGATGACAACGCTCACTGAACTGATTGAGCCACTCGATAGACTTTACTATTTTCTCCGCCGATTTCTCCCCCAGGCCGGAAAGAGCTGCAACCCGGCCATCTTCACACGCCTCTTTTAATTCATCAATTTCGGTAATACCCAGTTCCTGATGAATTTTGACAATATTTTTCGGGCCAAGGCCGGAAATATCCAGCCACTCAATCAAACCGGCGGGTACACGCTCCTTCAGGCTCTCGAGCACAGGCATCGATCCGGTTTCAGCATACGTACGAATATCTTCTGCAATTGAGGATCCGATCCCTTTCAGGCTTGTCAATGTGCCATCCAGAGCTTTATCCTCGGCAGAGTCACTCAATCCTTCAATCGTCTGTGCAGCACGGTCGAATGCAATGGCGCGAAACCGGTTCTCTCCGGCGAGCTGCATCAATTGATAGACAAGACGTAGTTGATCGGCAATGTCCTGATTCGATGGCATGATTTAGTAGCAGATTATAAGGTGGCTTTCGAACATACAAGATATAACAACTCAACAACCTGGCTCATTCCCGGCCCTCGTTCTCCGAAAAGAGAAATTCATCAGGTGCGAGTTGATCCAGGCCGGTTATCAGTTCCTGAACGAACCGTAATACCTCCAGGGCTCCTTCAATATTGATCTTTTCAGGGAGATCCCCCGGCCGGTGGTAATCTTCATGAGTTCCGGTAAAGAGATGAAGAGCTGGAATTCCATTCTCATGGAAGGATGTATGGTCACTGGAAGCGGAACCCAAATTTACAAACTCCAGCTGAAGGGGTTCAGCTTGCCTGTTCAGATCTGAAAGAAGCTCTTCCCACAGATCCATTGTTCCGGTTCCGGAGATCGTCAACTGTTGACCTCTCAGCCGTCCGATCATATCCAGATTTACCATGGCAAGAAACTCTGCATCCTGAAATGGGGGTCGGGTAACCATGTGACGGGATCCAATCAGTCCCAATTCCTCTCCGGAAAAAGCGGCAAAAAGCAAGGTCCGTTGGGCCGGAGACTCCGAAAAATAGTGTGCCAACTCCAGTAATCCGGCGACTCCCGATGCATTGTCATCTGCTCCGGGATGCACAACTCTCACCTCCTCATGTTCCAATGAAATAACCCCTCCATGCCCCTGTCCATCGTAATGGGCACCCAATACAATCACTTCATCTGGCCGGCTCGTGCCAGGGACAAGCGCGATTACATTCCGTGAAAGATGCCGATCCTGGCCCATTGCCTCTGCAATCGGCCCATCAAGCTGAAACAACTGCAGGTAAGTACCCTCATCCCCGGCCGGCTCGAGGCCAAACTGACGGAAGTGATTGAGAATGTAATTGGCAGCTCGTGCTTCTCCTGGTGATCCTGCCAGTCGACCCGCCAGTGTGGAATCTGCCAACCATTCGATATGTTCTTCCAGGTCTGCCGAACGCAGATCCGGCGATAACCGGACGTCACCCGATTCGCAACTCTGCAAAAAAAACAGAACCAGAAGAAGCGGGCAGATCAAGGCAGATATGTACGTGTGTTGTCCTATGGGCATGCTCCTTTTAGGAGTTCAGGCTGTTCTTATATATACAAATCATGATGTTACGGTTATAAAGTGAAAAGACAAAACAACAGTAACTGCCATAGCTACGCAGCTGTTTTTTAAAGAAGCCAGACGGCAAAAAATCGAGACTTGGCCCCATAAGAGTATGGTTGACATGACACTTAATTCTCCCTTATCTTAGCCCCATTCACCACAACAAAAGGTTGGGGGTGCTTGCACTAGTGTCCTGCCAACCATGCGATACGGAGTAAGTCGAAGAGATTTTGCCGGCTGGCAATGCAAAAAACCGGTGCATAGCCGTAGCTACGCAGCTGTTTTTTAAAGAAGCCAGATGGCAAAAGATCGAGACTTGGGCCAGTAGGAGTATGGTTGACAGGACACTAACGGGCTGAGATTATACCCTGAATACCTGATCCGGATAATACCGGCGAAGGGAAACCTGTTCTGCCATTCTATCAATAGCAGTTCAGTTCTGCAAGTTAGCCTCCTCCTCTTATCACTGGAAGAGAACGTAGTCTCCTGGAGACGACATCCTCTTTCAGGAAACAACCAATAAGACGGAGGAAACGATGTTTCTTAAACAAACTGTACTACTTTTATCACTATTTCTGACATTTCTCGCAGCGGAGGCCCGGGGCCAAACCGTTCAGGGAGTTGTCCACGACTCTCAAACCCTCACGCCGCTTCAGGGAGCCAATATCCTTCAGGTTCAGACTGCCAACGGTACGGCAACCGATGAAGAGGGGCGGTTTGAACTGACGCTCCTGGCAGGCCAGTCGATGCAGATCCGGGTCAGTTACCTGGGCTATCAAAGTGAAGTGATCGACATAGAGAATGCCGGTACACCTCTTGCTATATATCTGGACCCTCAGGCACTGTTAAGCGGCGAAGTGTTTGTAAACGCACTCAGGGTGGATGAATCCACCCCGATTGCATACTCAAACATCAGCAGGGAAGAGATTCAGGAGGCAAATCTCGGACAGGACATCCCCTGGCTGGTCAGCTCAACACCATCTGTAGTGGCAACATCCGATGCCGGTGCAGGTATAGGGTACACTGGTATCCGAATACGGGGAGTCGATCCCACCCGTATCAACGTAACAATCAACGGAATCCCTCTGAATGATGCCGAATCGCATGGTGTGTTCTGGGTCAATATGCCGGATTTAGCCTCATCGGTTGAAAATATTCAGATCCAGAGGGGGGTCGGCTCATCCACACATGGTGCCGGAGCTTTCGGAGCGACCATGAACCTTCAAACCGCACGCATGGAGAGAGATCCGTATGGCATTGTATCCCTCTCTACAGGTTCATACGAGACTCAAAAAGCAAATGTCCTGATAGGAACCGGAAGGCTGGACAACGGCTGGCAGTTTGAAGGGCGGCTCTCAAAACTTGAATCGGACGGCTACATCGACCGGGCGAGTTCCGACCTGAAATCCTTCTATCTCTCCGGTGCACGGCAGGGAGAGAAATCTCTTCTGAAATGGGATCTCTTCTCAGGCCAGGAGCGCACCTATCAGGCATGGAACGGAGTACCTGAACCCATTCTGGAGGACAACTCTCCGGAACTGGAGCGGTACATTGCAAATCTCTACAGCAGTGAAGAAGCCGAACATTTGCGCCAAAACATCGGAAACCGCCGTTTTAACGAGTTTACATATGAGAATCAGGTCGACAACTATCAACAAGACCATTTTCAGCTTCACTACTCTTACCAGGTAACAGACCGGTGGCTTTTGAACAGTTCGCTTCACTTTACACGCGGGCAGGGATACTATGAACAGTTCAGGCCTGATGAGAGGCTCTCTACCTACGGGATCAACCCGATTGAAATCGGCGATCAGATCATCTCACGCAGTGATGTAATCCGCCGACGATGGCTTGATAACTATTTTTACGGAACCGTTCTCTCCGGTGAGTACCGGCGAGAGAACTGGAACCTCACCCTCGGCGGCGGGTACAACGAGTATGACGGAGATCACTTCGGAGAGGTGATCTGGGCCCGTTTTGCTGGAGAGAGTGACTATGAAGACCAATACTATCAAAACAACGGGTTCAAGACAGACCTGAACCTGTATGGGAAACTGAACTGGTACTTTTCGGATACATTCAACACCTATCTGGACCTCCAGTACCGAATGGTCTCGTACCGGTTTGAAGGGCCCCGAATTGATGAGTCCGGAGGAAATCAAACCGTCATACATCTTCAACAGGAGGAGCAGCTCAACTTTTTCAACCCCAAATTCGGATTTGTCTACCGGCTGAACGAAAACAATCGGGCATTTGCATCACTCAGTGTTGGCGGGCGTGAACCGGCTCGAAGAGATTATGTAGAATCCACTCCGGAGAGCCGTCCGAAGCCGGAGCGGCTGTTCGATTATGAAGTGGGGTATATGGCTTCCTATGAGATATTCCGGGGTGGGATCAATCTCTATTATATGAACTACAGGGATCAACTGATTCTGACTGGTGCGGTAAACGATGTCGGAGCCTATGTACGTGAGAATGTTGAAAAAAGCTATCGCGCCGGCATCGAACTGCACGGTTCACTGAAACTCCTGCAGCAGCTTACCCTGGATGCCAACGCGACATTCAGCCGGAATATCATTCCTGAGTACACTCACTACCTGGACGATTTTGATGAAGGCGGGCAAGATGCAGTCACGTATGAATCGACTGATATTGCATTCTCACCAAACTTTATCAGCCATACAGGTGTAACCTGGCAGACCGGCGGGTTCACAGCAACCGTTTCAAACAAGATCGTATCGCGACAGTATCTGGATAATACCGGGACAGAAAGCCGTTCCATAGATCCGTACGTTATTCAAGATCTGAGAGCGGGCTACCGATTTGACAATACCCCGGCCGCCAGCAGCATTTCACTTCTCCTTCAGGTGAACAATATCCTGGACAAATCGTATGTTTCCAATGGATATACCTTTGGCTGGCTTGCGGGCGGACAGGAGCAGCATTTCAATTACTACTACCCTCAGGCGGGACGAAATATTCTGGCAAAAATCGAGATAGAGTTCTGAACGATTCTCCCAGGTTCGGGACGTTTATCACACACTTCCGGCGCGCAAGGAAGAAGTAATCAGATACAACAGAGAATAGGAAAACCCTCTCCGGTCTTTTTCAGAACCGGGGAGGGTTTTATGGATCAGGGGATAGCGATTTCAAAAGGTACACGGGTCTCGTCCCAATGCAGTACCAGATCGGCACGTTCATCTGATACATTCTCGAAATAGATCATCATCTGCTCAAAATAGATCCCCTCTTCCGGTTCCGCTTCAACACGAATCACATCACCGGCCATGTCGTACTGTGTTCCCCAGGTGTGATTTTCATTGATAATAATCGTCCAGCTCTCTTCACCCGGAATTGTATGGAGAGAATAGCTTCCCGCTTCTACGGACTCTCCCTGAATGAGTACGTCATCCGAAAACGTGATGGTTGTCGTCTCGTTTGCACCGGCTCTCCACCTCTCGCCGAATGGAACGAGTCCGCCAAAAATAGTCCGCTCATTCACACTCGGGCGGCCATACCATACATCTACAACGGTTGTTCCGATTGTCTGGCTCACAGCCGCATTCGGGCTGACGCGCGCAGATGAGTTGTCTCGCTCCTGAGCAACTGCGTCATCGACAGGAGTCAACAGAAGTGCGAGGGCAAACATAGTCACAAATAAAGAATTCAGGTATCTCATAGTTGGTTGGTTGGTTTAATTGAAATTCACGTGTTTGATCACTGCAAGAGGTGAGGAAAATCCTTTTTAAACTTTGCCACTTTTGGAGCGATTACAATGGAACAGTAACCAGCGTCGGGATTGTTGTTAAAATAGTTCTGATGGTAATTTTCTGCTTTGTAGTAGTTGATAAGTGGAGAGACTTCCGTAACAATCGGGTCTTGCCAGAGATCTGTAGCATCGGTTCTCTTCAGAGACTCCTCCGCGATCTCTTGCTGCCGCTCATCATGGAAAAAGATCACGGATCGATACTGAGGCCCAACATCCGCCCCCTGCCGGTTTAGCGTTGTCGGGTCGTGTGTATGCCAGAAGACCTCAAGCAACTCCTCATAACTGATAACTTCCGGGTCAAATGTAATTCGGGCAACCTCGGCATGGCCCGTTCTGCCGGTTGTTACTGCCTGATATCCCGGATTGTCCACATGGCCTCCGGAATAGCCGGACTCCACAGCAACCACACCATTAATTCGCTGGTAAATTGCCTCGACACACCAAAAACAGCCTGCACCAAACGTTGCCTGTTGATACTCATCCCCGGAAAAACCGTCAGTTTGTTGAACCATAGTCAATTGAAGTAGTAAAAAAAGTGTCACCATATGTAATCCCTTTGCTCTATCCCGGCCTGTGAGCACCCGGTACGTTTCGGTATCCACATAACCGCAGCCTAAACAACGTACCAGACCGGGTAAAGATTGCAGACACCGTTTCAACAGAAGAGGTTATCTGAAACGTTCCATCCATATGAAGGCAGATGGAGAACCATCAAATGCCGGTTCAGACATTACGGAACGCCGGATGGATTCTGGCTGCCAGTAAACTGGCAACAAGAGCAGACAGCGATCCTGCAATCAGGACATACTTGAACGGTGTTTGGATATCCAGCAACCATCCAAGCAGGAAAGGGCTTAATGAGGCGCTCAACACCATCAGTGAGGCAAAAAGGCTCCGGACGGTTCCGATCATTTCTTTTCCGAATAGTTCAGCCCAGAGTGCCGACTTGATATTTCCCCCGATCCCCATTGTAACTCCGAGCAACCCCATGTAGGCAAAAGCGGTCCATTGAAACGGCAACAGAACCGGCAGGATCAGGCCGATGATCATCGGTATCAAATAGAATGGAATCAACGCCTGTGCTGAAAAACGGTCGATGAGCGGGCCGATGGAAATCGAACTGATGATCCTGAATATGGCAAAGGAGATAAAAGCCGTTGCAACCAACCCGACGGTCCATCCCAAAGCGGGCGCAATACTAACCTGATAGAGAAAAAGCCCGGTCGTCCAGAACGGCGGAATCAGAACGGCGGGAATCAGATACCCGATGTGAGGTTCGGCAAAGATACGGGAATAGTTCTCCCTCGTACTCTCCGGTTCAACATCAGCCTCCTTTGCAGGGTTTGAAATTCCGGCCTTGTTTCGGCCAATCAACAGATAGATCAGGGGCAAGAGAATCAGTGTAATACAGAGAGCGATAACACCCCATGCCGTTCTCCAGTGGAGAAAACCGAGCAGAGCTGCGAATAGCACCGGCAAAACCGCCTCTCCCATCGGATAACCAAGGCTGGATATACTCAAGGCTTTCCCACGCTGGCCGTCATAAAATCTGGCCATTGTAGTCTGTGCTGTATGCCCGCTCAACCCCTGTCCGGTCAGCCTCAGAAAGAGTATCCCCAGAAACAGAACAGAAATATGCCAGGAGATCATCACAAGCAGGCTGGCAGCAAGCAGGCCGGCTGCCACCATAACACTATACCATCTCAGCGGAACCCGGTCGATCCACTGGCCAAGCCAGGGAAGTATTAACGCACTGGAGAGTGTCGCCACTGAATAGATCGTTCCGAAACCTGCATTAGAGAGCTGGAAAGACTCCAGGAAAAACGGGACGAACAGAGAGATCAGAAAGGTCTGGCCGAAGCTTGAAAAAAAGGTAAATGAGACGCCAAACGACAATAGCCTGCGCTCTCGTAATACAAATGTAAGATAACTCATAAGGGATCGCCGGGAAGCCAGGTCAGAAACCTGATCAATGAATGGGCTGGAATCGACAACTCACTGAACAGGGATGATCCACCGGCATTTCAGGATTCTCCGGGTGAAATAGTCTCTTTCTTCTATTGATATCAGGGTGTTTCTACAGATAGGACAAGATAACCATTTCCAGTTTTATGAAATAGTGATTTCCTGAATCACCCAGATAGAATTTCTCTATCAGATACACTCTCTAAGCAGTACGAGTTCCTGTCAACCATACGATACGGAGATTGGCGGGCACGAGTGTACCGCCAAGTGTACCGTCACCCATGCGATGTGGGGGTTGTCGAAGATAGGAAACCTCTATTCCATCCATAAAAGGTACCTATTGTCAGGTAGCAAAAGGGAATGGTATTTTAATAAAAGCTGACTATACCTTTGATACCCGCTGTTCACCGGGTAAACCAGAATGACAAAATAAAAACTTCGCTGTTTATGGATAAAAAGAAGAAAAAAACGCTGACAACTTCTGCGGGAAGTCCGGTGCCGGACAACCAGAACGCCAAAACTGCCGGAGCCCGCGGGCCGGTACTTCTGGAAGATTATCAATTGATTGAAAAACTGGCTCATCAAAACCGCGAGCGTATCCCGGAACGCGTCGTTCACGCGAAAGGGTGGGGGGCGTTTGGTACATTTACTGTCACCAACGACATCTCCAAATACACAAAAGCAGCCATCTTCTCCGAAGTAGGGAAAAAAACTGAGATGGCAGCCCGTTTCTCGACAGTGGCCGGCGAACAGGGAGCGGCAGATGCGGAGAGAGATGTGCGTGGTTTTGCACTGAAATTCTACACGGAAGAGGGAAACTGGGATCTGGTGGGGAACAACACACCGGTCTTTTTTGTCCGTGACCCGTATAAATTTCCGGATTTTATCCATACGCAGAAACGCCACCCGAAAACCAACCTGCGATCCAACACCGCCATGTGGGATTTTTGGTCATTGAGCCCCGAAAGCCTGCATCAGGTAACGATTCTTATGTCTGACCGCGGGCTGCCGGTTGCACCGATGTACATGAACGGTTATGGCTCACACACATACAGCTTCTGGAATAACAAGGGAGAGAGGTACTGGGTCAAGTTTCATTTTAAAACTGACCAGGGACACAAACACTACACCAACGAAGAGGCAAAAAAAGTAGTCGGGGAGAGCCGTGAGTCCTATCAGGAGGAGCTCTATGGAGCCATTGAAAACGGGGAGTTCCCAAAGTGGAATGTTAAAGTTCAGATCATGCCTGAAACGGATGCCGAAAAAACCGATTACAACCCGTTCGACCTCACGAAGGTCTGGCCGCACGGCGACTACCCTCTGATTGACGTCGGGGTTATGGAACTTAACAGAAATGCAGAAAACTACTTCCGGGATGTTGAGATGGCTGCCTATTCGCCCTCCAATATCGTCCCGGGAATCGGATTCTCTCCGGACAAAATGTTACAGGCACGCGTGTTTTCCTATGCAGATGCACACCGTTACAGGCTTGGAACTCACTACGAATCCCTCCCTGTAAACCAGCCTGTCAATGAGGTCAACACCTATCACAAAGACGGGAGCATGAGGTTTTTTGACAATTTCAACAGCAACCCGGATGCCTACTACGAGCCGAACAGCTTTAACGGGCCGACTGAGGAGCCCTCTGCACAGGAGCCACCGCTTAAAATATCCGGAGATGCCGACCGTTACAATCACCGGAAAGGCAATGATGACTATACACAGCCGGGCAACCTGTTCAGGCTATTTGACGATGGAGAGAGACAGCGTCTCTTCAGCAACATCGCAGAAGCGATGGACGGCGTTCCCGAAGAGATTGTCCAACGCCAGCTGGTTCACTTTCACAAGGCAGACCCGGAGTATGCAGAAGGGGTTGCACAAGCACTGGGTGTAAAGAACAGAGCTGCAAAGTAATCGGCAATAGGCCAAAACGTGGATCTCCAACGTCATCATGTAACCAAAACTCTTTACCCATAGTACCTCTATTGAAGCCGGTTTGTCGTACGGACAGGCCGGCTTCTTTTATGAAAAGAAGCCAAAAAAAGATCCGCAGATGAAGAAACCTACCGTTACCGATCAAGAGGAGAAGCGCTATACGGAACTTCAGCAGATCGCACTCGACTTTGCCCGGGCGGGAGAGACGATCGGGCTGAAAAAAATGATCGATGCCGGCCTCCCTGTCGACCTGGCTGATGAAAAAGGCCAAACCCTCCTGATGCTCTCCTCGTACCACGGACGAAAAGAGACGGCCAGGATGCTTCTTGAATCAGGTGCAGATCCAGACCGCAGGAATGACCGTGGGCAGACTCCCCTTGGCGGAACAGCCTTCAAAGGGTATACAGAGATCGCCGGATTGCTACTTGAAGCAGGAGCAGACATTGATGCAGATAACGGGGGCGGGATCTCTCCGATCCACTATGCAGCCATGTTCGGCCGATGGGACGTTGTAGAGCTTTTCGAACAGCACGGCGCCTCACTAAAGAGAGACCCGAACAGCCGGAGAGGCGGGATACTACTCATGATCGCCCGGATAACCGGTATCCTCAGAAAAAAAGTGGCCGGCCTCTTCAAAGCCTGACCCGTACATAGAAGGCCCGGCAATAAACTCTTATTCAAATACAGGCAGCTCTGTGGATGGTTCCGTTACACCCGGGAAATTGACCGGAACCGGCAGAGTTACCTCACCGGTAGCAGCCCACTCAATACCCCGAGCCAGGAGCGTGTTGAACCCAACAGAGGAGGCACCGGGTTCATGATGTCCGGGAGTCAATACAAAAATTCGCCCCTGGCCATGTTCACGTACCCATGCCTGCGGTGCAAACGTTCCGTCCGGTGCTTCCGCAACCGCCAATACATGCAGATTTGTGTCAGGCCCTCTCATGTTGTAGTAGAGCTCATCCCGGGACTGCATCCAGACCTCCGGCAAATCCTTCATTATCGGGTGGTCCGGATCGTGCGTTTCGATCTGAAAGGGCCCGATCGGGGCGTGAACGGCTCCCCCGCCCTCGCCCGGAGGACGGATGATCCGGTTCCCGGAAGAATCAAATGCAAGGTTATGGCCATATTCGGCATCCCGTTCCCGATAGACAATACCAGCCCACTGATCAAAAATATCCTGTTCCCAAAAGCCCGCAAGTGCGGAGTGAACCAACACCAGGGCTCCGCCATCCCGGACATAGCGATCCAGTTTTTCAAGCTCTGCATTGGGTGCCTGGGACCAGTAATAAATAATGACGATTGCATCATAGTCGCGATAATCACCCGGCCATTTGCGCCAATCTTCCAGACCTCGTGCAATGTGATACTCTATTTGATTCAACCCAAATGCATTCAGACGCTCCTCAATCAATTCGATATTCCGTTCCCATGGATGATAGCCATAGGGTGCCGCACCGGTGATCACCAGAGTTCTGATATCCGGGTTCTCTACCGGGGTTGACGCCGTCAACGTCATGCCGAACAGAATTCCAGAAACAATCCAAAGAAAAAAAGTCCGACTCATCCTGCTTTTTGCGTAATCATTCCATTTCATAGTATCGGTTGTCAGGTTACTTTCATTAAAATTTCCGACATTCAGGAAATGCGGTGACCCTATCAGAATGAAAGTTGGCTAAAAATCATCTCGCTCACAAATTTTAATAAAAGGGCCGCTCAGTGACAATACCCCTTGTGTGAGAATCACTTAAGATATTTCGATACATGCTGATAAGTACTCTTCGACAACAAACATGGCTTGTACTTCCGACTAACATTTGCAAACCCTCCGTATAGAACAGACTCTCTTCTGACCGGTACTTCCATGAACCACTCATCACTATTTGAGGCCGTTTTTTCTGCTTCACCCTCACCGCAGATCCTGGTGCAGGCGGACAGCCCCGGTTTTACAATTACCTATGTCAATGACGCTTTCATAAAACGAACCGGAAGATCCAGGGAGCAGATCGTAGGCCACACCCTGTTTGAGCTCTACCGGCTCATCAGAAAAAATGAAGTATCCGATTGGCAGGATCAATTGGAGAGATCACTGGAAAATGTGATCCAGACAGGACAGCCGGACAAAACTCCGATACAACTGAACCTGATTCCAGACGGAAACCCGACGCATCAGCACACCTACTGGCAGCCGGTAAACAGTCCGATTTCATCCGAAGGGAACGGAATCCGATGGATTCTCCATACAGTGACAGAGATTGGCGCTCCGCTGAAAGATCGTGACAGAAACGAAGTCCTCTCACAGCTTCATGAAAAGGAGCAACTGCTTGAAAAAACGTATCAGCTTGCCAGGATCGGGACATGGGAGTATGACCTGGAGACTCAAGAATTGGAGTGGTCGCCAATTACAAAAGAGGTACACGGCTTCGGCCGCGATTACGATCCTGACCTAAAGAGCACAATCAACCTGTTCAAAGAAGGCATCAACCGGGACACGTTTGCCCAGACCGTGAAAAATGCAATTGAACATGGCAAACCGTTCGATGTAGAACTGAAGATCGTCAGTGGCGAGGGGGATGAACGTTGGATCCGTGCAATCGGTGACGCAGAATACAGAGATGGAAAACCTGTTCGGTTCTACGGTGTCAGCCAGAATATACATGAGCGAAAACAGGCTGAAGAAGACCTGCGCCTCCGTGAACAGCGTTTCAAAACGCTGGTACAGGACGGTTCCGACCTGATCGCTATACTGGACAGTGAAGGAGCCTATACGTATGTCAGTCCTACCTCGATGAATGTACTGGGCATTCCGGCCGAAGAGTTCCTCGGAAAAACTCCTTTTCACTATATCCACCCGGACGATTCCGAGCGAATTACAATTCTCATTCAGAACATAAAACCTGAAGAACAGATGCAGGTTCCACCGTTCCGATTCAGAAACAGTGACGGAGAGTGGCGCTGGATCGAAACCGTAATGACCAACCGCCTGGACGACCCGGCTGTATGCGGACTGGTAGCAAACTCCAGGGACATCACCGATCAGATCAACCGTGAGAAAGAACTCCGGCATAGTGTTGAAACACTGCTGAAGTTTAGAAAAATCATTGAGAATTCACGGGATGGCATCGGAATCATCTCCACCCCCGACAATACACTCTATATGAATGAAGCCCTTAAAGATCAGCTCGGGTATTCTGAAGAAGAGATCCTGGGACAGGGTGGCCTCTTTACACTCTATAATGATGAAACACTTCGAGAAAAAGTGTCGAAAACGCTTCAGAAGGGACGCTACTGGCAGGGCGATATAACCGTGTGTAACCATAACGGAGAGGCCATCGACTTCTACCTGAGTGCAGGCCCCGTCTTTAACGAAAACAGAGAGCTGGTTGCCATTTTCGGAATCTATACAGACATCACAGAGCGAAAAATGCAGGAGATGCAGATCCTGAACTCTCTGCGCGAAAAAGAGACTCTGTTAACCGAGATCCATCACCGGGTTAAAAACAACCTGGCCGTCGTATCCAGCATGATGCAGTTACAGGCGATTGAGGATGAAGATCAACGAGTTACGGAGAAACTTCTGGACAGT
The DNA here is from genome assembly GCA_040905265.1 of Balneolaceae bacterium. Lineage (GTDB taxonomy): Bacteria > Bacteroidota > Rhodothermia > Balneolales > Balneolaceae > JBBDRW01. The sequence continues at coordinate 610 of JBBDRW010000157.1, read as the reverse complement.
GTGTCCAGGATTAAAACGATGGCAAACATCCATGAACAGCTGTATCAGGCAAGTGACTTTTCCAGCCTGGCGTTCTCCAAAAACCTGCAGACCCTGATCTCGAATATTTTACAGACTTTTCAGCCTCAAACCGATATAGAGCTGAAACTCGACTGCAAACCGGTAAAACTCAATATCAACCAGGCGATTCCCTGTTCCCTGATCGTCAACGAGATCACGACCAATATTCTGAAACATGCATTTCCAAACCGAAAAACAGGCACCATTCACCTTCATCTTTCAGAGATGAGGGTGAAAAACAGCATACTGCTAAAAATATCAGATGATGGCATCGGCCTGCCGGAGGAATTCTCTATACCAAGTCACTCTTCCCTCGGTCTTAACCTGATCCGCGTACTCTCCGAACAACTGAATGCAGACTACCGGTATGACTCGGACGAAAAGGGGACAACCTTTACCCTTCAGTTTACAAAGTCCGGCCGCCGCGGTTCCGGTAATTTGTTCCTGGGATAATAAAAAAGCCCGGCTACTCATCGAGTAGCCGGGCTTTTACTGTGTGCCCTGGACTGGATTCGAACCAGCACGACCTTTCGGTCACTGCCCCCTCAAG
>JBBDRW010000156.1:0-3226 GCA_040905265.1 Balneolaceae bacterium | reverse complement strand
TTGCCGGCAGGGTGGCCGGGCAGTTTGATCAGGATGCCATAGCGGCCGATCCGGCTCTGTTGCCCGAATTGTTCTGGATCATTGTGATGACCACCGTTGGTGGGGGAATCGTACTGCTTCTGTTCAGAAAACCGATCCGGAAGCTGATGGGGAATATTCACTGACGGGATCGGGAGGGTGTTAAACCCGGACAAATGGAAAAGCGCCGGCAACGTTGCTCTGGCTTCTGTTACGTACTTAAACAGACGATTGACTAACCTTATCTGCCATCAGAAATGGCAGTACGTTTTCTTCTGCAATCCAGGGGATACTGTAGAGTTTCCCTGCATGAGTTTCCTCTACTTGTTGAAGCAGCGGCAGTTCCTCAGCGGCACGCTGTTTGAGCAGCGGATCGGTAACCGGGGATGAGGACATGCATTGATTGGCGATCCAGGCATAGGGTTCGATGCCCGATCGGCGCAGATCGTCCTGCAGTTTCGCCGCTTCTGTGATGGGCGTGGTTTCCGGCAGGGTAACAATCAGCAGTTTGGAATAGTGCTTATCCTGCAGGTACATATAGGGCGTTTTCAGCCTATCCGTATCCATTGTCGTGTTTCGTAAAATCTCTTTGTGATAGCTTCCGGTGGTGTCGAGCAGCAATAGCGTATGGCCGGTCGGAGCTGTATCCACCACCACAAATTTACGTTTCGCCTGGTGGATAGCCCTTGAGAAGGCCTGAAAAACAGCTACCTCTTCCGTACAGGGCGACTCCAGATCTTCCCGCAGCAGTTTCAGTTCCTCTTCGGTCTTCTCTTTCCCCTTTCGCTGCAGTACTTTTTCGATGTATGCTTGTTTTTCGGCATGCGGGTCGATCCGGTCCACGTCCAGGTTTTCAGGGAGTTTGGTTTCGCCCAGTTGGTCCATCAGGTGGGCTGCCGGATCGGTTGTCGTCAGGTGAACCGGATATCCTCTGTGAGCTAGTTTCAGGGCAATGGCTGCAGCAATTGTGGTTTTCCCCACACCGCCTTTGCCCATCGTCATGATAAGTCCGTGCTCTTGTTCAGCAATCAAATCGGTAACAAGACGGTCCAGTCTGGGCAGCTCATTTTCAACCTCTTCTGTGACAATGGATGCACTCCCGGTTCGGATTTCTTCTCTATCCAGCGGCTCGAACACCTCGCGCAGCCGGTCAACACCCAACAGGTTATAGGGCCTCAGTGGAAAACGCATCTGTTCCATCTCCTGGAGCCGTTGTGGCATCTGCTCAAGAGTCTGATCGGCCAACTTCTTCATCTTCCGTGCAAAGGGATCCGATTCATCCACCGGCTCAAAATAGCCGTTGATCAGCAGGATCTGGTTCGACAGTCCCATCTCATCGAGTTCTTTCCCGGACCGATCGGCTTCACGCAGGGCGGAGGCATCGGGACGGCTTACCAGGCAGATCGTCGTCGTGTCTTTATCCTGCAGCCGTTCCACTACTTTCTGGTATCTCTCCTGGCTGGTTTTCAGTGCAGATGACGGGCCGATACAGGACGCACCGTCCGGGTTGGATTCAATGAAATCACTCCAGGCTGCCGGGAGTTCCAGCAGGCGCAGGGTGTGCCCGGTCGGGGCTGTATCAAAAATAATTATATCATATGGCTGTTGATCGCCGTCTCCGGCTACATATCGAGCAAACTCATCGAATGCTGCAATTTCGGTGGTGCAGGCACCGGATAACTCTTCACGGATCTTGTCGATTTCATGATCCGGCAGAATATCCTCCATCGGGGAGATCACGCGGTTTCGATACTCTTCGGCAGAAAGTTCCGGATCAATGTTTACGGCATGCAGATTCGGCACCCTGTTGACAGATGTAATTTTCTCGGTCACGTTTGTTTCCAGTACCTCTTTCAGGTTGGAAGCCGGGTCGGTGCTGATCAGCAATACGGAGTGCCCCTCATCAGCAAGTTTCACTGCCGTTGCGCTGGCCAGCGAGGTTTTGCCGACGCCGCCTTTGCCGGTGAAGAAGATGTATGGGGTAATTTCAGGTAACATAGAAACCCTTGTGATAGCTATTTGGTATCGTTGATGCGGTCAACAACATCCGCTTCCGGGGCTGCAGCCGTTTTGCGGCACGCCAAGCAGTTCATTGGCTTTCTGTACCAGCTGTTGCGTTACCTTTTGCCGGTTGTTGATTCCGGCCTGAATAGCCCGGATAAGATCCTCGGTTGTCAGGCCATGTTGTTCACCCATGGCAAACAACGTATGCAGCTCCTCTTCATTTCCGTCGGTAACGGCCTGTTCAAGTTGCTGCAGGAGGACACCATTCTGATTGGTGGCAGGACTCTCTTGAGATGCTCTATCAGCAGATTTCAATCCGGCCCATCTGGATAACTGATTCCGGTCGGGGTACCCGCTTTCAGATACAATTTCACCGTTCAGGATAATCAGGGGTAGTGCGTCCGTGCCGGCTTGCTGAAGCCGTGCCAGCACCTGCGGGTTCATTTTAAATACGTCAGGCTCCTGACCCAGGTTGTAGCGCCGTACATCCACGCCCTGTCCCTTCAGCCATTTTACATCACTGGCAAAATCTGCCAGCGAGTCGTCCACATCAGGGCCGCAAACGCCGGTACTGCAGCACATGGCCGGGTCAAATACTTCGATCAGGGTTTCTGTTTTCTCTGGTTGTTTCATGTTCTTAATACTTGGGTTTATTTAATCGTAAAAATACGATTAATATGATTGAATTCCAATCCTGCATTTCCGCAGTAGATCAGACTAAGTCCGACAGACTCATAGGTTCCATTTTCTACCCGCCGTTCCTGAGCATATCGGCAAACGGATTTGGAAGCGGGCTCTCTTCAACTGCTTTGGCCGCTTTTTCCACATCATAGTCAACCCGGATAAATTCCACAGCCAAATCGTTTGCATCTGTCAGGTTCAGGTCTCCATCCCATTCCAGCATGACGTAGCAGGCACGCGGGTCGCCGTCTTTCGGTTTACCAACCGAACCGATATTGATGGCGTGTCGGATCGCACTGTCTTCATCTTCAGTCATTTTATGATAGGATTTATGGGTATGCCCAAACGCCATAATGTGTGCATCTGCTTTTTTCATCATCCGAAGCAGACTTTTATCAGCACGGTCTTCAAAAAGATATTCATTGATTTTACGCGGACTTCCGTGTACCAGCAGCAGGTTACAGGGATTGCAGTTTACCCCGAATTCGATCCTCATGTGAGCCGGAAGAGATCGTAAATAGGC
>JBBDRW010000155.1:0-3277 GCA_040905265.1 Balneolaceae bacterium | reverse complement strand
CTCCATGAGCTCCCCTGCATTGGGCAATCTCGGCTTCGTGATGTGGAAATTGCAGGTCAAGCCCGCCTCCGTGAATATCAAACTTCTCACCCAGATACTTGGTACTCATCGTTGAACACTCGATATGCCAACCGGGGAACCCTTCTCCCCAGGGCGAATCCCACCTCATGATATGAGAAGATTCAGCACGTTTCCACAAAGCGAAGTCATGTGGATTCCGTTTCTCATCGAGCCCCTCTGTATTCCGGCTGCCAGCCTGTAGATCGTCAAGGATTTTACCTGAAAGTTCTCCATAAGTAAAAGATTTGCTGTATTTATCCAGGTCAAACCATACGGTTCCCTCTGTTTCGTAGGCCCAGCCATTCTCCATGATTTTCCGGATCAGCCTGATCTGCTCAATAATATGCCCGGATGCGGTCGGTTCGATGCTCGGCCGTCTGCAATTCAATGCATCGATTCCGTCATGATAGATCCTGGTATAACGCTGAACCACCTCCATCGGCTCAATTTCTTCTAATCGGGCTTTTTTTGCAATCTTGTCTTCGCCCGACCCGTCCACTTCATTTTCAAGATGCCCGACATCTGTAATATTTCTCACATACCGGACATGAAACCCGAGATGCTCCAGATAACGAAATACTATATCGAAGGTCACCGCAGCACGTGCATGCCCCACGTGGGGATCTCCATACACTGTCGGGCCACACACATAGAGGCCGACATGTGGTGGATTCAGGGGTTGAAATGGTTCCTTCTTTCTCGAAAGGCTGTTGTAAAGTTGTACAGGAAAGCGCTCAAAGTCAGACATAATCTGGCTATTTTAGCCGTTGACCTACATCTCGGTTTCGGTTTTGATGTATTCGATAAACTTCTTCTGAACATCCTGCTCTCTGAACTGTCCCCTGTATTCAGAAGTCACCGTGCTGCTTGAGACATCCTGAATCCCCCGGGTTGATACACAGTAGTGCTTGCTTTCGATAAAAACAGCTACATCCTCTGTTTCAAGAGCACCAACCAAGGCATCAGCAATCTGAAGAGTCAGCCGCTCCTGCACCTGAGGCCTCCGGGAGAAATAATCGACGACCCTGTTAATCTTCGAGAGCCCGATTACATTACCGCTGCTGATATACCCTACATGTGCCTTTCCGATAAAAGGCAAAAAGTGATGTTCGCAGAATGAAGTAACCTGAATATTCTTCTCTACAAGCATGTCTGAATACGCATAGTTGTTGGAGAATTTTCTGATGGCAGGCTTGTTTTTAGGGTTCAGCCCTTTAAATATCTCCTGCACATACATCTTTGCGACCCGCTGTGGCGTCCCTTTCAGACTCTCATCCTTCAGGTCAAGCCCGAGGGTATTCATAATCTCTCTGAAATGCTCTTCGATGATCGCGATCTTCTCCTCGTCACTCCGGTTAAAAGCATCTTTTCGAAGCGGGGTTTCAATGGATGTAGCTATATGGTTATCTCCCAAATCATCATCCGATATTTGATTCAGATCGACGGATTCGAGTATTTCTTTGTCGTTATTCATTCTCTTTCGGATTATTGACTTATTCGCAGACTTTAAAGTTACGGGTTACTGCTTTGATTTCATAATTAAGGCACCCGGGATGCTCTGCCAGCCGGACACAATCCGGACCAGGCTAGGAGTCTGTCGGATTGATACACTGAATAGTCACTCTCAATAAAACAGCGAGCAGCCGTTGAAAATAAATCTGCTGGCAGACGTCCGGATGGTAACACTCACGGTCGCTGTTTTCGTTTCCTGAAATGGCGTATCATCCCCCCCTCCAGCAATACATCCAGCTGACGGCCACTTAAACTGTGTTTTGCGATGATCTTCTCCCCTTTTGTCCTGTTCAGAATTTCGATACCATCCGATGCTTTCATCTGTTCCCGGATATTGTCCGTTTTCAGAAGATCTCCCTGATCAATCCGTTTCAGGTCGTTCGGATCACTGAACTCGAGTGGCAATATGCCGAAGTTGACCAGGTTTTGCCACCCTATCCGTGCATACGAAACAGCAAGAACAGCGTGCTGCCCAAGAAAGCGGGGTGCTATTGCGGCATGTTCACGGCTGGAACCCTGTGCATAATTTTCGCCTGCGACTACGACATGCCCCCCGGACTTCTCTTTTTCTGCCATCGCCCGATCGTAAAACGAATCATCGATTACGGTATATGCAAACCGGCTGATTTCAGGAATATTGCTGCGAAACGGAAGAACTTCAGCACCCGCTTTCAGTATCTCATCGGTCGAGATGTTATCCCCCATTTTAAGAAGTACGGGTGCTTCAAAGTCACGAATCGGATCAAAATCCGGAATGGATGAGATATTCGGCCCTTTCACAATTTCGGTGCGTTTACCGTTTTCAGATGGAGGCACCAACATCTCCCGGTTCAGGATGTAATCATCCGGCTCCCGGTAGTCCGGGTAGTCCAACCTGAAAAGCTCTCCCATTCTGCGGGGATCCGTAATCTGCCCTGTCAATGCAGATGCGGCTGCCGTCTCCGGGCTGACCAGATAGACAGCATCCTCCCTGGTTCCGGAGCGATCCGGAAAATTCCTCGGAACTGTACGAAGGCTGTTTTTCCCGGTTGCGGGGGCCTGCCCCATCCCGATACATCCGTTACAGCCTGCCTGATGAATCCGGGCGCCGGACTGGACCAGATGAAGCATTACTCCGCTGCGCACCATATTCTCCAGAATCTGTCTCGATGTCGGGTTGATGTCAAAGCTGACCTCTTCTACTGTACGCCGACCTTTAACCATCTCCGAAGCGATCCAGAAGTCACGAAAGCCGGGGTTTGCAGAAGAGCCTATATACGATTGATAGATCTCTCTCCCCTCTACCTCCGTTACAGGGACGACGTTTCCCGGGCTGCTCGGAAGAGCAACCATCGGCACCAGGTCATCCAGTATCAGCTCATCCTGCAGGTCATAAGCGGCACCTTCATCCGCTTGCAGCTCGTGCCACTCTTCTTCACGTCCCTGCTGTTTCATGAACCGTCGCACCTCCTCATCGGATGGAAACACAGTAGTCGTGGCACCCATCTCTGTACCCATATTGGCAATCACATGGCGATCCATCGTGGACAGCCCTCTGAGGCCGGGGCCGTAGTACTCGATGATCATCCCTCTGCACCCTTTTACATCATACCTGCGCAACATCTCAAGAACAAGATCCTTGGCACTCACCCACTCCGGCATCGCCCCTTCCAGGCGGACACCAAGCACTTTCGGCATCTTCAGATACATGGGTTCTCCCGCAATC
>JBBDRW010000154.1:0-19910 GCA_040905265.1 Balneolaceae bacterium | reverse complement strand
TATTACTCCTAGTACTCCATTCGAAGATTTTAATCGATTCTAATTGAACATACCGTTTTGAGTATATTCCGGTAGTCCAAAGCCGTCGATTCAGTCTTAATTCGACGGCTTTACTTTTATCTGAAACCATATCGCTGGTACGTTCTGCTCGCCTTCCTGCTGACACTCTCTGCAGCCTTTTTGGGGACGATCCGCCCGAAACTTACCCAGATTGCAGTGGATGACTATATTGCAATCGGGGACTTTGAAGGTCTGCTCTGGATCATACTACTTCTTTCCGGTGCACTTCTGTCCGAATTCCTCATCCTTGTAATAAACACCTATCTGACGCGATGGTTTGGGCAGGGAACCCTCTTTAACCTTCGGAATGCAGTCTTCCACAAGATTCAATCTCTTCACGTTCAGTTTTTTGACCGTAATCCGATCGGTAGGCTTATTACACGAACCACCAATGATATAGAAGCACTCAGTGAACTCCTGTCTGACGGTGTGGTAAACATTCTCGGTGATCTCTTCCGGATCATCTTTATACTCTATTTTATGATAATGATGAGCTGGGAGTTAACCGTAATTTCCATACTCGTCCTCCCGATCCTTTTCTACTCAACGTTCTGGTTCAAGTCTAAGGTGAGAGTCTCGTTCCTTGAAGTTCGGGACCGAATTGCTCAATTAAACTCGTTTGTACAGGAACATATAAGTGGAATGTCGATCGTTCAGCTCTTTAACCGTGAAGAAAAGGAGAAGAGAAAGTTTGTTTCCATAAACGGAGATCACAGGGAGGCACATATACAGACAATCTTCTACTTTGCCATTTTTTGGCCTGTCGTTGAAGTGCTTGCCAGCCTCTCCATGGCACTCGTTGTCTGGTACGGAGGTGCTCGTGCCCTGATGGATCAGCTTACATTTGGCGTATTGCTGGCTTTTATACAATATGTTCGTCAATTTTTCAGGCCGATACAGGGCCTTTCGGAGAAGTATAATACACTTCAGTCGGCTCTCGCCTCTTCTGAAAGAATTTTCAATGTACTCGATACGGAGAACAGAGTCCCCGAACCATCAGAACCACAGTTCATAGAAAATCCACGGGGATTGATTGCGTTCAAAGATGTCTGGTTCAAATATAACAAGAACGAGGAGCCATACATCCTGAAGAATATCAACTTTGAAGTCAGTCCGGGAGAAAACCTTGCTGTGGTGGGGGCTACAGGGTCCGGAAAAACAACTCTGATCAATTTGTTGATGAGATTTTATGATGTAGAGAAGGGCTCTATTTCGGTGGATGGCGTAGATATCCGAAACCTTACACATCAAGACCTCAGATCCCGTTTTGCCCTGGTACTTCAGGATAATGCACTCTTTTCAGGAACAGTCTTTGACAATATTACACTCGGCAACCCGGATATTAGCAGAGAGGTGGTTGTAAAAGCGGCAAAACGTGCAGAAGCACATACATTCATTAAAAAACTTCCTGATGGATATGACTTCCTGTTGCAGGAGCGGGGAGCCTCTCTCTCGATGGGACAGCGTCAACTGATCTGTTTTATTCGTGCAATGGTCTATGATCCGGATATACTGATACTCGATGAAGCAACCTCCAGTGTCGACTCAGAAACGGAGGAGTTGGTAACCAAGGCGTGTAACAAGATGATGGAGGGGAGGACGTCCATTGTCATTGCCCACAGATTGTCAACAATTCAGGGAGCAGACAAAATTCTTGTCATGCATAAGGGAGAGATTCGGGAAATCGGTTCCCATCAGGAGTTGATCAGTAAAAAAGATGGAATTTATAAAAAGTTATATGAGTTACAATACAAAGAGCAGGCGTTAAACAAGCCTGGATCAGCGGTTGCCAGTTCAAAATAACAGCTGCCATGGTAGATTGGACGGAAGTCCGACAGAATCCTGGGCAACAGATATGATAATATCCGGTTAGATGCGGACAAAGGAGTGAAAGTACGGTCAGACGAATGACGATCAGAACATCTACATACTGCATGGCCAGATAAGTGAATTTTCTGGCCGAAAAAACCGTTTTCAGGTACTGACAACTAATAGCAGGCTTTGGAAAACCGATATTGCAAAGCCTCCAAACAGACAGGTTATATGGTGCGAAAAGAAAAAACCCAAAATCAAACAGGAGATAGTGACATGGACGAAGTAAATAAAAAAAAGAACGAAATACTGGATGAATTGGAAGAGAAAAAAGTATCTCTTGAAAATGCCTATGAAGAACTGGTGGACAAACTCCGCGGTGAAAAGGATCGGCTTGAAAACGATCTGAGGCATGAATATCGAAGTGCCAGACGATATGTCCGTGCCAACCCGGAACAGGGTGTAGGTATTGCCGTTGCGGGCGGATTGCTAATCGGGTTCATACTGGGTAAACTGAGCCGCTAAGGCTTACTTCCCATCTCAGTTTTTAAAAAACCGCCGGAAGAAATTTCGGCGGTTTTTTCATTGCAGTTCACCCTGCTCATCTTTATCCTAGTGTTGACACGACACTAAGAGTCCGTCGGATTTACGGGATGGTAGCAGATTCGATGGAAGTCCGACAGGCTCCAGAGTATGACTGACGGGCAGGGATTGCTTCTGGCTGAAAATTGCCATCCAATGCTCTGCCCGAACCTTTATAAGTAACCAATAGAGAAATGTTATAATGACCAATCAAATGGCAGATTTACCTGAACTATTCGAGCGTCTCGATACGCTCAGGGGGTATCTTTGACTACGATCAAAGAAAAGTACGAATCATAGAGTTACAGGAGCAGACACAGGACCCTGCCTTTTGGAATGACCCGGAAAGGGCGAGCCAGGTAATGAGGGAAATCGACCATGAAAAGAGTCTGGTAGAGAGCTGGGATGAACTTGACCAGCTCCGGGAGAGTATCCAGGTCTATCAACAATTTCTTGACGAGGGCGAACCCGTAGAGGAGGAGCTTCAAAAAGAGTCAGAAACCTTCCGGAAAAGGCTTGAGGATCTGGAGCTAACAAATATGTTAACCGGACAGGACGACCATCGGGATGCGATACTTACGTTCAATCCGGGAGCTGGTGGAACGGAGAGTCAGGATTGGGCTGTGATGCTTTTTCGAATGCATTCCCGCTGGGCAGAACGCAACGGTTATTCAGTTTCTACTCTCGAGTACCAGCAGGGGGAAGTTGCCGGTCTGAAAAGTGCAACGATCGAGGTCAGCGGTCCAAACGCATACGGATTTTTAAAAGCAGAAAGCGGTGTCCACCGCCTGGTCAGGATCTCTCCGTTTGACAGTAACGCCCGCAGACACACCTCGTTCTGTTCCGTATTTGTTTCACCGGTGATTGATGATACAATTGACGTCGACATCAATGAATCGGAGGTGGAGCTGCAACGGTTTCATGCCAGTGGAGCCGGCGGTCAGAATGTCAACAAAGTTGAAACCGGTGTGCGGCTTATCTGGAATGGAAAGTTATCGGACGGTACGGAGGAGCGGGTCGTTGCCGAGTGTCAGCAGGAGCGTTCACAACTTCAGAACAGAGAGAAGGCGATGGTATTGTTAAAGTCGAAAATCTATGAATTGGAGAAAAGTATTCGGCAGAGAGAGAAGGAGAAGCTCGAAGATTCCAAGAACAAAAATGAGTGGGGTTCGCAAATCCGTTCCTATGTATTCCATCCCTATAACATGGTGAAGGATCACCGAACCGAGTTTGAGACCAGTGACGTGGATGGTGTCATGGATGGTGATCTGGATGGTTTCATCAATGCGTATCTGCTCTCCATATCTGCACGAACCGAAGCGTCATGATCCGAACGGGAATTACCGGAGGGATAGGTAGTGGAAAGAGTACCATATGTAAGTGCTGGAGAGATCTGGGAGCATATGTAGTGAATTCAGACCAACTGGCCAAAGAGTTGATGGTTCAGGACAGCCGTTTGCGAGAGGAGATTCGCTTCCATTTTGGGACGAAGGCTTATAAACAGGATGGATCTTTGAACAGACATTACCTTGCCAGGGCGGCATTCCGGGAGGGGAGAGTGGAGGAATTGAACCGGCTTGTACACCCCGTTTTGAAGCGAGAAATTCAATCCCTGATTGAAGTAGCGGAGTCTGAAGGACACCCGATGTTTGTGCAGGAGGCCGCAATTCTTCTCAACAACGGGCGTCCCGGCTATCTTGACTATGTTGTTCTGGTGCGTGCCGAAAAAAGCCGGAGAATGATGTGGGTAGCTGAGAGAGACTCAATGTCTGAGGCTGATGTTGAAGCGAGAATGGGGGCGCAGTCTTCTGACGAAGACCTGCAGCCGCTGTGTGATTATATCATTGAAAACAACTCTACTAAAAATGAGTTAATCCGGAAAGCGGAAGAGCTTTACAGAACCATTATTCATCATAGAGAACCCTCCCGGAAGGCTTAGGGCGAAGGGTAATCGTTGTAACCTGGCAGGCTGATTCCGGCTACTCCCTCTCAACCCGGTAATCAATTCTCATCCCTTCTGTAATATCATGTCGAAGTGCAAAACCGGCCCTGGTCTCGACAACATATTGTGCTGGCAGCTCTGATGTGATAGAGCGATCTGAGTAGGGTTGTGTGTTGCGGTGGATTCGTACGATCTCCATGCCGCTGTTGATAAAGAAGAGATCAAGTGACAGGGGTGTATTTGCCATCCAGAAGCTTCTGGGTTGTTCATTTTCAAAGATAAAGATCATTCCTCTATCCCAGGGCAGGTCAGATACTCCCATTAATCCTTCCGATCTGGAGACGGTATCGTCTGCAACTGCTGCTCTGATTGTGGTTCGGATCTGGTCGTTTCCGGACAGAAAAGATACTTCAGCCGGATAGTCAAGTGTTCGTCCGGAAAGTTCCTCTCTGACTTCCGAATCGCGTTCACTACAACCGGACAACAATATGAGAAGCAGGCCAGCTCCATATAATGTGAATCTGAGGGTCGATACGATCATGGTCAACAAATTTCATTCGTTGTTTCAGGGTTCCCAGAAGGCATCCAATTCCGATCTGCCGGATTTGGATCAATATAAAAGATCTATTACTCCTTTGCCTAGGAGTCTGTCGGACTTACGTTGAATCTACTGCGGCGGCGCCAAATCGGTCCCTTTTTTCGAGGTTTTTCGTTCCATAGCACCACTATGCGTCTCAAAACCTCGAAAAAATGACCTCGATTTTGCACTCGCCTCGCTACGATCCCGTAAGTCCGACAAACTCCTAGCAGACTCTTTTGACAGATCTTCCCATGTTGTTATTGTCAGGTATTACAACTATTTTTCAGGTCTGTAAAAGTGAGCGCCGGAGAGGTTCTCACTTTTTTTATTACAGAAGCAGGGCAACCAGATGAACGACGAGCAGTTAGTGACAATTTGTGAACTTGCAAAACCAGCTGTGAGGCAGGAAAATCTCTATATTGTTGATGCCGAGATTAAAGGTAACAGAGACCCTGTCATCTGGCTTTATGTCGATTCAGAGGAGGGTGATGTTCAGGTTGAATCCTGTACACGCATCAGCCGGGAACTAAGCTTTGTATTGGATGCACATGAAGTGATGCAGGGAGGTTATCGGCTGAATATTTCATCACCAGGGCTTAGCCGGCCTCTGAGTGATCACAGACAGTATGTGAAAAATCGTGGACGTACCATACGTGTCAAGTATAAGAACCCGGACGGTTATCAAAAACTGGAAGGTGTTTTAAAAGAGGCTGATGATGAAGGCGTAACGGTAACCTCGGATCAAGGCCAGGATACTCTCATCTCATATTCTGAGATCGTAGAGGCGAAAATCATTCCTGTGTTCAGCCGGTAACAAAATCTATTTAAAACAGGATTCTCTGATGCAAGACGACGTTTCAAAATTGATTATTCAATCCTTTGCTGAAATTGCCAAGGATAAAGGGATCGAGAAGGATCTGTTACTTACAATTCTGGAAGATGTCTTCCGAACCATGATTACCAAAAAGTATGAATCGGACGAAGCATTCGACGTCATCCTGAACCCGGACAGGGGTGAAATTCAGATTCTTCATATCCGGGAAGTTGTTCCTGCCGATGAACTGACTGACCTGGTTAGCGAAATCTCTCTTGAAGAGGCGCAGAAACAGGATCCTGACCTGGAACTGTACGATGAGTTTGCCCAGGAGATCTCCATCACCGATTTTGGCAGAAGGGCAGTTACCATGGCCCGTCAGCAGCTCGCACAGAGAATCAGAGAGATCGAAAAGGATAACATATTTGATGAGTATTCAGACCGTGTCGGAGAGATTGTACTGGGTGATGTTTATCAGGTTCGAAACCGTGATATCCTGGTAAACCACAACGGTGTGGAGCTGGTCATGCCGAAGAATGAACAGATATACAAGGACAGGTATCGGAAAGGGGATACCATCCGTGCCGTTGTATCTGAAGTGAAACGGTATAACGGGAACCCGTCGGTTATTATCAGCCGTACATCCCCGCTTTTTCTGGAACGCCTGTTTGAAAATGAGATACCGGAAGTCTTCGATGGCATCATTGAGCTGGTTAAAATAGCTCGTGAACCTGGAGACCGATCCAAGGTCGCTGTGCTCTCTCATGATGAACGGGTTGATCCGGTTGGAGCTTGTGTGGGTATGAAGGGAATTCGGATTCATGCCATCGTCAGGGAGTTGCAAAATGAGAATATTGATGTGATAAATTATACCCCTGACAAGATCGAATTTATCAAACGGGCACTTCAGCCGGCAGAGGTTCTGAAAGTTGAACTGACTGAAGACGGGAAACATGCAAATGTACTGGTACCGGCCAATGAAGTCTCCAAGGCAATCGGTAAAGGCGGTGTGAATATTCGGCTCGCCTCTAAACTGACGGAGTGTGAAATTGATGTCTACCGTGAGGTTGAAGAGGAAGACGATATCGACCTGAGTGAATTTACTGTAGATTTCGGTGAAGAGACCATTACAATGCTTCATGACATCGGTTGTGATACAGCACGTGCCGTCCTGGCTCTGGATGAAGATGAGATTGTACGACGGACGGAAGGAAAAATTGATCGTGAAACTGCTGAAAAGATTATCGATGTAATCGCATATGAATTTGAGGACGAAGAGGATTGATTGTACATTATACAGTCTATCAGATCATCTTCTGAAGAGTTTGAAGAATCTTCAATATTGAATTCTGTGCACAGTATTTCCGGTTTGATTCAAGCCATTTGTTTCACCATTTGCTAATTATACTACTGACGTAACTACCCGTATGACGGACAATAAACCAAAGAAACTTTTCAAAGTCGCTTCAGAGTTTAATGTATCTACAAAATCGATTGTGGATACATTGGCCGATCAGGGTTTTGAGTTGGCAAACAAGCCGAACTCAAAAGTAACATCGGACATGTATCAGGCTCTGGAAGATGTCTATGGCCAGGATAAGGCGAAGAGCCAGGAGCACGAAAAAGTCCGTGAAGAGTATGAATCGCGTCGTAGTGATATCAAAGCCAACCGGAATGAAACAGTCTCCATTGACAGTTTTCTGGAACCGATCGATGATCTTGAACCTCTGGATGAAGATGAAGAGAAGCCCGTCAAAAAGGAATCCACCGAATCAGATGACGGAGAGGATCTCGAGCCGCTTGAAGAGCTTCCGGCTGAAGAAGAGGTAGAAGAGGAGGCAGAATCTGCACCTGAAGAGCCTGTGGAAGAAGAGGAGGCTGCCGAACCTGAGGAGGAGAAAGTGACGGCCGGTGAAGACGAGGAAGAGAGTCCTGAAGACCCTGAACCAGTCGCTGATGAGGAAGATGAGAGTGATGAAGAAGAGAGTGATGATACTGATGAGCCGGACTCCGTAGAGGATGAACCTGACAGTGACGAAGGAGAGAGTGATGACGAGTCCGAATCTGATGAAGAGTCAATTATTCGGGGAAGGGCTGGTAAACTGAAGGGGACCAAGGTGATCGGCAAGGTTAGCGTCACAAAGTCTTCAAAGAAGAAAATGAAAAAACGGAAGCGGAAAAAAGACCGCACACCGGAAGAGGAGGCTGCTGCTGCAGAAAAATCGGGCAAGGAGAGTTCTTCAGACAAGGGCAAAAAGAAGAGCAGCCGGAAGAAAGGGAAAAAGTCAAAAATTGACGAAGAGGATGTAGAGAAGAAGATGAAAGAGACGATGCAGCAGATGCAATCGTCCGGAACAGTCGGGAGCAAACGTCAGAAGCGGCGAAGACAGCGAAGAGAGGAGAGAGAAGAGGAACGACAGCTGCAAGAGGAGATGGAAGGCCTCGAGGAGGAGGTACTGGAGGTAACGGAATTTATTACAGTGAGTGACCTCGCTGAGCTTCTGGATGTGAAACCGAATGATGTGATCACAACCTGCATGAGCATCGGTATGATGGTCTCCATCAACCAGAGACTGGATGCATCCACTATTGAACTTGTAGCAGAAGAGTTTGGCCGGGATGTTGAGTTTGTCGATGCCGAAGAGATGATCGATGAGATTGAAGAGGAGGAAGATGATCCGGAAGATCTTGAGCCGAGAGCCCCGATTATTACTGTCATGGGCCATGTCGATCACGGTAAAACCTCACTCCTGGACTACATCCGAAAGACCAAGGTGGCGGCAGGAGAGGCAGGCGGTATAACGCAGCATGTGGGTGCATACGCTGTTACAACTGACGACGGGAGAAAAATTACGTTTCTCGATACACCGGGCCACGAAGCCTTTACCGCCATGCGAAGCCGGGGTGCCCAGGCTACAGATATTGTGATTCTTGTCGTAGCTGCTGATGATTCCGTCATGCCCCAGACGATCGAAGCTATTAATCACGCCAAGGCTGCCGGAGTTTCTATTGTAATCGCGATTAACAAGATTGACAAACCGGAAGCAAACCCTGAGAAAATCAAACAGCAACTCTCTGAACACGGAGTAATGGTCGAAGAGTGGGGTGGCGAAAACCAGGCGGCAGAGGTATCTGCAATGACTGGCCAGGGTATTGAAGAGCTCCTTGAAAAGGTACTGATTGAAGCAGAACTGATGGAGTTGAAAGCCAATCCTGACCGGCGTGCAACTGGAGTCGTTCTTGAATCCCGGGTTGACAAAGGAAAGGGAATTATCGCCAATATTCTTGTGCAGAATGGAAATCTGAAAATCGGTGACCCGTTTGTAGCCGGCCCCTGTTTCGGCAGGGTTCGTGCAATGGAGAATGAGCATGGAAAACGCCTGACTGAAGCGGGCCCCTCTACACCGATTCAGTTGATGGGTTTTGATGATATTCCGCAGGCCGGAGACCGACTGATTGTTCCGGCAGATGAAAAAACCGCCAAAGATATTGCGAACCAGAGGCAGAAACTGAGGCGGGAGCAGTCTCTCCGAAAAACCAAGCATCTCACACTTGATGACCTTTCCCGAAGACTGGCACTTGGAGAAGTCTCGGAACTCAATATCATTATCAAGGCCGATGTCGATGGGTCCATTGAGGCCCTTTCCGGTGCTCTTCAGAAACTGAGTACTGATGAAGTAGCCGTTAATATTATTCATACAGGCTCCGGAGCCATTACCGAATCCGATGTCCTGCTTGCCTCTGCATCGGAAGGTATCATTATCGGGTTCCAGGTACGGCCTACAGCCAATGCACGAAAGCTGGCAGAAGCTGAAAGTATTGATGTCCGGCTATTCAGTGTAATCTATGACGCTGTAGATGAGGTGAGGGATGCGCTTGAAGGGTTGCTTTCACCAGAGTTGAAAGAGCAGATGATCGGCGTTGCACAGGTACGGGAAATCTTTAAAGTATCCAAAATCGGAACCATCGCCGGATGTTATGTTACAGATGGCAAAATCAATCGCAACCTTCCGGTACGGGTTATAAGGGACGGTGTTGTTATCTATGATGGAAAGATCGACTCCCTGAAACGGTTTAAGGAGGATGTGAAGGATGTACAATCCGGATATGAATGTGGAATCAGTATTGTCGGTTACAATGACATCAAGGTAAGTGACGAGATAGAGTGTTACGAAATCACAGAAGAGAAGAGGAAACTTGAGGACAGTCCGGGTTAGCCCGAACTGTAGCCGTTTATTATTACAATTCAAGTGCCACTGCGGTAAATCATCCTGATAACAGTGTCATATATCCTTTCCGGGATTGCATTCAAACAGAGTATATCATGAGTATTCGGACAGAACGCCTGGCATCAGTTATCCAGAAGGATCTGGGGGAGATTCTCCAGCGAGATTATCAGATGCCCGGAACGTTTATCACTGTGACTAACGTACGCATGTCTCCGGATCTTACCATTGCAAAAGTCTATCTCAGTGCATTCTCTCCCAAAAGTGATCCTGAATCCCTGTTTCAACATATTGACGACCACAACAGTGAGATTCGACATGCTCTTGCGGGCAGGATCCGGCACCAGGTTCGCCGCATCCCTGAACTTCACTTTTATGTCGATGATTCCGCAGAATATGTGAACAAGATTGAAAAACTCTTTAACAAGGTTGATAAGAACCGGGAAATTCGGGGGGATGAGTAGACCGACGGGCCGCTCCTTCCCTTTATAGATATATACCAGGGATACGAAGAGTTTGACAGAGCCCGGTATGATTCAATTGATCCATGGCAAAACCGATACCATTAGCAGACCTCCCTCTGCTAGACCGCAACTCTAACCATTATCCTTCTGTTGAGGAGTTTCAGCAGGGGCTGATCATACCGGTTGATAAACCGGAAGGTTTCTCCAGTTTCGATGCTGTCAAGTATGTCCGAAATCGGATACCCGTTCGCAAGGTCGGCCACGCCGGAACTCTTGATCCGCTTGCTACCGGCCTGTTGATTCTTTGTTGTGGCAAAGCAACAAGAACGGTCAGCCAGATACAAGAGCTCCCAAAGATATACGAAGCAGAAATCACATTTGGAGCATCAACTCCCAGTTTCGACCGTGGTACTGATCCGGACAGGGACGCGCCGTGGGATCATGTTGACCCGGCAAGGATTGAAGAGGTATTGAACGAACAGTTTACCGGAGTGATACTGCAAGCCCCGCCAATCTATTCCGCTTTGAAAAAAGAGGGGAAAAGACTTTATAAACTGGCCCGAAAAGGGGTCGAGATGGAGACCGAAAAACGTCCTGTTGAAATCCATGAAATTACGGTTTTGAATATCGACCTTCCCCGTATCGAACTTCGTATTCGCTGTGGAAAAGGCACCTATATTCGATCCCTTGCTTACGATCTGGGACTCGCTTGCAATACACTTGCCTATTTGAGCAATCTGAGAAGAACTCAAACCGGTCTGTTTGGTGTAGAGAGTGCATGGGAATTGAAAACCTTTAACAGCTGGGTAGAATCTCATGGCGATCGTTGAACTGAATGACGTCCGGAGAGATCCGGACACCATCCTTACCGTCGGTACGTTTGACGGTGTCCATGCCGGACACCGCGTACTGGTGAACACTGTCTTACAGAAAGCGAAGAGTCAAAACACGCGAAGTGCGATTGTTACGTTCGATCCCCACCCAAGGGACATTATCTCACCTGGAAGAGGGGGAATACGGTTACTGACTACACTGGAGGAGAGGGCAGAGGTGCTACAGGAACTTGGGATTGATGATATGATCGTCATCCCTTTTACCAGGGACTTCAGTCTTCTCGGATCTGATGAGTTTGTCAGAAAGATTATCTGGGAGAAAATAGGAGTACAGGAGTTTGTAATCGGGTATGACCATCAATTCGGAAAAGACAGGCAGGGGTCTATACAGACTATTCAGGATCTGTCGAAAGAGCTCGGTTTCAGGGTACATATCGTCTCAAAGCAGGAGGTTGATAACCATACTGTCAGCAGTACAGCTATTCGCAATGCACTGCAGAACGACGGGAATGTGGAATTGGCAACGACACTCCTTCAACGTAACTATTTTTTAAATGGTACCGTTGTCCATGGTGAGAAACGGGGCAGCTCTATCGGATTCCCTACAGCGAATATTCAACCCAGCCATCCGAATAAGTCGATTCCGAAAAACGGTGTCTATGCAGTACGGGTACGGGTTGACGGAACGTTTTTCGGTGGAATGATGAACATCGGGATCCGGCCAACCTTCTATGGTACGGATCTAAATCTGGAAGTCCATATCTTTAAGTTTAACAAGGATATATATGGTGAAACAGTTCAGGTCCGTTTTATAAAAAGAGTCCGTGATGAACAGAAATTCAGTGGTATTGATCAATTGAGACATCAGTTGGAAAAGGACAGGGAGAAGTGCCATATGATTCTTGAAGCAGATCACGGATGATACAGAACCGGTAGGTTCGGATATGGCTTGGAAATACATCGGCCAGAGAGTATGAAAGAATATTGCCTCTATATCTAATTAAGGTTATCTTATTCAGTTATAGAAAGTTTATAATGTAAATTTAACCATTGACATGAGTCTAGCGAAAGAAAAGAAGCAGGAAATTATTGAAAAATTTGGCGGTTCCGCTGAAAATACAGGATCTACAGAAGCACAAATTGCAATGCTTACACAGAGAATCAGTGATCTTACCGAGCACCTGAAGGTGCACAGTAAAGATCACGCATCCCGGCGGGGACTCTTGCTTCACGTAGGCAAGCGCCGCCGGCTTCTGAATTATCTGATGAGCACGGATATTGAAAAATATCGAAGCCTTATCCAGGAATTGGGTATACGTAAGTAGAGGGTTCAAAAGGCACTTCGGCGACATGTCCGGGTGCCTTTTTTTTTAGCCGGAGTACTGTTCCTCCGGCCTGATAGTGTAACCGGACCCATGTTTCCGGACATCCATTCAGAAACAGAACAGTATCAATGACGATCAGAAATAGAACAACAAGGAATAGACGATATGAAAGCAGAATTTAAAAGTGTAGAATTTGCACCAGGTAAAACGATCTCACTGGAAACCGGCCGTCTTGCCAAACAGGCTGACGGGGCTGTGGTAGTCAAAATGGGTGAAACGATGGTACTCTGTACCGTAGTTAGTGCTAAAGAGGCAAAACCGGGACAAGACTTTTTTCCGATGGTAGTTGATTTGAGAGAGAGTTTCTCAGCCGGCGGACGTTTCCCGGGAGGATTTATGAAACGGGAAGGACGCCCGTCTGACCTGGAAGTTTTGGCAAGCCGGTTGATTGACCGGAGTATGCGCCCACTTTTCCCGAATGGATATTACAATGAAACCCAGATAATTTGTGCTGTCATCTCATCCGATGGGCAGCATGAAGCTGATGTTCTCGGCGGATTCGGTGCTTCAGCCGCTACTCACATTTCAGATATCCCGTTCGACGGGCCGATGGCGGAGGTTCGGGTTGGCAGGGTTGACGGCAATTTTATCATCAACCCGACAATTGATGAGTTGAAAGAGAGTGACATTGACATGCTGGTTGGTGGTACAGAGGACAGTATCCTGATGATTGAAGGGGAGATGGATGAGATTTCTGAAGCTGAGATGCTCGATGCTATCAAAGCTGCCCATCAGTCGATTCAAAAACTTTGCCGGTTCCAGGATGAGCTGCGTAATGAAGTGGGCAGACCCAAGCGTGAATTTACACCTGAAGAGGTGGACGCCGATCTCACTTCACTGGTTCGGAGCACAGTTGAACCAAAAATGAAAGAGATCGTTGAAACAGGCCTCGGGAAAGAGGAATATGGGAAGCAAATCAGCGAGCTACGCTCGGAGACAATTGAAGAGATTACTCAAAATGAAGCTTATGCTGAGGAGAAAAACACAATCCGATCGATAATCAGTGATATTGAGAAGGAGGCACTTCGACGGCAGATTATTGAGAAGCGACGCCGTATTGACGGGCGGAATCCGGAGGATATCCGGGAAATCTGGGGAGAAGTTGGATATCTGGACAGAACACACGGTTCAGCAATCTTCACCAGGGGAGAGACCCAGGCACTTGTCTCGGTTACACTGGGGTCAAAACGGGACGTACAGAATGTGGATACGCTCTTTCATGAGGACCCCAAGAAATTTATGCTGCACTACAACTTCCCGCCCTATTGTGTTGGTGAAGCCGGTTTCTTGCGCGGGCCCGGCCGCCGTGAAATCGGGCACGGCCACCTTGCAGAACGGGCGTTGCGCAAGATGATGCCTGATTTTGAGGAATTCAGCTATGTAGTTCGAGTTATTTCCGATATACTCGAATCAAACGGTTCTTCTTCGATGGCATCTGTATGCGGAGGCTCGATGGCACTGATGGATGCTGGTGTTCCGCTTAAAAAGCCGGTTGCCGGAATCGCTATGGGACTCATTGTGGATGGAGAAGATGGAGTGATCCTTTCAGATATTCGTGGCGAAGAGGATTTCATGGGAGATATGGACTTCAAAACTGCCGGTACTGCAGACGGAGTTACAGCAACCCAGATGGATATGAAGGTGAAAGGGATCAGTTTCGATCTACTTGAGAGAGCATTGCAGCAGGCACACTCCGGCCGTATGCACATTCTCAACGAGATGTCAAACACGATTACAGAACCGCGTCCCCAACTATCCGAATTTGCTCCCCAGTTCCTGAAAATGGAGATTGATGGAGATCAAATTGGTGCAGTTATCGGCCCTGGAGGGAAAGTAATCCAGACTCTACAGCGGGAAACCGGTACGGAGATCATTGTGGAGGAGAATGATCAGGGAAAAGGGATCATTACGATCTCTTCCGGTAACCTTGAAAATGCTGAACAGGCCAAAGAGCGGATCAAGGCGATCACCGGGACTCTGGACGAAGGAACAGTCTACAAAGGGATTGTGAAAGCGTTAAAAGAGTACGGTGCATTTGTTGAGATTGTTCCCGGAAAAGAGGGGTTGCTCCACATCTCGGAAGTAAATCACTCACATGTGAAGGATATCAACGATGTCCTCTCTGTTGGTGACGAGATTGAAGTCAAACTCCTGAAAGTAGAGCATGGCGGAAAACTGCGCCTCTCCAGGAAAGCACTGCTTGACAAGGAGGAGTGAATCCGACGGAGTGACAAGCAGTTCTAAGGTTTGTATATTAGCGCCATCCTGTTCCGACAGGATGGCGCTTTTTTTTTGTGCGCCCGGCAGCAGAGTGCATCTACAGTTCTAACAGAGGTAAAACAGAGACTATGAAAAAGTGGGAAAATCTCGAGTATGTACACAAGACCAGCCTAGATAACGGGCTGAAGGTGGTTACCGAGAAGGTTGAAAGTGTACGAAGTGTTGCCGTTGGAATCTGGATTAAAACCGGAAGCCGGGATGAGAGGGATCAACAGGCGGGTATAACACACTTTCTCGAACATATGCTTTTCAAGGGAACTGAAAAGAGAAGTGCGTATGACATTGCTCTCAGTATGGAAGCGGTAGGGGGGTACCTCAATGCCTTCACTTCCAGTGAATACACTTGCTACTACTCCCGTTGTCTCGATTCACAACTGGAAACAGCACTCGATGTACTGACGGATATGATCCGAAATTCCCGTTTTCCTGAAGAGGAGATAGAGAAGGAGAAGAAAGTAGTGATTGAGGAGATGAAGATGTACAGAGACAGCCCTGAAGATTATCTCTTCGAAGAGTTCAGCGGTGCAATTTTCAGCGGACACCCACTCGGCCGTCCTATTATCGGATATGAAGATACCGTCAATGCATTTGCAAGAAAAGATCTCTTCAACTATATCGAAAGCCGATATCAACCCTGGAATATATTGATCTCCGTAGCCGGAAATGTTGATCACAGCCGTATCGTTGAGTTGATTCAGAACTATCTGGGCGACTCGCCGGCCCGCGACTCTGCAAACAGTGAGATTCCTATGTCGGAGTATGAACGAACGGACCGGGTCGTTACCAAGCCGATCGAACAGACACACATGATCATCGGACGGCGCGGCCTTCACTATGACCATCCGGACAAATACCGGCTGTTGCTTGCCAATACCGTTCTGGGGGGCGGGATGAGTTCACGCCTTCATCAGAACATCCGTGAAAAGTATGGCTACTGCTACTCAATCAGCACATTCAATCAATCCTATTTAGATACCGGGCTTTTTGGTGTCTATATTGGCACAGACAGAGAGTATGTGGAGCATGTCCGTGAACTGATCGGTGCTGAATTTCAGAGGTTAATTGACGAACCGATCCCGATCCGGGAGCTCTCGGAATCCAAGGCGCAGCTGAAGGGAAAACTTCTGCTTTCCCAGGAGAGCATGAACAATCGGATGTCCCGGCTTGCAAAAAGCGAATTGTACTTTAACCGGTTTGTTACATTAGACGAACTGGTAGAGAATATTGATGAGGTAACGGAGGAGGATGTTCGAACGTTTGCATCCGAATTTTTCGATATCGGAAACTTTTCAGAGACACTCTTATTGCCGGAATAGAACAGACAGTCCTGAGTTATGGTAACAATCAATCAATTACAAGACCACGAAGAGAAAAGCATAACCCTGAAAGGGTGGGTTTACAATATACGCAGCAGTAAGAAACTCCATTTTATCGAATTGAGGGATGGAACCGGAATCTGTCAATGTATTGTAACTGAGGGGGAGGTGAGTAGTGATGTGTGGGAGATGGCTTCGTCATTAAAACAGGAGAGTTCCCTTGAGATAACCGGAATGGTTGTAAAGGATGAACGAAGTATTGGCGGGTATGAACTCCGTGTTTCGGATCTCGCCATCTATCAGGTTGCGGAAGAGTATCCGATCACCCCCAAAGAGCATGGTGTCGAGTTCCTGATGGAGAACCGTCATCTATGGCTTCGAAGCAGAAAACAGTGGGCTGTGATGAGAATCAGAAACCGAATTGTCTACGCACTTCATCAGTTTTTCCAGGAGCGTGATTTTATGCAGCTGGACGCTCCGATATTTACCGGTAATGCAGCCGAGGGAACTTCAACACTATTTGAAACCGATTTTTTTGATGAGAATGCCTACCTCACACAGTCGGGCCAACTCTATGCAGAAGCGATGGCAATGGCACACGGTAAGGTTTACACATTTGGCCCTGCCTTTCGGGCGGAGAAGAGCAAGACTCGCCGGCACCTGAGTGAATTCTGGATGATTGAGCCTGAAATGGCGTTTTATGATCTGGAGATGAATATGGATCTTGCGGAAGCAATGATCAAATATATAGTCCGGGAGGTTCTGGAGAGGGGCGGCGATGAGCTGGGGATCATTGGAAGAGAGAGATATTATTTAGAACAGGCATACAAGAATCCGTTTCACCGGATCACCTACGACAAGGCAGTTGAGGTCTTGACAGGCTCTGAAACCGACCAACTGCTCCAGAAAATGGTTCAAGACCGTGAGAGTGAACAGAAGGAACTCAATCTTGAACTGAACAAGATTAAAACAGAGCACGGTTCAGCGAAGAAGTGGCGGAAATCCCAGATCGATCAGCGAATCCGGGAGATCCATACGAGACAGAACCAGATTGAAGAGGATCTCCGGAACATACCGGAGTGGAGAGAGTCGGCGCGAAACTTTGAGTGGGGCAGTGATTTTGGCGGAAGTGACGAAACCCTGCTGACCATGCAGTATAACGCTCCGGTATTTGTACACCGGTATCCAGCAGCCGTCAAAGCCTTCTACATGAAACGGGACCCTGAGAATGACCGTCTCGCTCTTGCAATGGATCTCCTCGCTCCGGAGGGGTACGGCGAAATCATCGGGGGGAGCCAGCGGGAGGAGAGCCTGGAGGAGTTACAGAAGAGAATCAGGGAACACAACCTGTCGGAAGATCTCTTTCGATGGTACCTGGACCTGAGAAGATACGGCACGGTACCACATTCAGGATTCGGGCTCGGGCTTGAACGTACTGTCTCCTGGATTTGCGGACTGAGTCATGTGAGGGAGACTATCCCGTTTCCCCGGATGCTCGGCCGGCTCACACCCTGAGAAGAAGAAACCAACCCGGAATCCGAATTGGCCAAAAAAACCAGCATAGACAGTTTTCGTGAAACCCGGAAAAGCATTCGGCAGCCGGACCTTCGGAAACCGGTCTACCATCTTTATGGTGAAGAGACGTTTTTCACAGATCTGCTCCAGCAAGAGGTCATACGTCTTGTCGATGAATCACAGGCTGATTTCAATGTTGATCTCCTTTACGGGAATGAGGTTTCACCGGAACAGGTTTTGGGAATTATCCGAAGCTATCCCATGATGGCGGAATTTCGCGTGGTAGTCGTGAGAGATTTTTCGGCACTTCAAGGGGGGAGCAGGGAGGAGGGGGATATCAGTGACCTGATTCCCTACCTGAAGCAGCCGAATCCGGGAACGATTCTCTGTCTGATCGATACAAAGAGTCCGGATAAACGGACAAATTTGGGAAAAGCTCTTACAAAATCTCCAAATGTCTACTCCTGTTCATTTGACAAACTGCCTGATTATCAATTGCCGGAGTGGACAGAAGGGTGGGTCCGGTCCCAATATAATAAAGAGATCGAACCCGGAGCAGCCAGGATATTGTCTCAGCTCGTAGGTAATGACCTTCAGCTGCTGTCCACTGAATTAGAAAAAGTGTGTACTTTTGTAGACACTTCGGAAACAATCTCTGAAGCTGACGTAAAAAAAATTATCGGCTCATACCGTGAATATTCGGTCATTGAGCTGAAGGATGCCCTTCTTGAGAGAAATCTGGAACGTTCCCTCTCGATTGCGGAACAGATGTTGCTTAAAAGTAATACAGACACGGGAGAAGTAATTCGAACCGTGGGATTTCTATTTACTGTATTTGGCAACATCTGGCAAATCAGACGGCTGCTGGAAAAAGGATCTTCCAAATCCTCGATTCAACAAGAGCTGGGCATCCGGAATGACTGGTATTTTAACCAGCTCTGGAAAGATGCCTCCGGCTTCAGCCTTGCAGAGATGCCTCGCATTTTTGAAGCCCTTCTGGATGCCGACATGGCAGCCAAAGGATACAGTACTCTGGATACCACCTCGATTCTTCTCCTGTTGATCAAGCGTATTGCCGGCTGACCGGCACTGCGGTAAACGGGAACTGAATCAATGAGGTATCGAGATGAAAGCAATAGCAACTGGAACCTATTCTCAATTGTCAGATGAAGATCTGATGGAACTGTTTCAAGGTGGTACTGTCCGCGCCTTCAATATTCTGGTCTCACGATACAAGGATCGGCTTCATAACTTCCTCTACCGCTATACACGAAATCATCAGGATTGTGAAGATCTCGTACAAGAGACCTTTTTACGGGTACACCGCAGCCGTCAGTCCTATACGCGAATCGCCAGGTTCTCAACCTGGATGTATACGATCGCGCTAAACCTTGCCAAGAGCCTCTACAAAAAGAAGCAGAGAATGCATACGCTCTCGATTCATGAAGATCCGGGTGACCCTGACAGCATGGAGATGCACATCGAAGACTCCGGTATTCTGCAGGATGAGATACTGCATCAGAAACTCTGCGTAGAGGAGCTTGAAAAAGCTCTGGAAAAGTTAAATGATGAATTCAAAGAGGCGATAATTCTCCGGGATATACAGGAACTGACCTATGAAGAGATCTCCGAAATAACCGGAACCCCGATGGGAACGGTGAAATCGAGAATCAACAGAGGACGGGTTCAGCTACAGGAAATTCTGGAAGATTATGTCAATCCGGAAACAATTTAGTTTTTTCAAAGTAGGATGGAATCAGAGACGCAACCAACTGATGCCATCCACTATGCAGAAACAACATGAATACCGTGAGTCGGAAATCGATGATCTGATCCTGAAATTTGCAGATGAATCCTTCACTTTTCGTGATGCCGTTTCATTTCAAAGCCTCACAAGCGAGCGTATTGAATTAATTGATATTGCACTGATTAACAAAGAGATACGGCATAAACTTAATAATCTTCCGAAAATAAAAGCCGCTCCCGGTTTTGAAGCCAAACTTGCGGCCCGGCTTCAAGAGGAAGAGTATTAAACGGCCCGGTCTGACAATCTGAACTATTATATCCCCATAGTACCCGCCCACAGAGTTGCTGACTCTGT
>JBBDRW010000153.1:0-3359 GCA_040905265.1 Balneolaceae bacterium | reverse complement strand
CCCCCCGCCGCCCTGGACCGTGTTGAGCTTCTCAAGAACAATCGCGTTATTCACCGGCTCATGCTTGCGGATCGCGAACCGGATCTTCCTGCGAATGGAGAGAGCGTGCGAGGGATTGCTTACGTTGAGTTTGGCTGGGGAGAGAAAGGCACACCCTTCGAATGGGAGATCTCTTTAGGGGTCGAGTTCGGCGAGATACTCAACGTGGAGCCGCGGCTCAGAGGAATAGACGTAGTCGATCCGCTGGATAACTACAACCATCCGACTCATTTTTCCTCGTGGGACAGGCCCAGGCAGGGAAGAGTCGAATTGAAAACGATGACCTTTGGTAACACCACCACCTCTACAGTACAAACGCAAGGCATTGCTTTAGAATTAAACGCGACGGCGGATACAAAGCTCTCGGTAACGGCAAACGGCAAAGAGATTACGTTCACCGTTAGCGATCTGATAGAGCGCTCCCGGACATTTTATACGGGGGGATTCACCTCTCCTGCGGTACGTATGCACCGTTTCGTCACCGCATCTCAGTATACCTGTCAGTTTCGATACGAAGACATTGCGGGCGCGGACCTTCCGGAGGACTGGTACTACCTGCGGGTCTTTCAGAAGAATGGACATGCCGCATGGTCCTCTCCGGTCTGGGTTTCCGCTTCGTAGGGCCGGCGGGAGTCGTGGTCTGACCGGGGGGGGAATTTCAGGGGCATGGCTGGGAGGAGAGTTGGTATCCACCGGGCTTCTTCTGACCCGGCGTCGCTTTATGTGGGACTGTCCCGTCTTTCCCCTTGATGTGGAGTCAGAACCGAGCGAATCTTCTTCGGGATGTGTGGACGGTCTAAGGATCTCCTGTTCTTCCTTTCGTCCTCGGGTTTGTATAGTTGGCTTGGAGGCTATCGGCTGGCTGATCTATGAGTCAGAGTATTGGAAAAAATCGAAATGACTGTGATGGGCATTTTTATCGGGACCGCAGAGAGCGTACTCCGTAGCTGTCCGTTTTCCCGCAAATCGCTGTCGGGAATCGGGAGGAGTACACAGCGCAGCATCCGCAAAGAATAGGAGTGAATTGGGGTGCCGCAATCGAAAGAGATCATAACCACCCCAATTCTTATGACGGGCTTCTAAATTACTGAAGCGCGTTGATTTGGTCTATTAGTCCAGCGCTCCACTCTCCGGACTCTTCGAGATCCCGCGCTGCTTCCAGAGCGCGCTCGCGGAGTCGAAGTCGTTCCGCCTCCTCAAACTCATCGTTATAGATCGCGTCATCTTCTTCGACCATCTTGTTCAGTATCTCTTGCTCATTGTTGATGGCCTCAGCAAAGCCCCAGTCGTTGACTTCGGCGAAGGCTTCTATCATTCCCTCTCGCTGGTTCTCCGTCAGCGATTGCCAGAACTCTTCATTTACGTACCAGCCGTTGGCCGCAAACATGTCGTCCAAGCGAGTGATATGGGGAGCGGCAAGATGCCAGTCGTTGGCAACAACATCCGCGGCAGGTCCTTGAGCGGCATCGGCGACACCTGTTCGGAGGGCAAGGAAAATCTCGTTCCAAGCGATAGTAGTTGGTCTCATACCGTAAGCCTTGTAGGTCTCAACAAACATCTTAAGTCCCGGAGCGCGCATTTTTAGACCTTGAAAATCGTCGGCGGTGTTGAGTGGCTCTGTCGAGAAGTAGAGACGAGCATTCATCGGTGTTGCGGACACCAATCTGAGGCCGGCATCCTCCGCAACCCGATCGACAATGTCCGCGAAGGGCTCGCTTGCCAGATATTTCTGGTAGTGATCAATATCCCGAAAAACGAAACCGAAGCTCATTGGTAGAAAGTCATCGTCATAAGGTGCAACCCAAGCCAGATCGTTGCCAAAAACATCGACACTTCCCTCTACAACCTGATCCATGATCTCGTTTGCGGCGCCCAAGACGGGGCCCTCTACGTGATTTACGCTGATGTTTAGTTCCGGCCGACTCTCAATAGCCTTCACCAATTCGTTTCCCATAAGATTTCGTAACGACCCTCGAGCATCACCTGTAGCCAACGTAACTGAAACTGATGGCTCTCCTGTGTCTTGGTCCGCACCACCTTCCTGAGCACCAGAGGCAAAGGCCCCGACACCAAATGAGATAAACAGAACTGCAAAAACGGCTACGATCTTTTTCATAGCACACTCCTTTGGAAAGATTTCTCTATCTGAGGGCCTATCCCCCAACTAGATTCGGAATAAACGTGGTCAATACCGGAAACAGGGTAATGAGCACCAAAAGTACAATCATCGGTAGGTAAAACGGCATCACAGCCTTGCTAACTTGGTGTAGAGACAGTCCAGTTAAGCTCATCATGACGAAGAGGAGTACACCAAACGGTGGAGTAAGGGTGCCGAGCAAAAGGTTAAGCAAGACGACAATCCCGAAGTGGATCGGATCAATACCGAACATCAGAGCGATCGGAGCCAGAATCGGAACGGCAATCAGTTGGATAACCGCCGTCTCCATAATCGACCCCGCGAGCAACAAGGCGAGATTGATTATCAGCAGTACGACCAGAGGGTTCTGCGAAATCGTCTCTAAGGTCGAGGCAAGTAACGCACCAGCATTTCCTACACCCAGTATCCATGTGAACGGTGCTGCTACCATTATCAGAATCGCCAGAATCCCGGTTGTTTTCACGGTTTCCAAGGCGCATTGCCAGAACTTGGCAATGCTGAAATCTCCCTGAGCAAATCCAAGAATCGTGGCAAACACACATGTCACGGCTCCGAGTTCTGTAGGGGTTGCTATTCCCGTTAACAAGCCAACGACCAAGAAACCTGGTACCATGAGGGCCGGCGCCGCCCCCAGAAATGTCCGAAAACGCACGTTCCAGCCTTGTACCGGCTGGACAGGAGCTATGACCTTGCCCATCTTCACAAGAAGATAGATCGTTATCATCTGGAAGCCACCGAGCATAAGGCCAGGAACGAACCCGGCTAGAAAAAGATGATCAAGTCTTACACCTGCCAGCACTGCGTAGAGGACCATAACACCGCTTGGTGGGATGATGGGTCCTATTACCGCAGAAGCTGCGGTAATTGCAGTAGAGAACGAACGGTCGTAACCCTGCCGCTCCATTTCTTCAAGCTCGATTCGTCCCAAGCCGGCTGCATCCGCTTGGGCGACGCCCGACATGCCGGCAAAAATAATGCTGGCCATTACATTCACATGACCAAGGCCACCTGGGATATGGCCAACGGCACTATTTGCGAATTTGAAGATGCGGCTCGCGATGCCGGATCTACTGAGAAGATTGCCGGCAAAAATGAAGACTGGCAGTGCTAGTGTAGTGTCCGACAAATGAGTTGAAGAAATATCGTGTCGCGTGTAAAATAA
>JBBDRW010000152.1:0-3375 GCA_040905265.1 Balneolaceae bacterium | reverse complement strand
GTAACCCTGAAACCGGGAATTGTGGAGCTGATCCAAACCCTGGACGAACGGGGTATTCTTCAGTCGGTTGCCAGCAAGAATGATGAGGATATGGCAGTGGCCAAACTGAAACAGTTCGGCCTGATGGAGTACTTTCTCTATCCGCAGATCAACTGGAACCCCAAGTCCGGATCTCTCCGAAAGATAGCGGAGCAGATCAATATTGGCCTGGATACTCTCGCCTTTGTAGACGATCAGGCATTTGAACGGGAGGAGGTGCAGTTTTCACACCCGGAGATTCTCGTCATCGACTCCCTGAAAACGGCTGAAATCGCCGATATGGAGGTGATGATCCCGAGATTTATCACAGATGATTCCAGAAAACGCCGTCAGATGTATCAGAGCGATATCGTCCGAAATGAGGTTGAAAAGGAGTTCGACGGATCGCAGGATCTGTTTCTCTCCACGCTGGATATGGTCCTGACCATTTCGGAAGCCAAAACGGAAGACCTCAAACGGGCGGAAGAGCTGACCCAGCGAACCAACCAGCTCAATACGACGGCCTATACCTATGATTACGATGAACTGGCTTTTTTCAGCCGCTCCCCGGATCACCTGCTGCTCGTAGCCGGGTTGACCGACAAGTTCGGGACCTACGGCAAGATCGGCCTGGTGCTGGTCGACAAACAGCCGGACGTCTGGACGGTCAAACTGCTGCTGATGTCCTGCCGGGTCATGTCGCGCGGTGTGGGGACGGTCTTGATTACGTTTCTTCGAAACCTGGCCAAAGAAGAGGGGGTTGCTCTCGAGGCCGAGTTTGTGACCAATGACCGCAACCGCATGATGTACGTTACCTACAAGTTCAATCAGTTTCGGGAGAAGGAGAAGAAGGAGAACTGGGTGCTGCTCGAGAACGATCTTGAGAACATCCCGGCCTATCCGGACTATATGAAAATCGTAACGGAGGGGGTGTAATGGCTGAGGCCGTTCAATTCGTTGATCTGACGCTTTTCAATAGTGGCGCCCGGGGGTATTCCGGGACCATTTTTGACGGACGCTATCTCTATCTGGCACCTCTGTCGAACGGGAAAGGTGTGTTTCACGGCGAAGTGGCACGGTATGACAGCGAGGGAGATATTCAGCAATCGTCGAGCTGGAGCTTTTTTGATACGTCCGCTGTCAACAACAACAGCCGCGGGTTTGTGGACGGTTTTTTTGACGGACGGTATCTCTACCTGGTGCCGTACCATCACGACCGGCATCACGGCCAGGTGACCCGCTACGATACATACGAGGCTTTCGATGATCCTGGCGCGTGGGCGTTTTTCGATCTGCAGGAGCACGTTCATGAGGCGTGCCGCGGGTTTGTCAGTGGGTCGTTTGACGGACGATATCTCTACCTGTCTCCCTACCATCTGGATTGGGAGACGCATAACGGCCGCATGGTTCGTTATGATACGCAAGCAGATTTTCCAAATCCCGAGAGCTGGCAGAGTATTGACTCTCAGGATCTGTGGCCGGAAAGCCGTGGATTCCATTCAGCGGTGAGTGCGGGAGGATATACCTGGTTTATTCCTTACGTTCGGGAGAACCGGGACTACCACGGGTTGATTGTTCGTAACAGACAGGCGGAGAGGTTTGATGACCCCGTTCACTGGGACGCTGTGGATCTGGCCGGTTTTCATCCGGGCGCTTGTGGATATGTAGGCGGTTGTTTCGACGGGAGGTATCTCTACCTGGCACCCTATTACAACGGGCATGAGCGGCACGGGCTTGCCGCCCGGCTGGATACGCAAAAACCCTTTCAGGAGAACCAGAGCTGGGAATTTTTTGATACGACCGTGGTAGATACCGATAGCCGCGGTTTTTTCGGGGCGATCCCGGACGGGGACTATATCTATTTTCTGCCTCATTGCAAAGAAGAGGGAATTTATCACGGTCAGTTCAGCCGGTATGACCGCAGGCTCTCTTTTGATGATCCGGCGGCCTGGTCGGTGTTTGACACATCGGCCGTTCATCCCAAAAGTATGGGTTTTATGGGAGGTGTGGTTATCTCCGGCCACCTTGTGATGGCACCCTATGAGACAGCACCTTTTGACCATTCCGGGCTTGTGGCGAGGCTGGATCTTGCCGAGTCATCGGTCTGGAGATACGAAAAATTGAATGATTCATCTCACGTGATCTGATATGTCGACAAATACACAGTATGATGCCGTTCTGGCAAGGTTGAAAGAGTTGATGAGCGAGGCGTTGCCCCATGCCGCCGGTGAGGAGGATCTGGAGATTCCGTTTCTGGAGATGGGTGCCAATTCATTGATGTTGATGGACGTCCAGAAGACGATCGAGAGTGAATATGGCCTGACGATCACGATCGGCCAGTTCTTTGAAGAGCTGACGAATATAAAAGCACTGGTTCATTATATCGATGGAGAGCTGCAGGCACAGGGTTTGAACGATGGAAACGGAATCAGCCGTTCGAACGCCAACGGTGAGGGTGAATCGGCTGGTATGAATTCCCGTTCTGTTGAAGGTGATTCTCAACCACCGGTCAATTTGCCGGCGTGGAGCGGGGAGGCATCCGGTAGCGTATCCGGCAGTCAAAACATTCAATCAGGCGATTTAGAGGCCATTTTTGCCAATCAGATCCGGATGACCTCCGAAGCAATGAACGACCTGGTCGCCCGGCAGCTTGCATTCTTGCAGGGAACGACACCTCAGGCCGGACAAAACACAGCGCCTTCAATACCGTCGGGGGTGCCAGGAACTCAGGCCGGGTCTGGAACACCGCTACAGGGTACGCAATCAGAGGCGGGGAGGCCACAACAAACTGCGACAAAACCGTCGTCATCCAGGCCGAAAGGAGCTACCCAGCCGAACAAGATGTTATCTCCCCTGGAGATTCGGGCTCGCGGGCTCTCGCCGGAGCAGCAGCGGCATCTGGAGACACTCATCAAAGCGTACAATGCCCGCACCGGCAAATCCAAAGCGTACGCACAGCGTTACAGAGGCGTGCTGGCCGACAGCCGTGCTGCGATCGGCTTCCGGTTTTCCACGAAAGAGATGCTCTATCCGCTGGTGGCCGACCGTGCGTCGGGTAGTCGTGTTTGGGATCTTGACGGGAACGAATATATCGATATCACGATGGGGCAGGGGGTATCCCTGTTTGGGCACCATCCGGACGTGATAGAAAATGCCCTGACGAATGAGGGCAACGAATCGGTGCAACTGGGGCCGCGTCCACACAATACGGGCGAGCTGGCGGAACTGATTTGTGAGATGACAGGGTTTGAACGAGTGGCATTTACCAATACCGGTACTGAAGCTGTGATGGCCGCCCTGCGTCTGGCCCGGGCTGCCACCGGCAGAACCAAAATAGTCATGTTTGAGGGGGCCTAC
>JBBDRW010000151.1:0-20592 GCA_040905265.1 Balneolaceae bacterium | reverse complement strand
GACTGGGTTCATATACTTTCATGGTTCTGTTCCATTCCGTTATTGAACATTGAGCGGCCAGGGTTCATTTTGTAATTTAGAAGCTTGAACGAATATGTCAATATGAAAAAAATCAATCTGATTCAGACAGGCGGGACCATTGCGATGCAAGAGGGGAGAGAGGGAGCCGGCCTGGACCGGGAGCGGTGGCTGGATCTCCTGAACAGGGAAATTCCGGAACTGTCGGGAATTGCAGAACTGACGATCGATCCTCTTTTCTTTCTGGACAGTTCCGACCTTCAGTCGGAACACTGGAGTACCCTGGCCGGTCATATACAAAACCGTTCGGAAAGCTTTGACGGATTTGTGATCCTTCACGGGACGGATACGATGGCGTACACGGCATCTGCACTCTCCTTTTTACTGTGCGGGTTGATGAAACCGGTGATCTTTACCGGCAGCCAGGTACCCATGAGCCAACGGAGAAGTGATGCGAGAAGAAACCTTGTGAACGCCGTTGAACTCGCGACACTCCCGATTCCGGAAGTGGCTATCTGTTTCAATGATCAGCTATTCCGGGGCAACCGGACGACCAAGATGAGTATCGGGGATTTTGACGCTTTTGCCTCTCCCAACCACCCGCCGCTTGCAGAGGTCGGGGTAGAGATTACGATTGCAAACGTGATTCGTCCGGAAGGGCCGCCTGTCGAACTCAGGCCAGAATTTAATGACCAGATCTTTCTTCTGAAACTTCACCCCAACCTGGACCCGGTTCTGTTGAGTGCACTGCCGATGGATCAGTTACGTGGGGTAATCCTGGAAGCATTTGGAAGTGGTAATTTTCCGATGAAGGGAAAATATAATCTCCTTCCCTATATTCAATCATGCCGGGAAGCAGGAGTGGATGTTGTGATCACCTCGCAAGCTCCCTATGACGCCGTGGACCTTACCCTCTATGAGAGCGGGCGTGCGGCACTCGATCTGGGAGCTGTAAGTGCCGGGGATATGACGACGGAAGCGGTGATTACCAAGTCGATGATCCTCTACGGAAACGGGTACAGAGGGGATGATTTTAAAGACCGGTTCGAAATGAATCTGGCCAGAGAACGAACGAATTAAGCCCATGTATTTTGTATTTGACATAGAGACGATTCCTGATGTCGATTTTATCCGAACGACACTGAACGATCAGGAGAGCAGCGAAGATGCTCTTCTTGAACGGGCGGCTGAAGAGCTCGCAAGAAATGCATCCGGATTTCTCCCTCCAATGTACCATCGGATGGTCTCCTGGGTCGGCCTCTGGGTAGAGAATGACGGGAAACCCCGGCAGAAGTCCGGGTGGCATGGCGAGAATGAACTGGAGGGCCTGCAGGAACTCTTCTCCAACCTTCATACCTATAAGGATTTCGGGCTGATTCATCACAACGGGCGTGGCTTTGACCTGCCTGTCCTTACCTACAGGGCGATGAAGTATGGGTTGCAGATGCCTCTCCGGCTCAACCACAGGGATATCCGCTACCGGTTCAGCAATTTCAATGTGGATCTGAAGGATGAGTTCAGCAACTATGGAGCCAGCTCCTATCCGAAACTGAAACATCTCGGTACGCTGATCGGAATCCCCTTCAAACAGACGGCGGAGGGGAATGAAGTTCTTCGGATGTACAGGGAGGGGTTGTTGGAAGAGATTGAGCACTACTGCTACGAAGATGTGATGGCGACCTATATCGTCTGGCTACACATGAAGTATACGGTCGGGGATATAACCGAAGAGGCTTTTCGAAACCTGAATGAGCGGGCATTGGGAAAATTAAAGGAGATTCAGGCGGCAGGGGACAGGGGATAGGTTGTTGATGCCTGTATATAGTTGGCAGATATCAGAAAACCGGAGGCTTTGAAACATAGCCGGTTTACATCCTGAGCAAGTACCTACACCGCTACGCTCTCTCTGAAGAACTCCGAAATAGATGACTTTCGGAGGGCTCTTCCAATCAGTGTGGCCGACGTTGAGTCGGTGATTTCGACTTCAACGTACTCTCCTTTTTTATAGTCTTCCCGGTCGAAAACGACCATTTTGTTGGTGTCGGTCCGGCCGCTCAGCTGCTGGTCGGAGCGTTTGCTGAGCCCTTCTACAAGTACCAGATGCCGTTTTCCCTCTTCCACCTGGTTGATCTCCTGCTGAATGCCCATCTGGAGTCCGATGATTTCACTGAGCCGCCTCTTCTTCACCTCTTCCGGAATATCATCCTCCATTTTTCGATAGGCGAGGGTTCTCTCCCGTTCCGAGTAGGCGAACATATAGGCGAGGTCATACCTCACCTCACGGATCAGAGAGAGGGTATCCTCATGTTCTCTCTCTGTTTCACTGCAAAATCCGGTGATGATATCGGTCGAGAGGGAGACGCCTGGAATGATGGCCCGCATCGTATCGATCAGATTCAGGTACTCCTCCCGGGTATAGGGCCTTTTCATCCTCTCCAGCACCCGGTCGTTTCCGGACTGTGCGGGAATGTGAATGTAGTTGCAGAGATTGGGCTGTTCGGCAATAACATGGAGCAGCTCATTCGGAAAATCTTTCGGATGGGAGGTCGAAAAACGGATCCGCATCTCTGGATCTATCTGGCTGGCTGCATACATCAAATCGGTGAAACTGTTGGAGCCGTCCAGATAGGAGTTTACGTTTTGCCCCAGCAGCGTTACATCCCGGTAGCCCTCCTCGCTAAGCTGCTTCAGTTCTGAGAGGATGCTCTTTATCGGCCGGCTTCGCTCTCGCCCGCGGGTAAAGGGGACCACGCAGAAGGAGCACATGTTGTCGCACCCGCGCATGATGGAGACAAAGGCGGTGAGCCCGTCTCCTGTGGTCCGGACCGGTGTGATGTCGGCATAGGTCTCTTCAAGCGAAAGGAGGACATTCACCGCTTTGCGTCCGTCATTTACATCCTGGAGCAGATTGGGTATATCCCGGTAGGCATCCGGCCCGACCACCAGGTCTACCAGCTGCTCCTGTTCCATGATCTGTTCCCGTATCCGTTCTGCCATGCAGCCGAGTACACCTACTTTTACGTGGCTTCTGGAACGTTTCAGTTTTCGAAACTCTTTCAGCCGGTTCCAGACTTTGGTTTCAGCATTCTCCCGTATCGAACAGGTATTCACGAAGATCACATCCGCCTCTTCAGCACTCTGAACAGACTCCATGCCATCTTCCAGAAGGATGGAGTTGACGATTTCAGAATCTGCGAAATTCATCTGGCAACCGTACGTCTCTATGTAGAATCGTTTTTTACTCACTGTATTCAGTTTTTCCTGTGTGAAAAATGGTTCAGAGGATCGCTAACAGCTCTACTTCAAAAATGAGGGTGGCACCGGGGGGGACAATAAATACACCATTTTGATTCCTGGCACCTTCCTCTCCATACGCGAGTTTAGCTGGAATCACAAATTCATAATTGGAACCGACCGACATTAGCTGCAACCCCTCTATCCATCCGTCAATAAAGCCGTTGACCGGGTACTCCAACGGCTGGTTTGTATCTTTTGTCGTATCGAAAATACTGCCATCAACGAACCAGCCTGTATAATGAATTCGTACGGTCGAGTTTGCCGTTGGCTTCTCACCCTCTTCATCCCCCGCTTCCAGCTCCCGGTACTGCAGCCCGCTCTCGGTTTCTTCGACACCCTCTTTATCCCGGTTCTCCTCGAGATACTCCAGATCCGGCGTGTTGTCATAGTGGTATTCACTGCTGCCAGTAGTATCCATGCAGGCGGAAAGCGGCAGGAGAAGCAGAAGGCCGGCGAAGACTGGAATGTGTCGAATCAATGGGTTCATATCAAAACAGGGTCTAAATGCTCAGAAACTGGTTGGCCAAAAAACCGGTCGGTTTTTCAGTCAAATCCGTTTGACGGTACCAGGGTGCCTGCCGGCTCATACCGCTTCACTTCGGCCACTTTTCCGGATTGGCTCTCCAGCGGTTCAACTGGTCCAGATCATCCTTTTTGATATACCCTTCCGCGACTGCCACGTCGATCAGCGTGGTGTAATCCGTCAGGGAGTAAATCGGGATTCCGGCCTCTTTAAATCTTTGGTTGGCTTTGTCAAATCCGTAGGTGAAGATGCACATTACTGCCTGAATGTCAGCACCGATGATTTTCAGCGCATCCACAACGGACATTGCGGAGCCGCCGGTGGAGATCAGATCTTCAATGATAACCGAGGATTCACCTTTCTCTACACCCCCCTCAATCTGGTTGCCGAGCCCGTATGCTTTCGCACTTGCCCGGACGTACGCCAACGGTTTGTCCAGCTTGTGGCAAATCCAGGCTGCATGCGGGATTCCGGCGGTTGCGGTTCCGGTGATAACATCCACATCCGGAAACTTTTTATTGATCAGTTCGACAAACTCTTTCGAGATTTTTTTTCGTATTTCGGGGTGCCGCAGTGTCAGGCGGTTGTCGCAGTAGATGGGTGAATTCCACCCGGACGCCCATGTAAACGGGTTGTTGGGACGCAGAATCACAGCATTAATCTCAAGCAGATGGAGTGCCAGTTCTTCGGCAAACGCTTTGTTGACAATCATTTCTTGTTGGTCAAATTCCTTGAAAACTTGGTTGTAATCAGATCAGGGCGGCCAAATAACGTGCTATATGAAGCACGAAACAGGCATAGAGGCCCGCCCCCAAATCATCGAGTAATATACCAAATCCTGAAGGAAAATGCTGAAGCCGATTGATGCCAAACGGTTTACGAATATCAAACAGGCGAAAGAGTAAGAATCCTCCGAAAAGAGGGATCAGATCGGTTCCCGGATCACCGGTGAAAGGGATCATCAGGTAGACCAGGGCAAGCCCGGAGAGCTCGTCTATCACCATTTTTGACGGGTCCGGCCCCCATTTTTTTTCCGCATATCCGGCGCTCCAGAGGGTAAGAAGGGAGCCTGCTACTGCCACTGCGAGAAGCCCGGTTGTGCCGCCCAGAATTGCAGCAGGATAGATCAGGATCAGGCTGAACAGGCTTCCCCAGGTGCCGGGGGCAACCGGGATCAAGCCGGCGCCGAACAGAGTGGCTGTTGCTGCTTTCAGTCGGTTCATGCCTCTCTCAGGAGTGAAACAGCTTTCTGTTTACATAGAGGTATTCGATGGCAGACCAGACTGTGATGGCTGCCACAAATGTCATTAGCCAGAACATGATATTGGTCTCCATAAAGGCCTGTACGTGTGCGGAGAAGAGAATATCAGACTGTAAAAATACACCGATCAGCAGCGATATATAGAGGAAAATCATCTGGATCAGGGTTTTCAGTTTTGCCGTATACCGGGTCTCCATGACGATCCCTTTTCGGTCCGAATAGACTCTGAGAACCGTGATACCGATATCCCGGACCATGATTACGATCACAGCCCACCATGGAAACTGGCCTGGGTCCAGAAACGGCAGGCAAATAAAACCGGCAAAGGTGAGAATCTTGTCTGCAAGCGGATCCAGGAAGATGCCGGAATCGGATTCGACGTTGTAAGTTCTTGCAATATAGCCGTCAAAATAGTCTGTGACTGCCGCGATTGCAAAGATGGCAATGCTGAGGGATCTCCAGACCAGTTCATCCTGCAGATACATCACCAGGAAGATAGGTGCAAGAACGATACGTAATGCACTGAGTATATTGGGTAGATTTTGCATCCCGGTAAAGATACGAATTAGATTTCCAAGATTCGCAATGGATCTGTTATCTTCCAATCAGTGATACCCTCTGTAAATCTGCAGAGGACCCCGGCAGTACTTATTTTGGGCTGCTGTCACGCTTCCTGTCCGGCGGACATACGCATTGATTCCGGCGGCTGGCGGTTGCAAAGCCTCCCAATAGAGACAGAGGACAGGTTTATGCTAAAAATTGCAATTACCGGTTCAACCGGCCAGCTTGGCCGGGAGTGGTGCAGGTTCCTGGAGAAGAACCAAAACGAGGCTCTGTTGCTGCCACTCACCCGCAGAGAGCTCGATATTACCGATTCAGAGAGTGTGGGCCGGACAATGGATAGCTGCAATCCGGATATTGTGATCAACTGTGCCGCTTATACCGATGTGGACGGAGCGGAGGATGATCCAGGGAGTGCATATGCTGTTAATGAAGAGGGGGTCCGGAATCTTGCCGAATGGTGTGCCAGCCACAAGCGACTGCTTGTTCACTATTCAACCGACTATATTTTCCCAGGAGTGCCTGAGGCAAGGAGCCTCTACCCGGACGGTTATCCGGAAGATGCCCGGACGGGCCCGGTGAACAGGTATGGTGCAAGCAAGCTGGCGGGTGAATCGGCATTGAAAGAGTCCGGGGCTCCTTTTTTGATTCTTCGGACTTCCTGGTTGTGTGGCGTCTACGGAAATAACTTTATCCGGACAATGCTAAAACTGTCTCAGGAGAGGGAAGAACTGAGAATTGTCAACGATCAGTTCGGCTCTCCATCCTTTGCGGAGAATGTTGTTTACAATAGCTGGAACCTGATGGAGCAGGAGGAAGAGGGGGTATTTCATATCACCGGCAGCGGCCTGACTACCTGGTATGGTTTTGCTTCAGAGCTCTTTGCCCAAACGGGGAGTAGTGTAAGGCTTCAGTCGATCCCGTCCGATCAGTTTCCTCAGAAGGCCGCCCGGCCTGCTTTCTCCAAACTTTCGACGAATAAACTTGCAGCGATTCCCGGGTGCCGGCTGGAGGATTGGAGAGTTGGTTTGGGGCGCCTTTTGAAACAGATCTGATCCTCTGGCCGCCGGCTGCCGTATCGGAACAAACCGGCAGCCAGAGGATTAAGAGGTTTAAGAATCAGTGAAATGTCTTATATTTCCAGTCTTTGAAAATTCATTCCGGTACCTCCCGGATCGATGGATCATGCACCGGACCCATGAAATTTTTACCGACCAATATAGCGGACGTCTACATTCTTGAACCGGAAGTCTATGGCGACAACCGGGGGTATTTTATGGAGACATTCCGGGAGGTGTATTTCAGAAGGGAAGGGATTGACGTCCGCTTTGTTCAGGATAACTCTTCGCTGTCCGGGAAGGGGACGATCCGGGGGCTTCATTACCAGGCAGGAGATGCGGTACAGGCGAAATTGATGATGGTCAGCCGTGGTGTCATACTGGATGTAGCGGTGGACCTTCGTCAGCGGTCAAATACCTATGGAAAGCATGTTTCGGTTCTTCTTAGTGAGGATAACCACCGGCAGCTCTATATCCCGGAAGGGTTTGCGCACGGATTCGCCGTCCTCTCACATGAAGCTGTTATTCACTATAAATGCAGCAGGTATTATGATCCGGAACGTGAACGGGGTTTGCGCTGGAATGATCCCTATTTGGGGATTGACTGGATGGTTACCGATCCGGTTCTGTCAGAAAAAGATCGTATTCAGCCTCTTTTTAATGAACTTCGTCCGGGTGATCTTTTTTGACCCGGAATGTCTTATGGTTTTACAAAGCCTTCCATTAATTTGAATCTAAATTCCCAGAGAATGAGAATCATCGTTACAGGTGGCGCCGGTTTTATCGGATCCAATCTGATCCATTATCTATATGATACATATCCGGATCTTGAGATCTTTAATGTGGATAAACTGACCTATGCATCGGACGTCAGTTCACTGAAAGCTCTGAAGAACTCCAGGCGGTATCATTTTTCGAAAAGTGATCTGGTCGACAGGGATGCTGTACGCGACATCTTAAACCGGTGGCAGCCGGAAGGGGTGATTCATCTTGCGGCAGAGTCACATGTAGATAATTCCATCAAAGGGCCGGAGCCGTTTGTCCTTTCGAATATCGTGGGAACGTTCAATATTCTCGAAGAGTGCCGCCAGCTCTGGGCGTCTGACCGTGAAAAATGGCAAAAATGTCGGTTTCTCCATGTCTCAACAGATGAGGTATATGGTACACTGGGGAAGGAGGGGTTGTTTACAGAGAAGACCCCCTACGCCCCCAATTCGCCGTACTCTGCATCCAAAGCGGGGAGCGACCTGCTGGTACGCTCGTATCGCCATACCTATGAGATGAATGTGGTAATTACCAACTGTTCCAATAATTTCGGGCCGTTTCAGCATGATGAAAAACTGATCCCTACGGTCATCCGGCATGCGTTGAACCATCAGCCAATCCCGATCTATGGAAAAGGGGAGAATGTGAGAGACTGGCTCTTTGTGAAAGACCATTGCCGTGCCCTTGCCGAAGTTTTCATGCAGGGC
The DNA here is from genome assembly GCA_040905265.1 of Balneolaceae bacterium. Lineage (GTDB taxonomy): Bacteria > Bacteroidota > Rhodothermia > Balneolales > Balneolaceae > JBBDRW01. Next base: position 12,402 of record JBBDRW010000151.1, on the reverse strand, counting down.
GAACCGGGAGAGCAGTACAACATTGGAGGAGATAATGAGTGGTCCAATATTGAACTGGTACGCATGATCTGTGAACTGCTGAATGAAGAGGTCGGGGAGGGGCCGGACGGGGATTATGCAACCCTGATCTCATTTGTCGAGGATCGGCCGGGACATGACTTGCGTTACGCCATAGATGCTTCAAAAATCAAAACCTCATTGGGTTGGGAACCTTCCGGCGAATTCCGGCAGAATCTGCTGGAGACTGTCAGGTGGTACATCCGCAAGTACAACGAGGAATCCTGAGTGAAAATGGGACGGTACAGTCCCTGTAAGACGGATTTGTGAATCCTTCTGTAACTATTGAATCAAACCGAGATCGTCTGTTATGTCACAATTTTGGCTAATGAAATCGGAACCGGACGCCTACAGCATTGATGATTTGCAACGGGATGAACGGGAACCCTGGGACGGGATCCGAAACTATGAAGCCCGGAATTTTATGCGGGATGAAATGAAGATCGGAGACAGGGCGCTCTTCTACCACTCCAATGTAAAACCGCCGGTTATCGCAGGGGTGATGGAGATCTGCAGTGAACCTTATCCGGACCCTACCCAGTTTGATCCTGACAGCAACTATTTTGATGAAAAAAGCTCGGAAAGCGATCCCACATGGATGCTGGTAGATGTGAAATTTGTCGAAAAATTCCTGGTCCCGGTCACCCGGAATGAGCTCAAAGAGGAGCCCCGTCTGAAAGAGATGATGCTCTTCAAAAGAAACCGGTTGTCCATCTCCAGGGTAAGAGAAGAAGAGTACCGGCGGATCATTGAGTTAGCAAAAGCGAAAGTCGGGTAGACTTCTTCCGGTCTCTTTTACCGCTGCTTTGATCAAGGGTCTCCGGCAGCGAGTGCTTCCAGCTGAGCGACTTCATCCCACAGCTCCATCGCCTCGGTCAGGATATCGTTGAAAGTGTCGTTTATGATCGGGTAGAAGTAATGTTCCCCCCAGACCTGCCGGGCGACTTCCGCTTTGACTCTCCCCTCAACCATCCAGAACACTTCGTCGAGATGTGACTGTGATACTTTCAGAGTGTCATTCTCAAACTCCGGTTCATCGTATTCGCTGGAGATCTCCATGCCTCGTTCTGTCATGATCTCAATGATTCGCTGACGGTCGCTGTCCGACCAGTGAAAATCAGTTCTGTATGCCGGGTATTGGGACTCCCACTCCGACCGGAATTGATCTCCGCGCCGGTCGAGATACTCCCGGACGAAATCAAAGTCTGCCCGGTTTGCCAGCATAAAGTTGAAGACATGGCCGGAAAGCGTGGTATCCTGCTGGACCAGGTAGTCCGGGACGATCCCGCCGCCGCCATAGACCTGGCGTCCGGCACTGGTGAAAAATTTCAGAGAGTCAGGGACTTCCCCAATGAAATGTTGTGCATCATTGACGGCATCTTCCCTCTCGTAAATCTCATAAGCATACGATTCACGTCCACTGCTCTCGTATGGCTTTTGAATCAGCCGTCCGGATGGGGTCAGGTACCGGGAAATGGTGACCCGGATGTTGCTATTGTCAATCAGTTCATACTGTTGTTGTACAAGGCCCTTTCCGAAGGTTCTGCGTCCGACAATCAGCCCACGGTCATGATCCTGGATTGCACCGCTCACAATTTCACTTGCGGATGCAGAGCCCTCATTGACCAGTACGATTACCGGCATGTCCCGGAACGTGCCGTGGCTGCTGGAGTAAACCTCCTGCTCAAACCGAGCGTGCCGGCTCTCGGTCGAGACAAGTTTCGTGCCTCTTGGGAAAAACTCTTCCGCTATGGCGATCGCCTGGCTGAGATAACCGCCCGGATTATTCCGTAAATCGAGAACCATTCTCTCCATTCCTTCCTCATTCAGGCTATTGGCTGCAGACATAAATTCACTGTGGGTCGTTGCTGCAAACCGGTTGATTTTCAGGTAGCCGGTCCGGTCATCAAGCATATAGTGTGAGTCGAGAGTTGTGATCGGAATGTCATCCCGGACGATCGTGAAGTTCAACGGGTTGGAAGTGCGAGGTCGTGCAATTGTGACTTTTACTTCTGTTCCTTTTTCACCCCTGAGGGTATTGACGACGTCATCTGTAGAGAAACCGACCGCGGTGCTGTCATTTATCTTGATAATCCTGTCTCCGGACATGATGCCCAGCTGATCGCTCGGCCCGCCAGAGATCGGAGTGATGACGGTAATGGTGTCCTGGATAATATTAAACTGGATTCCAATTCCCTGAAATCGTCCTTCAAAATCTTCCTGAATACGCTCGCTGTCTTCCGGTTCGATATAAACGGAATGGGGATCCAGAGTGGTGAACATATTCCTTATAGCGCTCTCGGTCAGAGAGGTCATATCTTTATCGGGATAGTTGTTTGCAATAAAGAGATACGCCTCTTCAAAGCGGGTAAAAGCATCTCTCCAGCCGGATACTTCAAGATCCTGAAACGTTGTGTCGAGGGGTGTTTCGTGCAGGTCCAGCTCGGGCTCATCCAGCCCGCGGACCAGCCCTTGAATACTGTTTTTGTAGAGCTCTGTAATATCGGTTTGCCCGACATAATTGTCGACAATCCGGCGCTGAGCCTGCATAAATTTTGTCAGATTGGTCTGGTGGTCATTTTGAACATAGACGTAATCGATTCCGGCCAGCCAGACGGAGGAGAGTAAAAAGAGGACGATCAGATGTGGTACCAGAAATTTACGTAGACTCATCGCATATCAGATTATATATTGCTTTCGAACTCAAGAACCTGGTGGTGCCGGAAGACTGTTGCGACAGGACGAAACAGATTCGGCTATACCAGCCAGGGTCACAAAGGTAACGAGATTAATCAACATTCATTATAAAGAACCGGGATCATAAAAGCTATTTTTAGTGTCGTTTCATCTTTACAAGACGAATTTTCCCCTGAATAACAGGGAATCGGGAAAACCGATTCACAGACGCATTCATTACATGTTCCGGGATTTACTAAATGTTCTGCCAGCTTCCTGTTAAAGAATGTAATGGCTCAGATCCTTGTCCTTCACCAGTGAATCAAGCTGTCGGGTTACATACTCTTTGTCAATTGTAACCTCACCGCTTCCGATATCATCAGGTACTGCGTACAACAGCTCCTCAAGCAGGGAGGAGAGAATGGTCTGCAGGCGCCTTGCGCCAATGTTTTCTACCTGTTCGTTCACCATTGCGGCAATTCGCGCAATTTCATCAATAGCACCGTCTGTGAAGGTAATCTCCACTCCTTCCGCTTTCAACATTGCCTGATACTGTTTCGTCAGGGCATTTTTCGGAATTTTGAGAATGTCGACAAAGTCACTCTCTGTCAGCGAGTCAAGTTCTACACGGATCGGGAACCGTCCCTGAAGCTCCGGAATCAGGTCGGAAGGCTTGGATACGTGAAATGCGCCGGAAGCGATAAAGAGAATGTGATCTGTCTTGACCATTCCGTGACGGGTGGAGACGGTACTCCCCTCAACAATTGGAAGCAGGTCGCGCTGAACTCCCTGCCGGCTTACACCAGGGCCTCCTCCCTGGCCGGAGCTGTTCTGCTCGGTTACCTTGTCAATCTCGTCGATAAAAACTATACCCTGGCTCTGAACCCGGTCGAGTGCTTCCTGGGCGGCCGCCTCGTGATCGATCAGTTTCTCGGACTCCTCTTCAATCAGAATGTCGCGCGCTTCCCGAATCGGCAGGGTCCGTTTCACCTTGCGTTTTCCCTGGGTCAGGTTGCCAAGCATATCCTGAAGATTGATGCCCATCTCTTCCATACCCTGTGGCCCGAAGACCTGCATGGTCGGTTTCTTCTGAGGGGAGACGTCGATCTCTATTTTTCGGTCTTCCAGCTCTCCACGCTTGAGTTTTTCACGGAACTTTTCACGAGTGCGTTCATTGAGTTCCTGGTCGGAGGCGTTGTCAGGATCGAAATCCTGGCTGCCGGAGGCGGTTGTTGTGGAGGCAGCCGGTTTTTTTCTGACGGGAGGGATCAGAATATCCAGTATCCGGTTTTCGACGATTCCTTCTGCTTTGGATCGTACCCGCTCCTGCATCTCCTTTCGGACCATGTTCAAGGCAATATCTGTAAGGTCCCGGATCATCGACTCGACATCCCGGCCGACGTATCCGACTTCTGTAAATTTGGTTGCTTCTACCTTGATAAAGGGGGCTTTAGCCAGCCTGGCAAGCCGTCTGGCGATTTCAGTTTTACCGACGCCGGTCGGCCCGATCATCAGGATATTGTTGGGAATGATCTCTTCCCGGATCTCAATATCTGCGTTCAGCCTTCTCCACCGGTTGCGAAGGGAGATGGCAACGGACCGTTTTGCATCCTTCTGCCCGATAATGTATGCGTCCAGTATCTCAACGATCTGACGGGGAGTCAGGTTTTTCTCTTCGATTGTATTATGTACTGCTGTCGTCAATGTTCAGAATTGTTAGATTATGATTCGTGTAGATGTCGATATCTGCAGCGATGTGCAGGGACTGTTCAACAATTTCGCTGGCTGAAAGGTTTGGTGCATGCTCTTTCAGGGCTCTGGCCGCTGCCAGTGCATATGAACCGCCGCTTCCGATGGCAAGGATATGGTCATCAGGTTCGATGACGTCTCCCTGGCCGGAGATAACGAGTGCTGTATCCTGATCCATAACGATGAGCAGCGCCTGAAGTTTTTGTAGAAATTTGTCTTTTCTCCACTCCTTCGCCAACTCCACGGCGGCACGCTGCAGTTTTCCGTTATAAGCTGACAGTTTCTCTTCAAATTTTTCAAAAAGGGTAAATGCATCGGCTGTCGATCCTGCAAAACCAGCCAGAATTTTTCCATTCTGAAGCTTCCGCACTTTGCGGACTGTTGCCTTCATGACGGTTTTGTCGAGTGTTGCCTGTCCGTCTCCGCCGATGGCCACCTTCCCGTTATGGATTATCCCGATAACGGTGGTCGCATGTAGTTTTGATAAATCACTATTCATATCACTCGTTCTCTTACCTCTCACTGTTCATTTTAACTTCGCAGGAATTGCTTCGCCCGGAGCATTTCACTTCTCTCACCTCTTTACTGTCTTTGCGGGCGCTTGGGCCGGCTGCTCCGGCTTTCATCTCCGTTCTTGTCAAAATAATCAAGATTTTCCCGGCGGTTCTTACTGCTGCTCTCCATTTCTGCAATCTCCTCGTCCGCTTTTTCCAGAATTTGATCTATCTGGACGCCCCGTACCACAACATCGGTAATGTTTATATCGGACCCGGAAAGAGTCACTTTAAACTCGTTGAGCGAGATTGTTTCGTCCGGTACCAGAGTAATTTTCAGTTTGTATTTCATCATCCATCTCCAGTGAATACTGAAGAGTCCTTTCGTGAGGAAGGATTTCAGGTAGGGGTTGATATAGACATCGATCACTCTGTATTCGGTGCTGTTTTTGAATTTGCTCAACCAGCTTTCGATATCGGTTACAATGGTGTTACGGGTGACGATGGTTCCGGTACCTCCACACATGGGACAGACTTTGGAGACAGAATTGACAACACTTGGCCGGATTCTCTGTCGGGTAATCTGTATCAGGCCAAAATCGCTCATACCGATGATGTTGGTCTTTGCCTGATCCTTCTTGAACTCTTTTTTGAGCTCGTCGTAGATTTTCTTCCGGTTCTTGTCATCACGCTGATCGATGAAATCGACCACAATGATCCCGCCGATATCCCTCAGGCGCAACTGTTTGGCGATCTCTCTGGCCGCTTCCAGATTCGTTTTTAACGAGTTGTCTTCCTGTTTCTGTTTGGCAGCGTAGGGGCCGGAGTTTACATCGACAACATACATGGCCTCTGTCTGTTCAAAAATCAGATATCCACCCGACTGCATTTTAACTCTCGGGCTGAAAATAGAGTTCACATCTTCCGAAATATTGACATGGTCAAAGATGTGCTTCTTTTCCTTGTAGAGTTGAACATTCGGTGACATTTTCGGAGCGATCTGCTCCACGTACTCTTTGATCGATTTATAGAGCTTGTAATCATCGATCAGGACCCGGTCATAGTTTTTGGCAAACAGATCCCGGACCAGGCTTTCCGTCATGTCCAGATCCTTGTAGAGCAGAGTAGGAGGTTTGGCGTTCTCCAGCTTGTTCAGCATTTTCTCCCACTTTCTGAGGACGTTTCGCATGTCGTCCTCCAGAGCCTCCTTGTCCTGGCCTTTTGCTACCGTTCGTACAATCACTCCAAACCCGTCCGGAAGCATAGATCCGACAATTCCTTTCAGCCGGCGGCGCTCCTTATAGTTGTTGATTTTTCTCGATACGGCGATGTATTCACCCATCGGGATCAGTACGAGGAACCGGCCGGCAATAGTGATATCGGTGGATACCCGTGGCCCTTTGGAACCGATCGGTTCCTTTACAATCTGGACCAGAATTCTCTGATTCGTCTGGAGCAGCTTTCCGGCGAGCATCTGCTTCTCATAGTTCGATAGTTTGTCAAACTTGTCCAGGTCGTTTTGGGCACCTTTGCTGATGCTCTTCTCTCCGTTCAGCATCTTTAGGTAGGGGCCGAGGTGATCCCCGGCATCCGAAAAGTGGAGGAATGCATCTTTCTGCATTCCTATATCGATAAAAGCAGCCCGGATACCGCTCATAACCTTGTGCACGCGTGCAAGGTATATATCACCAACGGTGCGCTGGTTCTCTTCCGATTCTATGAATAGTTGTGCTAGTTCACCATTTTCGATAAGTGCAATTCGGGTTTGTTTCCCCGAAGAGTGGATAATAATTTGATTTTTCATGCAAGTACGCAGATTTCATACGCACGCCGCCCTGCAAAATATTCAAAGGTGTGAACATACTCATAGTCAGAATGTGTACAGCGATGGATTCCGGACGTACCGGATCATACTCAGGGCATGGACGAGCGTCATTAAAATTCCAGTTAGGTCGTATTGGAATTCTCTCTGTATTCACTTCCGCTTCACGGATATGTGACTCCCGTTCAGGCTGGGGCATGTGCGCTCCAGTAAACGAGATGATATGCCAGAATAAAGTGTTTAAAGTCTTTAAAAACAAAGTGTTGTAATCTTTTATGATGCTTCTGAATACAAAGAATTGCTCCATGTTTAATATAGAAGAAAGAATTGGAAAAACAGAATACAGAATACAGGTGGCTGGGAGTTATTCAGAAATTCTCCGGATCGTTGCACCGACACGGTTGAGTTTCGTTTCCAGATCTTCATATCCACGATCGAGGTGGTAGACCCGCAAAACTTCCGTCTCCCCCTCAGCAACCATTCCGGCCAGGACCAGGCTGACACTCGCTCTCAGATCGGTACTCATCACAGATGCACCCTCAAGTTTCGACGCTCCATGAATGGTGACGCTGTTCTTCTCAACTGCCAGATTCGCTCCCAGCCTCTTCAACTCCGGGACATAGCTGAACCGGTCAAAATAGATGGTATCTGTTACCCTGGTTTTGCCGGGGGCTTGCGTCATCATGGTAGACCACTGAGCCTGGAGGTCCGTAGGGAACCCGGGATATATTGCAGTTTTGACCGATACGGAATGTAGTCTCTCCGGCGCTTTCACAGTAATTTCCGTGTCATGGATTTCGAGTTCCACCCCTGTTTTTCGGAATGTCTCAGGAAAGACTCCGAGGTCGGCCGGATTTGTCTCTGTCAAGGTTAACTCGGAACCGGGCAGCATGGCAGCAGCAATCATAAAGGTCCCGGTCTCTATCCGGTCAGGCGCGTTTTGTAGCTGAACGGCTTTCAGGTTTTCGACTCGCCGAACAGTAATGGTATCCGTGCCTGCGCCCTCAATATCTGCTCCCATTTTCTGTAAAGATTTGCACAGAAGGACGACATCCGGCTCTTTGGCTGCATTCTCTATTGTAAATTTGTCTGCACGAAGAACTGCTGCCAGCACCAAATTGATCGTTGCCCCCACACTGCTCGGTTCAAGCCGGTACGTTCCCCCTTTTACGGTATCGGAGGGGGTTTCTGCAACCACATACCCCTCCTCCAGCTTGATCCTGATGCCCATTTGTTCCATCCCTTTCAGATGGAGGTCGACCGGCCGCGGCCCCCAGGCACAGCCGCCCGGAAGGGAGACCCGCGCCCTCCCTTCCCGGCCGACAAGCGCACCCAGCATATAGAAGGAGGCTCTCATTTTACGAACGAGGTTGTAGGGGGCAACCGGTTCAGAGAGTGTTCCAGGGTCAATGACAAGTTCATTGGCTACTTCATCAAATGTGACTGACGTACCGGTTGCCCGGATCACATCATTAAATGTATAGATATCTTTTAATTTGGGAACGTGTGTAATGAGAGTAGGGCCGTCAGCAAGAAGGGAGGCAGCCATCAGTGGCAGGGCGGCATTTTTTGAGCCGCTCACTGGAATCGTCCCCCGTAACGGTGTAGGTCCTTCGATGATGAATTTATCCACGGGCCTTGATTTCGAGTAAGGGTTGTCTTTTTTCTACACTGTCACCTGTAGAAGCCAAAATAGCTTGTATCGTACCAGCCGACGGGGCTTTCAGTTCGTTTTCCATTTTCATCGCTTCCAGTATGACGACCGGTTCACCCTGCTCAACCTCTTGTCCTACCTCGACAAGGATCCGCAATATTTTTCCCGGCATCGGAGCATCGATCCGGCTCTCTGAGGAAGCGTCTGCTCTGGTAAAACCAAGTTGTTCAAGGAGGAGGTCTTTTTCATTTTTGACCGTTGCCTCTCTCCACCGTCCATTTACCGTAAAGGTTATCTCCTGATCGTCAATTCCGGTGTCGCCTATCCGAAACAGGTGGGTATCTACACGGAGCAGAATTCGCCCCTGTTTCTGAACAATCCATTCGATGTCAACTTTCTCACCGTTTATGGTTGCAGCTGTTCTGTCTTCCCGGATTTCGATGTTAAATGTTTTGTCCCCGACTTTTGATTCAAATTGCATGTTGTTCGATTATTTTTAAACCCTGTTTGGTTGCCTTGTAGGCAAACTGCCCCATATTGTCTGTATCATAGAATGGAGAAACCAGTGTCTCTCTGTCTGTTTCATATACTTCAATAAATCCATGGCTGATCAGGTCCATCAGGTCTGCACGGAGAGGCCCCTGCTGCATACGGGTTTCACCAAGAAGCTGGTGAAAAGTTTCCGGATAGATCAGGAAACTGAGTATATGGCACTGATCAGGTGTCGGCTTCATAGCAGGAGAGTATCCGGAGTAGTGTCAGAGGTTTTGGGTACGGGCTGTCTATCGTTTTTCTATCCTGCAAGGTAAGGTGCATTGGGAAAAGGTAAAAGATAGAATGTAGACTACGGAATACAGGAGTCAGGAGTCTCCCTGTCTGTTATTTGATACGTATTCTGTATCCTCTATCCTCTCATCTATTCTCTGCACCCTGATACCTCTCACCTACTACGGTTCTATCATGATATCTCCGTAACTGATGATATTTTCACGGTTATCAAACAGGACGATCCGGTAGAGCCCGGACGGGGTAGCATTTGAACCGGAGAGACGTGAAGCTGTAAATTGAAGGCCATCCAAGCCGGGTAACAGGGGGGATGTTTCGATCGCATCAAGCGGGCTGATCGGCTGGTTTGTGTTGTAGTGAAGAACAAATGCCTGGATGCCCATGACGGCATCCGGCAGGCTTACATCGAAGTCAACGTAGATCTGTTCATTCGGGGGTGCCGGGTTCGGGTAGGCGGGTTCGATTTCAATTGCACCCTGAAAAAACGGGGCGGTTCGCCAGTCATCCGGGTCGCTGTGATCACCCGTAGGGTTCCCCTGAAAATTGGTACTTACCCAGCCGGATGGCTGGCTGTATGCCTCCTTTTCAAATTCTCGCTGGTCATCCTGATGGCCGCAGGAGAGCAGCAGGAGGCTCAAAATCAATGGCAGGGTTCGGGAAACCCGGTAGAGGTAACCGGCACCGGCCGCAGGATACCTGCATAGGTCAGCGTTGGGGCCAAACCCGCCTTGAGAAACGGAAGGAGCCGGCAATAGATCGGAGGCTGGTCGATTGATATCAGGTCGAAGGTGCATCGGCAGGTCTGAATGTTTGAATGTCAATCACAGAAGATAAATTGTATCTTTACGAAAGTAAATGAAACGGCCATCAGAAGAACTAATCAGGATGATAACTCTTTACGGTATTAAAAATTGCAACAAGATCAGGGATGCAAAGTCCTGGCTCGAACATAACGGAGTCGGGTATATATTTGTGGATCTCAAGAAGGAGCCTCTCGGGCGGGAAGAACTGGCGGAGGCAGTCCGGAAAGTGGGCCTGGATGTATTGATTAACAAGCGTGGTATGAAATGGAGACAGCTTGGGCTGGCAAAGCAAGAGCTCAGTGAGGAAGAGCTCTTCGAGCAGCTCCTGGAACATCAAACGATGATTAAACGTCCGCTGCTCATAGACGGTGAGGCCATACTGGTAGGCTATGATGAAGATGCTTTTGAAGACTTTGTGGCTTAACGCCGCCATTACTCTATTGCTTCCGACGCTGCTGACGGCTCAGCTTACCTTTGAGAAGGAAGCCCCCCCGACCATGGATGAACTCGCATCCAACCATGAACGGTATGTCTATAATGTGAGGTACGGGTTTTTGAATCTGGGTGAGATCGAGGTGATTGTGACCCCGGACACTACCTGGCAGGGGATGGAACTGATCCATCTGCGTACGGTCATGAGGTCGAATAGCCGGATTCCATTCATGGGAAAAAGGGACGTTCACTATCAAAGTTTTTCCGGATATACAGAGGATTGGCCCTACAGCTATCAGTTCTGGAGGGATGACATGCACAGCGGGGAGTTTGACCGGTACAAGATTGTTTTTGACCGGGAAGCTGGCGAGGTCATTTTTCATGAGTATGCCGAACCTACCGATACCCTGGCGCTGGAGGAGCCTGCAAGTGGCGGAGATGTGATCTTTCTTTATGCCAGGCAGTTTGCCGGAACAGAGCAGGGGTATCAGCTTCCGGTCTATATCGACGACGAAAAGGGGAGTGTGACTGCAAGCAACAGCCCGCAGATCGAGCAGCGGAGTTACGACGCGTTTCCGGAACCGATTGACACTTATTACAGTGAGGGGGTGGCTGATATTGACGGCCCTTTCGGGTTTACAGGAAATTTTCGTGCATGGTTTGCAACTGATGACCTGAGAATTCCACTTGAAGCACATGTACGTGTCCTTTTCGGGAACGTACGGGTCAGCTTGATCCACTATGAACGGCTGGAGTAGCATGGTTACGATGTTTTGACCAAATCCGGTTATCATGTCAGAAATGTTTTCAATAATATTCATACCAGGAGGTTTGCAAAGCCTCCTCACAGAACAGAGGAACCATGCAACTCAAGCTTTTTGTAAAACAACTGGAACATGCCCATGACCTGGAACTACCGGGGTATGAGACTTCACATTCTGCCGGAATGGATCTTCGGGCCGCCCTTACGGAGCCGATGGTCCTTAAACCGGGAAGGCGGGCATTAATTCCGACCGGGCTTCAGATGGCTATTCCACCCGGTTATGAAGCCCAGATTCGGCCTCGAAGCGGCCTGGCGTGGAAAAACGGAATCACAATGCTTAATACACCCGGTACGATCGATTCCGATTACAGGGGGGAAGTGAAGGTGCTGGCGGTGAATCATGGGGAAGAGGAGTTCGTGATTCGTCACGGTGACCGGATTGCACAGATGGTGATCGCTCCTGTTGTTCAGGCGGCAGTTGAAAAAAGCGAAACCCTTCCCGGCACGGAACGGGGTGATGGTGGATTCGGCAGTACCGGGGTTCAGTAAGAATTTCCGTTGGAGGCCGTTTCCCCGTGATTTGCCTGGCTTCCGATACCGCTACTCCTGCTCCCTGCAACCAGTGGCCGGACATGTACGAGAGTTTCTGAATTCGGACAGGGTGAAAACCTGACTGATTGAAAAACCTGAAGAGACGCACAGCCTTGTTTCGAGCTTTACACCCTTATATCGAACTTGTACGAAACAACCACAACTACAGAAGGTTGTGGTTGAGCCAGATGGTCTCCAATTTCGGAGACTGGTTCGGGATTCTGGCCGTCTACGCACTGATTCAACAGTTTAGCGGATCCGAGTTTCTGCTTGGGCTGATTATCGTGGTCAAAATGCTCAGCCTTGCTTCGTTTTCACCGCTTGCCGGTCACATAACCGATCGCTACAGCCGGCGACTTTTGATGCTCTGGTGTGATATTCTGCGCGGGGTTATTGTCCTCGGTTTTCTGTTAATCCTTTCGGCCGGGTCTCTCTGGCTGGCCTATCTCCTCACGGCACTGCAGATGATGCTTTCGGCTGTTTTTGAGCCGGCCAGGCGCTCATCGATTCCGAATGTAACGACACCGGATGAACTGGTGAACGCCAACATCCTCTCTTCAGCATCCTGGAGTATT
>JBBDRW010000150.1:0-3487 GCA_040905265.1 Balneolaceae bacterium | reverse complement strand
CCTTCTATTGATATTCATGGATCCACAAGCTCCTTCCGGCGGGACTCTCTGTCTGTTGGAACGGCTTGATATTTATTGTCCCGGGGAGGGGCTCGGCCGGTCGATTTCGTTTCTTTTTCGCGGTATGTTCACAGCTGCATGGCAGGCAAATCCGGCAGGATTTGTTGCACTTCCGATTCTTTCTGTGAGAATTGTTCAACTTCTCCGCCGTAATTTTAACTTCCGGTTTTCAACCCCGTAACTGTACAATAATCAGACGCTATGGCCAGAATGTATGAGTATCTTCCTGAACTTGAAGGTGATGAAGCTCTTTATGTGACCAAATTGTTTGAGTCGATGAATGACGACCAGGCAAGAATGTTTTCACAGGTTTACCGGGCCCGGCGACGGGATCCCATGACCATTTTGATTCTCATTATCATCGGGTTCTTTGGTGTTGCCGGCATCCACCGCATTTTTATCGGACAGATCGGTATGGGTATTCTTTATCTGCTTACGGCCGGCCTCTGTCTGGTCGGTTCAATAGTCGATACGATCAATTACAAGAATCTGGCCTTCGAAGCAAACAGGGAGATTGCGAGAGAGATCTATACACTGGTCGATCATTGACTGGTGCCCAATCCGATCGATGCGTTATCGGTGTGGCCGGGTAAACAAACATGGCCTGAGCGTTGCAACTTTTTTTTGAGACGATTCGTAAGGACATTCTATAATATGGAGACTTTGCATACGCCGGCAGGCGGACTGGCCTCGATCTTGACCAACTATTGTTTCGCGTACCAAAAGCGAGTCTGATTTATCAAAGCCTCCTGCAAGATAAGAGTACAACTTGTGAAAAAGATTATTTCCATACTTCTGCTACTTCTCCTGTCTTTAGCCGCAAGACAGCCGATGTATGCCCAGGATCAAACACCGGCTCCTCCACTGGAGCCGGTCGAACAACGTCGTCATCTGGGGGAACTCTATGAATCGAAGCAGTTCTATCCGGAAGCTGTACCGAATCTGACCGTTTTTACTTTCTCCGGAGATATCGAGGTTATCCACAACCCATCGATCCATCATGTTCAACTTGACCTCTACGTTCGCAAGGGGTTTTCTCTCTGGTCCGGGGGTGTGGACCTGGACGATTACCGTATCTTAATGATGCAGCGGAACGGCGAGATTAATGCATCGGTCGAGAGAAAGAGAAGGGGAAGATTCTGGGGCAGTGATGATATCTCATTTACCTTTATCATCCAGACACCTTCCGCAGTTTCAACCCATCTTCGCACAATGAAGGGGGATATCCTGATCCATGACCTTTCCGGCACACACCGGCTTCAGACGAATGCGGGTAACCTTGCGATCTCCTATTCAGATGGTGAATTCCAGGTTAGTTCTACTGCAGGAAATGTTGAGGTCTCCAACAGCAGCGGACAGGTCGGAATCCAGTCCACGGCAGGCCATATCGATCTTCGAAATATCCACGGTGAAATGCGGGTTCGCTCAACGGCCGGAGCCATTACCGGAAGCTCACTCACTGGTTCCCTGTTAACCCGTTCAATTGCAGGCCATGTCCAGGCCGAATTTCTCCATGTGGAAGAGGGGATCTCGATAGAATCTACAGCCGGTAATATTGAGCTGACTCTGCCGGATGATCAGGGATTTGATATTGACGCCAGAGGGTTGAACCTGAATCTGGCAGGATTCGAGGATTTTACCGGTAATCTACAACGTATGTCCGCTGTCGGATCTGTCGGTAAAGGTTCTCTGCCCGTACAAGTCCATACGTCTGCAGGTACTATTCTCATCCAAAAACGTACGGGATGGTGATCAGATTTTTTTTCTCCGGCCGCTGCTTTCTGTTACGGCTGGCTGCCGGCATCTTCACTGCCTGTGTCCTGCTTGTACTGGCATATCCGCTTCTTGCCCGTCAGCTTTCGGCAGACACGTTCAAGATTTCTGAGCAGGACATGGAGAATCAGGAACGTATTATCTACATCACCGATCAGTGGAAATTTCAATCGGGTGACAACCCGGCCTGGTCCGGCACGGAATTTGATGATTCTGAATGGCCTGTGGTCAGCACATTTCTTTCCGAGTCTGATCTCGCATTCATGGATTGGGAAGGGCATGGATGGTTCCGGATTTCACTTCAACCGGACTCTTCACTCGTAAACGTTCCGCTTGCTCTCCTGATCGACTCTCATTACGGCGCATCGGAAATTTATCTGGATGGAGTGCAACTCTATTCACTGGGAGAGTTTTCACTTGTTGAAGAGCGGACCGTCCCGTATGCAGATTATATGCCACGCGCAATTGTATTCCGCGATACGGAACCGCATCTGCTATCCGTGCGTTTTGCCAACCATGACCCGGACCCATTTCTGGAGATGTACGGCTCTGCAGGATTCCGTTTTCACCTCGGGGATCTTGAATATCATTATAACCAGAAATTCAGCTCATTTTCTGAACGAACAGTCTGGCAAATGTTTACCCTGGGAGGGTTAATTGCCTTTTCACTGATTCACCTTCTTCTCTATTTCTTTTACCCTGGAGAGAATCGGAACCTCTATTTCGGCCTTTTTACCGGATTTCTGGCTCTGCTCACCTACACGTTCGTAAAGCTGGGGTCGATCTATTCTCCGGCTGATGCGATTCTTTTTCTGAAATTGGGACAGATTATCTGGATTGTCACGATCATTTATGCTCTTCGATTTACTTACAGCCTTCTCTATCTTCACCGGCCTGCCCAGTTTCAAATCTTTGTGGCTGGAGGGGCCGCTGTCTCCCTTGCGGTCTGGTTTCACGTTCCCGGTTTTGAACTTTTCAGAGAACTTATTGTACTCGTTTCGGTCCTGGAGATGCTACGCGTGCTATTGAAGATTTTCAAAAAAAAGGAGTCTGGCGCGTGGATTATCGGTGCAGGCCTGCTCTGCTTTCTGGTCGCAATCGTCTATAATATGGGAATCAATATGAATCTGGTTACAGGAGATATAATTCTTGGGAATTATCTTGGGTCCGGAATCCTGATTCTCTCTATGTCTGTCTTCCTCTCGCGGGATTTTGCTCTTACACAGAGAAAACTCGAACACAAGCTGAGTGAGGTTCAGGAGCTCTCCCGGCGTACATTGGAACAGGAAAAGTTGAATCGTGAGAAGGAGCTTGAAAAGAAACTCCTGGAAGCTGAAAACGAACGAAAATCGAATGAACTTGAGGAGGCGAGGGCTCTGCAGTTAACCATGCTTCCGAAGAAACTTCCAGACACCGGTGAGTGGGACATCTCTGTATTCATGGAGACCGCAACCGAGGTAGGGGGAGACTATTATGACTTCAATGTCTCCAAGGATGGCTGCATGACCATTGTTGTCGGAGATGCGACAGGCCACGGGATGAAGGCGGGTATCATGGTCGCGACTGCAAAAAGCTATTTTCATACCCTGGCGGGAGAAGATGATCTGTTGACCATTCTGCGGCGAATGTCCTCCGGATTCCGGAACCTGGACCT
>JBBDRW010000149.1:0-21284 GCA_040905265.1 Balneolaceae bacterium | reverse complement strand
GGACACGGATTGCCTGATCGTCTGAATGAATTTCACCCTGGTAATCTGCTATTTGTCATCATCGATGAGAATGTAGATCAACTTCACGGGGAGAGAATACGCACCTGGCTGGAACGTACAGGAATGCAAGCCCGATTCTACAAAGTTCCCTCCGGAGAGCCTTCCAAATCGGAAGAGGAGTGGTCGAGGATTGTCAGTTATTTACTTGAAAATGAAGTGCGACGAAATACACCGCTGATGGCGGTCGGCGGCGGTGTGACGGGTGATCTTGCCGGATTTGCCGCTGCAACCACACTTCGCGGCATACCGTTGATTCATCTCCCTACAACGCTTCTGGCAATGGTAGATAGTTCAATCGGCGGTAAAACCGGGATCAATCACTCCATGGGAAAGAATCTGATCGGGTCTTTCTATCAACCGAATGCAGTCATAATGGATACCGGCTTCCTCGAGACGCTTCCGGAGAAAGAGTGGGCAAATGGAGTCAGCGAAATCCTTAAATACGCTTCAATCCAAATGCCGTCAATATTTGAAGAGTGCGAGTTGTTTTTTTTGAAACGTGACAAGCGGGCTGACTCTCCACTCCTCCAATCGCTGATTCACAAATCTGTTCAGATTAAAGCGAGTATTGTGGAGGAGGATGAAAAAGAGAGTGGAGTGCGTGCATTTCTCAACTTTGGACATACATTTGCCCACTCGCTTGAAAAGAGTGCCGGGTATGACAAAATTACTCATGGAGAGGCCGTATTCATCGGCATGCTGGCGGCGGCACGGATGTCACGATATCAAGGTTCAGATATTGATGAGATACGTTTCAGGCCATTTGAACCGTTATACAGCTTCGACAGAAAACTGTTCGAACTGCCCGTAGAAAGACTTCTTGAAAACATGAATTCAGACAAGAAAAAGCGTTCGGAACAGCACCGCCTGGTTCTGCTCCGCTCCTGGGGTGCCCCCTATATTCATGAAACCGACGACAGAGCTCTTATACGTCAGGCCTGGCATGAGACGCTTCAATATCTGAAGAATCAGTCTGAGTAAATGTCTCCGGTTCCGGACGCGCAGAACCTGACGGGACGAACTCCGTTCAGGAGTATCCGGGATTGTCATAGTTCCGTTTTTGTGAAGCTATTGAAAGCCTTATATTACTATACTTTAAATTTATTCTATTGTTTTTACGCTGGTTACATAAAATTTGGAAATTCTTCCTCTGGATAGCAGCCCTGCTAACGGTGGCCGTTTTATCGGCACTTTTGATTGCATTTGTATCTTTGCAGCTTCCGATTGGAAAAACATATATAGCAGACTCGCTCACGGAGAGATTCAACAACGAGTTTCAGGGAACACTTCGGATAGGAGAAGTGAGCGGTATGATCCCATGGGATATTACGCTGCAAGAGAGTTATCTCTACGCCCCGGGAGACTCGCTATCCCCCGTTGTAAGCCTGCCGCGCAGCAGAATCAGCATGAGTATCTGGGACCTTTTGCAACGCCAGGTTTCAATACGGCAATTTACTCTCATAGAGCCTGAGATCCGGCTGATCCAGGATGAAGAAGGAGGGCACCCCCTGATCAGGGTGTTTGAGAGCCGGGCCAACCGGGACCAACAGTTGGAAGAGCTGCCGACAAGAGATCTTCAACAACTGCAGCTTCTGGCACCGAGTCTGACTATTATAGGGGGGCGGGTTACATTGGATACGGATCACTTTAACAACGCATCGTTCTCCCTTCCCCGGCCACTGATTTTTGAAAACCTGACAACCACCCTCTTCCTTGAAATTAACCCGTTACATCGACTTCTTGAAATCGAAGAGTTTCGGGCCGAACTCCCAAATACAGTGTGGGAAGAGGTCTCCCTTCAGGGGCAGATTTTTAACGACCAACAATTTCTGGAATTCAACGGGTTTTCAATGTCAACTCGTGAATCTGCAATCCGGTTTTCCGCAGAAGCTACTCCGCTGGATTTGTTCAGTCATGATCCGGCCGGCCAGTTCAGCAGAGCAGAGTACCGGTTAACCCTGCAGGATTCCGGAGTACATACGGATGACCTCTCCCTGCTTTTCCCCGGCCTGTCCGGCTACCATCTCTATCTGGAACCGGAAATCGATATCACTGGCAGCAGAGATTCACTATGGGTAGACCGGTTATTTATCCAATCCGGTGAGAGTGCGATGCAACTGACCGGACAGATACGAGATATCGGCAGTGATGACCTTGCGTTTGATGCCAACCTGGACCATGCCAACCTTTCCAATAATGAGTTATCGGCTCTCTTCTCCCGGTTTCAGACGAACGAACAGTTGAGACACTTGTCAGGCAGCAGATTACGTGGCAGGATTTCAGGTAATATACAACAGATAGAAACAGAACTCGATATTGAAACACCAAATGGAGAACTGCAAATTTCCGGACATAGTGATCTATCCGAGCCGTTTCAATATGAAGCGGAGTTGCTCCTCTCTGAGGTGGACTTCTCCCCGCTCTATCCGGAATGGGTTCAGAGGTCGCTTCTCAACGGTACTCTCATGCTGTCCGGTCGTGGATTTAATCCTGAAAACCTTAATCTGACAGTGACCGCAGAGCTGGATAGTGGATATATCAACCAGCTTGACTTCGAAAGCAGCCGACTATACAGCCGGGCTGACGAAGGTTCTGTCTACCATGAGTTGAGAGTCGATGGCTCTGATTCAGAAGTTGAAACCTCCGGCACCTATAACCGGAACGGCTCCGTTCACTCATTGCGTTTTCAGGGAGATTTCACAAATATCCATCTAAACCGGCTGCTTGGCCTTGAAACATACCCCCGGACACATCTCACCTTTACTGTCAATACAGATATAGAGGGCACAAACCTGGATGACCTTTTTGGCAGAGGTAGTATTCAGGTTGAACGGTCGGTTATAGGTTCAGAGACCCTGCGTCCGCACCAGCTCTATATGGATCTGAACCGGCCGGGGAACGGAGAACGAAATTTCAGGCTGACCAGCAGCTTTTTCGATGCAGAGGTGACCGGAGAGTTCTACCCGAGCCATCTGGCAGATCTTTATCACCACTGGAGCGATTATCTCCATGAACAGGTCGCCAGTGAAGTATTATTTGATACTACTTTCGTCTCCAACCCGCTACCGGATGAACAACTGACTGAACTCCGTCCGGCAAACCTGACACTCCAGATGGAGATGAAAGATATCGGCCTGCTTCACTACTATCTGCCAGGCCAGCCCAGGTTTAACAGCCGTGCTCAATTGCAAGCCAGCCTGAATGCGGATGCAGACCGTCTTCTGCTGACGGCATCCGCTGCCGATGAATCTCAACTCATCAGGAATATCCGGGCAGAAGGACTCCAGGCAACTATGACCGCAGGCTTCCGCCATGGCCAGAGTTTTCAGGAGTATGGAACCGTTGATCTGCAACTGCATTCCGACGTAATGACTTTCCGGGAATTTGAACTCAGGGATGCCACACTGAATGGTTCCATGCGTGAGGATAGCCTGATGGTACGCTACTCAGCTTCGAACAGGGATGATGACGCCGAGCTTGATCTTACTCTCCTGTCCAGCCTATACCCGGACAGCGTCGCTGTATCGATCGACGATTTCCGGCTTGGTAACGAGCAGTATGAATGGACAGCTAGCGGCAAGCCGATGCTGACCTGGTTTGTGAACCAATCTCTGCGGATCGACAATCTGAACTTTGTCAACAATAACGAACGGTTGGAAATCTCCGGAATCTATAGCCCGGACCCATCAGAACATGTTCAGTACCGGGTACGGGATCTGAGGCTGGATCGGATTTCAGATATGATCGGAGGCAGAGTCAGCTTCGCCGGAGTAATGAACGGGGATTTTCAGACTCAGAGCCTGACACGAATTCCGGGTTTTCAGGGAGATCTCACTGTAAACCGGTTTCAACTCAATGACAGGCTGGCCGGTGATGTCCGGATTAACAGTGTCTACGCACCGGATGACGAACGGTTTGATACCCGGATCTCAATCCTTACCGACCCCGACCGATACGCTGACTATCTGGAAGGAAATGACAATATTGGCCAGAATATTACTTTGACAGGCTATTTGCGTACTCCTGATCCGTCGGACCCCAATCGTGAGCTCTACCGGTTTGAAGCCGACATGCGCGAAATCGATATGTGGATTGTCCCGGTGATTGTCCCGGGCATAATCGCTGAAATGGAGGGGAGTGCCTCGGGAAGTGGTGAGATCAGTGGCTCGTTGAATGAATTTGACTTTTACTCCTCCTTCGATATCGACAATGTCAATGGAACACCGGTTTTTACCAATGTCGAATACACTCTGAATGGCAATCTGATCTTTAGTAAAGAGGACGGCCTGCTCTTTAACGATATTCAACTACATGATGCAGAGGGAGGCAGCGGTCTGCTATCCGGCAATGTTGACCTGGATGATTTTTCTCCCACCAACTACATGGATCTGACACTGGACATGAATAATCTGTTGTTCATGAACAACCCTTATGACCCTGATATTCCGTTTTATGCCCGTACACGGGGAACAGGTCAGGCCAGAATTACCGGGTCCAATTTCTCCCCATTTCTGAGAACCACAGAGCCGATCGTTTTATCCCAGAACTCAACTATTTCGGTTCCATTGCTCGATGATACTGACCTGGAACAGGCTCAGAACTTCATTCAGTTTGTAGATAGTTTCCAGCTGGATGGATCCTGGAGAGATGCCCTTGGAAATGGAGAATCCCCTGGCAGTACCTCCGGATTTCAGGAAATTCCCAGGGATCTGACATTTGTGGAAAGATTTACACTGGATCTTCAATTTCTTGCAGACGACCAGGTCAACTTTCAGCTCATTTTCGACCCCGTTACCAATGAAATCCTGACAGCCAACGGAACCGGACAGATGCGTCTGACACTGGACGATCAGAATTTCAGTCTCTTTGGACGCATGGGTATCGTAAGTGGGGAGTACCAGTTTGTAGCGGGTGACATCATCTCGCGTCGATTTCTGCTGCAGGATGGCGGTTCTATTATTTGGGAAGGTGATCCGGCAAACGCCAGATTAAACGTAAATGCCTCCTATCGTGCAAGGCCGGACCTCTCTTCTCTCCTTGCGACAACCACTGGTACCAATATTGAACGGGGACAACGATTTCCGATAGACATCATCCTCAATATCGGCGGTACGATCAGCACTCCGGAGAATGACTTCTATTTCAACTTGCCTTCCGGTATCGAAGGGACAATGGACCCGACACTTACAGCTCAGATTAATAACCTGAATCGAAATGAAGAGGAGAAATTGCTACAGGCGACCAGCATTCTGCTGACCGGAAACTTTATCCCCCCCTCTTCGATAACCGCCGAGGGTGGAAGCGGTGAAGCTTTCCGGGAAAGCCTGCCGGCTGGTGGAGCTGTTGTCGTAAACCCGTTGATTTCAAGCCAGGTCATCAATCCATTGTTGTCCGATCAGATCAATTCCATCCTGCGAAGTGATATGGCTCTGGATATCGATTTTAACCTGACTCCATACAATCAGATCGATCTGGGCGTTGCCCTTCGTCTGTATGATGACCGACTCATACTGAGACGTGAAGGCCAGATTACAGGAGCTCAAAGTGACATCGGAGACCTTGGAGCTACCTACCGGATCAGTCGTACGTTTGCACTCACCGCTTTTCACCGCCAGGATCCGACTCTTGTCAATACAAGCGGTACGGATTCGCGACAAACACAGGAGATGAACGGAATTGGACTGGAGGCCCAGGTTCAGTTTAACTCGTGGAAAGAGTTCAGACACAGGGTACGGGACACACTTCTCCGCCTCTTGGGCATCAAAGAACGGGATGAAGAAGTGCAAGAGGAGCAGGAAACGCAGGAGGGGCCGGATCCACTTGCTGACAGTACCTAAAACAGACAGGCCATTATATCAACAACTCAGCCTGACATAAAAAATATACATTTAGAAGGCGGAATTGCGATTTTGCAAAGCCTTCTTACCATGAGATACGTATTAATCAGAAATAAACAATTGAATGAGTAGAAAAAAGAAACTGACATCACTGGAAAAAGAGATACTTCAAATATTGCGATCCTACCCGGATGCAAATATTCCGGGCCCCCTGTTGCAGGAAGCGCTCGATATGAAGGGGAAAAAAGGTGAAGAGAAATTAAAAAAAGCACTCTATACGCTTCGAAACAAAGATCAGATCCGGATGACCAGAGGAAATCTGGTGAGCATCAATGAAGTCGAGGCCGTTGACGACCCGATTTATGAAGGCCGGCTGGATGTAACCAGCCGTGGAGACGGATATGTGATCGTTGAAGGGAGAGACCAAGATATAAAAGTCTCCTCACGCTATCTCGGCACGGCATTGGACGGTGATACTGTACGGGTGAAGATTACCCACTATCACGAGAAGAGTCATAAACCGAGCGGCCAGATTGTTGACGTCGTAAAACGGGGCAAAAGTCTTTTTGTCGGCACACTCGACTCTCCGGCAGAGAACACCTACCTGATCCGGTCGGATCAGCACTCTTCCCGTACTGACTTTTTTGTTGACTCCAAGGACCTGAAAGGGGCCAAACCGGGAGACAAGGTAACCTTTAAACTGATTCAGTGGGATGATGTCCGTGGATACCCACAGGCAGCTATCGTCCGCAATCTTGGAAAAGCGGGGAGTAATGAAGCCAACATTCTCTCCATACTCTCTGAACAACAGTTTGATGCCACCTTCCCACCTGAAGTGGAATCCTTTGCCGATTCAATCGATACAACCATCAGCGATGAGGAGATCAGCCGTCGGAGAGACCTGCGGGACGAAATCACATTCACGATTGACCCCGCGGATGCTAAAGATTTTGACGATGCCCTGAGTATCCAGATGCTTGACAACGGGAACTACTACCTTGGCGTTCATATCGCCGACGTGACACACTATCTGCCCAGAGGTTCGGTGCTGGACGATGAAGCGATTGAACGGGCAACCAGTGTCTATATGGTTGACCGGGTAATCCCAATGCTTCCAGAAGTATTGAGTAATGGTGTCTGCAGCCTGAGGCCGGAGGAAGATAAACTGACCTTCAGCTGCTTTATGGAGATTACACCGCATGGAAGCCTTGTAGATTACTCGATAGAAGAGACCATTATCCACTCCAAGCAGCGGTTTGTCTATGATGAAGTTCAGGAGATTCTGGATGGAGCGAACCACCCGTTCAAGCCACAGCTCAAATCACTGGAAACGATGGCAAAAACCTTGCTGGAGAATCGATTCAAACAGGGGTCCATCAACTTCGAGACACCGGAACCAAAGTTTATCCTTGATGAGAAAGGGAAACCTGTTGATGTTATCGTCAAAGAAAGACTCTTTGCCCACCGGCTTATTGAAGAGTGCATGCTGATGGCAAACCGAACGGTGGCATTCCACATCGAACAACTGCGCAAAAAGGCCGGCAAGGGGAAATCGATGAAACATTATCCTTTCTTTTACAGGATTCACGACCAGCCAGACCTGGAAAAACTCTTTAACATCCGTGAAAACGTGAAGCCGCTCGGAATTGAATTTGATGTAAAGAAAAAAGTCACTTCAAAAGATATCAATGAGCTTCTGGAACAGGTCGAGGATACCTCTCTGGAACATATTATCAATGACCTGATCCTCCGATCCATGTCAAAAGCGGTCTACAGTCCGGAAAATATTGGTCATTTCGGCCTTGGGTTTGCACATTATGCACACTTTACAAGCCCGATTCGCCGTTATCCTGATGTGATTGTCCACAGGCTCCTCAAACGATACCGGGGAGGCGGGCAGGAGTATACATATGAAGAGCTCGTTCATAGCGGCGAACACTGCAGCGAAAAAGAACGTTCTGCTATTCAGGCGGAGCGGGATTCAGTAAAGCTTAAACAGGTTGAGTTTCTCTCTGACAGGATTGGTGAATCCTTTGACGGAGTCATCAGTGGTGTAACTGAGAACGGATTGTATGTAAATCTGAAAGATGTGTACTGCGACGGCATGATTCGCGTTAGTGATCTGAAGGATGATTACTATATTTACAATCCCCAACGACATAATCTGACTGGGAAATCGAAAGGTAAACAGTACAGACTTGGAGATGAGATTCGGGCGAAGGTGACCAATACCAATTTGGATCGCCGTCAAATCGATCTTACACTTTCCGATAATTAACTGATTTTCATATCGTTATGCGAATTCCTAAAAATGCATCGCTTCTATTGGTCCTGTTTTTATTTGCCGGCATGTCTGCCGCTGAAGAACTGCTGGCTCAATATTTTGTCTTTGGGAAAAACCGGGTTCAATACGAAGCGTTTGACTGGAGATACATCCAGACCGAACATTTTGACATCTACTACTACGACCAGAAAAACTACCATCTGGCACAGTTCACCGCGGAGACAGTAGAGTCCAGCCTGATGCAACTGACAGAGGATTTCGGCCATACGCTCAATGATCGGATCCCGGTCATCATTTACGATTCGCATAGCGATTTCTCCCAAACCAATGTAGTTCAGCTGCCAGTGGATGCACAGGGAATCGGAGGAGTCACTGACAAATTCAAAAACAGGATGACGCAACCCTATATGGGAGATTATGCCGATTTTCGGCGTACACTCCAGCACGAGCTGACACATGCTGTTGTCAACGATATGTACTACGGTGGCGGGATTCAATCGATAATCCGGCACAACATACAGCTTCAGCTTCCGCTCTGGTTCGAGGAGGGACTTGCAGAATACCTGGCCCTTGGATGGGATACACAGACAGATATGTACATCCGGGATGGAATTATCAACAACTACATGCCGGATCTGCCTCAGTTGAGCGGCTACTTCTCCTATCGGGGTGGACAATCCTTCTGGAATTTCATCGAAGAGGAGTATGGCAGGTCCAAGATCACAGAAATACTTCAGAGGGTTCGTACATCCAGAAGTGTTCAACAGGGGCTTCTTCAGTCGACCGGGCTTGATCCCGAAGAACTGAGCAGACGCTGGAAAGATTATCTTCAACAGAGATATTTTCCGGAAGTCGCGGAGCGCCAGCCGATAGAACAGGTTGCAAGCAGGGTCTCCTCCCGGAGTGAATTCGGCTCCTACAATACCAGCCCGGCAATTTCTCCTGCGGGTGACCGGATTGCATTCCTCTCCAACCGCCGGGGAGTCTTCGATGTAGTCGTTGTCAGTGCGATTACCGGTGAACGGTTGAAAATATTGATAAGGGGTGAAGACAGCCCGATGTTTGAAGAGCTCAATATCCTGAATCCAAACCTATCCTGGTCTCCGGACGGACGGCGAATCGCTCTCTCCAGCAAATCTGATGGCAGCTACAACCTTGCCCTTGTCGACTACGAATCGGGTGATGTACAGACAATTAGATTCCCGCAAATCGATGCGATCAACTCTGTTGCATGGTCCCCGGACGGCACCAAAATTGCTTTTGACGGAAATGAAGGGGCCTATCAAAGTATTTTTGTCTACAACCTTCAGACCGATGAGATCACCAATCTGACCTATGACGTCTTTTCTGATCGGGAACCTGCATGGGGCCCGGACTCGGAAACGGTATACTTTGTCTCCAACCGCGGTGACAGGCTAACTGCCGGACAGCATCTGGCCGGCTACTCCATATTACAAAATGAGTTCGTCTATGAGACCGATATCTATGCGATTCGGCTTGGTTCCGCCTCCATTGAGCGGATTACAAATGAACCCGGCTGGTCCAACAGTCAACCGTCACTGACAAGAGACGGGCGAATGGTCTATATCTCTGACAAGAATGGAATTCCCAACATTTATGAGTACAACTGGGATAGCCGTTCAGGCACCCCTCTTACCAACCTGAGGGTAGGCGCAATGCAGCTCTCCATTACTGCCGACGGCAGCCGGCTCGCCTTTAACGGGCTTAACAGCGGATACATCGATATCTTTATGATGAGGGCACCGTTTGATCGCCGGTTTGACTCAGACCTTACGCTCAATTATTGGGCTGAACGCCGCGCATCCGAATCCCAGTTCGAGAGAGTTCCGGCAACTCGCTTCGCAAAACAGATCATTGACCGCCGGACGGAAGGGAACCGGGTAATCCTTGCGTCACCACAGCCTCCCCCCTCCGGCAGTGGTGTACCTGTAGTTGCTGAAACCGGAGACAGGGATACCACACAGGATCGTGAGGAGGGGCAGATCGACTTTCGGAACTATGTATTCGGCGAGACTGTCGTTCGGGATTCGACCCTTGAACTGAGAGATGACCCGAGAAAGTTTGAGCCGGAAAACAATATCACGGAAGATCAACGGTACCAGCCGCGCCAATACCAGCTCCGGTTTTCGCCCGATTTCAACTATGCATACGGCCAGATCGACACGTACTACGGCGGCGGAGCTGTAGCGATGTTTGAACTTAGCGATCTGCTCGGAGACCACAGGCTTTCTCTCGGTACAAACCTTGTATTGGACCTGCGAAACAGTGACTACTTCCTGCAGTATGGATACCTGCGTCAGCGAACCAATCTCTTCGCCAGTATATTCCACCAGTCCAGAAACTATCAGACGTTCAGTGGTGAGCTACTCCGATTCCGCACGTATGGCGGCGGAATCGATTTCCAATATCCCCTGAACCGCTATGAACGTGTAGACTATGGAGCAACCCTGATCGGGATCTCCAGGGACTTCAGTTCCGTCCGCGGAATCGGGGAGCCGGCAGTTGACAATGAGGACTCCATATTTCTATACCCGCAGGTTAGTTATACGGCAGATTATACGGTCTATAATCCGAGATCAATCACACCGGTCGGCGGCAGACGATACTCGGCAAGGCTCTCCGGAAGCCCGCCGGCTTTTTCCGGTTCCCCGCAATTTGTTTCGTTACTTGGAGACTACCGACAATACCTGAATCTCGGGATGGGCTACTCCATCTCGCTCAGAGGCGCCGGCGCTTCCTCCTTCGGCCGGGATTCACAGACGTTTTTCATGGGCGGTATGATGGGCTGGATCAATCAGAAGTGGTCGGACAATGAGATTCCGTTCGAAAGGCTGGCCGATACATTCTTCACTCTGCCTGCTACCCCGTTGCGCGGCCATCCTTACAATACACTTTATGGCGACAATTTTACACTGATTAACGCCGAGTTTCGGTTTCCGCTCTTTGCTGCAATCCTTCCCGGCCCGATTCCGATCCTCCCGCTCTACAACATCACGGGAACAGCATTTATGGATATCGGGTCTGCATGGGGATTTCCGATCCGTTACTCGCGGTTTACAGATTCGTCAACCGGACAGCCCATTGTTTTTCACGAAAATCCGGCCGGGCTTGATTTCAACATAGCCAAACGGGAAGAGGTATTCCTGGACCCGAATACAGGACAAATCTCTGATGAACCTACCAATTTTCCGGCTACATATATCGACGGAGATATACTGGTTGGCGCCGGATTCGGACTCCGGACCATTCTACTGGGGCTTCCCTTCCGCTATGATGTCGGGTGGGCTTATGAACAGGGAGGATTTAACACCAAACCGATCCACTACTTTAGCATCGGAATTGATTTCTAGGAAGCTTTGTAAAACCTTCTTTACCCGCTCTGCATTGCTTCGTTTACACTCTCTTTGAAATCCCTTGAGATTTTCAAGGTAGGCACATACTGCTCAGGGACGATTACCTCTTCATTCGTTTTCGGATTTCTGGCTACTCGCTGTGCGCGTTTTACAACCTTGAAGCTGCCAAAACCCCTTAACTCAATCGTTTCACCATGTTTCATGGCATCAATCACCGTTTCCAAAAAACCTTTTACAACAGCTTCCGTTTCAACTTTTGTTAACCCTGTGGATGAGGAAATGATGTCTACGATATCGGCTTTCGTCATAATAGTGGGTATTATTTCCGGTTAATTGATCAGATGATCTCCCGCTCAGGATGTTAACGCAGTAAACATCTCCGGAGATTACATCTTGCAGAATGTAGTAAAAGCTTGCGACACAGTAACAAACTAAACCGTCTCCGGGTTCGCTTTTTTTGATATTTTTTTAATGGTTTCGGATCACCATTCCTGTGAATACCGAAAATCTCTACTACTTTCCAAAATCTTTTATACCTTCGATCTCGTATTCTCAATGAACAGGAGACTTTGCAAAATCCCTTTGCGTACAAATAATGAGCGTCTTTTTGCAAAATCTCCAAACAGACTCAATACCTTATGCAGACCTTTGAACAAATCATCTCGTGGCTGGAAACCCTGATCTGGAATACTCCGGAGAACCTTCCGGCCATGGTTCTGATCCTGTTATCATTCGGAGTCTTCATTACGTTCCGGCTCGGATTTATTCAGATTCGTCAATTTCGTCACGGATTGAAAGTAGTGACCGGCCACTATGACGATCCGGATGACGATGGGGATATCAACCATTTTCAGGCCCTGAGTACTGCCCTCTCCGCAACAGTGGGTATCGGGAATATTGCCGGTGTCGCTCTTGCGATCCATTATGGTGGCCCCGGAGCACTATTCTGGATGTGGATTACTGCGATACTTGGCATGGCAATCAAATTCACAGAAGTCACACTTGCCCAGAAATTCAGAACGACCAACCCGGACGGATCGGTTTCGGGTGGCCCGATGTACTACATTGAAAAAGGCCTGGGCCCAAACTGGAAGTGGCTGGCCGTTGCCTTCTCAATCTCTGCCGCAATTTGTGCCTTTCTGACCGGAAATGCAGTCCAGGCCAATACCGTTGCGGATGTAATGAATAGTGACTTTCAGATACCGGCAGCCATTACAGGCCTGGTTACGGCGAGCCTGGTTGCTGCGGTTATACTTGGGGGAATCAAACGAATCGGGTATGTAACATCCCGCCTGGTTCCATTTATGGCTACCCTTTACGTATTGGGCGGGCTGATCGTTCTGATTCTCAACTACGATCAGGTCCTCCCCTCTCTCTGGACCATCATCTCCTATGCATTCAACCCTCAGGCAGGGTTGCTCGGTGTCGGATCGGGAGCCTTTATTTTTACGCTTAGTTATGGTGTACAGAGAGGCCTCTTCTCCAACGAAGCCGGCCAGGGCTCCGCCCCGATTGCTCACTCTGCTGCAAAAACTGACCAACCGGTGCGGGAAGGAGTCGTCGCGCTCCTGGAACCTTTCATTGATACTCTGATGATCTGTACCATAACCGGGCTGGTGATTGTAACCACCGGAGCGTGGGACATGTATCACCCGGCATCGGTAGATCCAGGGTCCGGAACTGTCAGTTACAGTGTTGAAACCGGCCAGGACCCTTCCGTTTTACATTTCGAAAACGGAGTCCCCCTGAATGGAGAAATGCTTCGATACAGTGTCCCTGTGGATACAATGTATACAGACAGCCAGTTCACAGAACCGTTTACGGGCCGGATTGAAGGGATAGGTACCACACCTGTACTGATTTCGGATGAAGGAGCCCAACCTGCTTTTCTCTACGGGGGTGTTATTGAGAACGGGGCTCCGCTTACCTCCAGAGCTTTTGAGATTGGACTTGCACCTATCATGCCGGGAGGGGGCTTTATCGTTACATTTTCCGTTCTGCTCTTCGCAATCTCAACATCGATCAGCTGGAGCTATTATGGAGACCGGTCAGCCCAATACCTGTTCGGTTTCAAATCGATCTTCTGGTACCGGATCGCATTTGTTGGAATGCACTTTTTCGGAGCTGTTGTAACCCTTACAACCATCTGGGCATTTGGTGATGTGATGCTTGGACTCATGGCATTCTTTAATATTATCGCCCTTGTCGCCCTCTCTGGTGTCGCATACAGGATTACAAAGAAATATTTTGAGAATACGGAAGTATAATACCGGGTTTGGAAGAAATTTCAACAGTGAGGCCGAATGACCATGAACGTACCGGGCAGAATCGGTGGAACAGGTGTAAATAACTGTCAAAGACAGGGAGCCACTCTGATCTTACTTCTGCTCCTGTCACTCCTCATTTCCGCCTGTACCGGGCTCTCTGAATACGACACAGCTCAAATCGAATCTTCCCTCAGGGATTCACTGCTTACAACACATGAAAGCTGGGATGTAAACCTGGCACTGATGGAAAACAGCCTGAGGCGGGTTGCCATTCAGGGAGATCACTCTATCACATACCAGCCAGAGGATCGGGATGAGACCCTTATTGAGGGCGGGGTCTATGTCCGGCTGTTTGACGACGAAGGAGAGCTGGAAGCAGAAGCGCGGAGCCTCCGGGCAATATACCATGCCGATGCACGTGAATTTGAACTCTTTGACTCTGTCCGGGTCTCCACCGATCAGCGCCGGCTCTATACGGAGTATCTCAAGTGGAGCCAGGAGACAGACCGCATTACATCTGATCGATTTGTGACGATTATCACCCCTGAAGACAGTCTTACAGGCAGTGGATTTTCCAGCAATACCGATCTGACCCGATCAGTAATAAGAAATCTGAGAGGAGAAGTCACCGTTGATTAACCGGATGAAGAGAGTTGTCTGCAAATCACTCTTACTAATGGTACTTCTGCTCATCGCATCGGCAGGCTGGGCAGATCTGCAGGCACAGCGACAGGTAACCATTCTGAATGCGAATCAGTATGAAGAGGAAGTAATTGAAGGAGAGATCGTCCGCCGCCTCTATGGAGAGGTTGAGATTCAAACAGACCGAATGCTGATGATTGCAGACAGTGCCTATCATTTTGCAGGAAGAAACCTGATCCACGCCTTCAACATACAGATTGAAACCGACGACGAACTGATCTGGGCCGACACCCTCTACTACGATACCCAGATAGACTATAGCCGGCTCAGAGGCAGGGTCATCATTGAGACCGAGAACAACCGACTCTTCAGTGAAGAGATCGACTATGACCAGATATTTAATGTCGTGCTCTTTCACTCACCGGTCCGGTTCGAAGATGAGGACGGCACCCTCCTGGCTGAGACTGGCTACTACTTCCGTGAAACCGATATCGCATTTTTCCGAAATGACGTACAGCTCTCCGACCCGACCCGCTATATGGAGGCAGACTCCCTCTTTATGAACCGTTCGGAAGATTTTTATCAACTTTTTGACAACGTCTATGCAGCGAACCATGAAGAGAGGGTCACATTTACCGGGGAGTATCTGGAGGCAGACTCCTCCGGGTATCGACTTTTGGACGGAGATGCCTGGATGATGAAAGTAAATGAATCGGGCCGGGATACAACTCATCTCGATGCAGCTACGATTTTGGTACAGGAGCAGGATTCAGTCTCGACTATCGATGCCTACCGGAATGTCCGAATCTGGTCCCCATCCTTTTCCGCCATTGCAGATACCCTCCATTATAGAGACGATACCGAGGAGTTCCGGCTGCTTTCTGGCCCGATCGCATGGCAAAACCGGATTCAACTAACCGGCCCCTATATCCGTGCGTTGCTTGAAGATGAGGAGATCCGGTTTCTTGAATCTTATACGCGGCCGATCATTGTAATGGAAGACAGTGTGACGGGCCGGCTGAACCAGATGACCGGAGATACTCTCCGGGCCTGGTTTGATCAGGGAGAAATTGAGAGAATTCGTGTATTCGACAACAGTGAAGTGATTTTTCACCGGAAAAATGAAAATGAAGAGCCTGACGGATTGATGGAAATGATGGCAACCGGCCCAAGCTCACTGACATTCTTTGAAGGAGAACCGGACGAATTCATCGCACACAGAAACCCGGACGGATCATACCTTCCGGAACATCCTGACAATATCGACCGCAGATTGCCGGGATTTCAGTGGAATCCGGAACAGCGCCCGCAACAGCCTTCCGTCCGGCAGCCAAACATGCCGGCCATTACAACAGAGCCGCTCTTTGAGTTTCCGCCCCGTTACCGGGCATGGCTCAGGGAGCAGGAAGAAAACGGCACATCGACGCAATAGCGGCTGTCTCTGCACGCAACCTGTAGTGTCCCAGGGAGAACGGGGATACGGACTGTTCCGCAAGATAGCCTCTCTCCTCTGTAGAAAATCCCCCTTCGGGGCCTATGATAATGAGATACGATCCGGCCAGCGGCCTTGAATCAGCCGGTTCAGCCTCAGCACCTTTGGTTTCATCCGCAACCAGATTTAAATCCGACCTGCAGGCCTCCAACACTTCCTCAAGAGAGTCACAGAGAGTAAGTTCAGGAAGCCAGCAGCGCAGGCTCTGTTTCATGGCACCTTTTGCAATCATCTCAAGACGGTCCATGCGAACTCTGCTCCTCTCGCTATTGACTGCCTGAAAGAGAACAAAATGGCTTACTCCCAGCTCTACACACTTCTCAAGGGCAAATTCCAGCCGATCCCTCTTCTTGATCATTCCAAGAGCAATTGTCACGGAAGGCTGCGGATGCGGCACCTGAACCCTCTCCTTCATATCAGCCACAACGCGGTCGCTATTCACAGAACGGATCACTCCCTGATACCTGGTTCCCATCCCGTCCGTCGCCTGAACCGTCTCACCTGTTCGCATACGCAATACTTTGGCAGCATGCTTCGCCTCATCTCCCCGCAGTTCAAACTGCTGGTCATTGAGTGAATCCGGAGTGAGAAAAAAAAGGTTCATACATGAGGCCGGCTATCCGGGAGTTTTAAAATGTTTTCCCAGCTTGAGGCCCTGCCCCTGATAATTGCTGTTGATTCGGCTGCCATAGATAAATTCCGGTAACTCCGTGTTCGGTTCAAACTTCATGCTGCAGAACGTCTGGCCGTCTTCGATCAGGAAAGGCACGTCGTGAGACCGAACCTCCAAAACAGCACGGGCACCCCGGTCGTCAATTGAACCGCCGAACCCGCTATCAAAAAAGCCGGCGTAGTGTGTACGCAATTCACCGGAACCGGTATCATACGGGATCATCTCCGCCGCCAGGTGAGCCGGGATACGGCACCTCTCTTTGGAGGCGAATATATAGAACGCCTCCGGCTCCAGAATCAGATGGTCTCCTTTCCGCATATAGATCGGATCCCAAAAATCCCGGACTTCATAGTGGTCGATAAAATCAAGATGGATCAGAGACCGGTGCTTCTTCGCCTTATAACCGATCACTCCGTCCCCCTCCTCTTCCGGTTGCAGATTGACACTCAGGTAGAGTCCGTCATGAAGATTCAGACTATCAGCCGGCAGCGGCTCTCCCTTGCCGTTGAACAACAAAGGATCACTGTTGTGGACTCTCAAAAGATCCTGGTCGGAGAGCGTCGTATATCCATGCCGGATACGAAGCTGGTTCAACCTGTGGCCGGTCCTGACCTTGATCGGAAATGATTTTGGAACCACTTCGAGATAAAGCTTCCCCTGGTACCCTTCAGAGATCTCCTCAAAACGTTGTGAATAGTCGGTAATCACCCGTGTGAAGATATCAAGCCGGCCCGTTGTACTTTTCGGATTCGCCTTTGCAGTGAGGTTTTCCTCTGCGATCAGCCGGAACGATCCCTCATCACTCTGGCCGTTGAACAGCTTTTGTTGTGGGGAAAAGTGCATTTTTGGCAGTGACAGCTCCTCCAAAAGAGGGATGATATAGACACAGTTTGGTTCCAGAATGGCTCCATCTTCGATGGAGAAGGTGTATTGGTGGAGTTTATGAATCTTCTCCTCTACTGTCTCTTTTTCAGGGAGAAAACTGGAACGCACCCGGTGTGCCACCTCCCCAAGCCTCAGGTCCAGTGAGTTGGGCTGAAACTGATCTCCATTTATCGGATACCCATCCTTGCTGCGGATAATTTCCGCGTCACAGAGCATCTTCAGTTTTTGAACAGGCAGTATTCCTTTGGCACGTAGTCGTACTTCTTTCAAAGTGTCACTCATCTGCAAATCGGTTAATTTGAGCCGACAAGTTAAAAGATTTTGCATAAGGATAATAACGGAATTGATACCCCGGAGGTCTTTACTCTGAACGGACACTTATGTTACCGGCTGAACCCCTCCTAACAATACTTTCGAAACGTATGCAAAATTCCAGACCGGAACCCGCCTCTTGAATCCTCGATTCCGCTTTCAGCTGTTGCAAAAAGATGGATGTCAGGACTCCTTCAAACGTATCTGTATCGAGAAACTGATTTTCGAACCGGGTACAGTTCAAGTCACTGATTTCAATCTGAATCTCCACCATCGGTTTCTCTGAATAATCGGATCGGATGACAACAGTTCGGTCATTATTCTCCAGCTTCCCTGCCAGAAAAGAGAAGAGTTCATTAAAGATTAGTCCGAGTGGGATCGCCTGATTGATGTTTAGTGAGTGCGGTTCGACCTCTATCCGGCATGCCGGTACATTATCACCGTCGATGATCCGAAAAATAGTTTCTGCCAGGATATGAATGAGCTCTTCCAGCGGAATGTTCTTCAAACCTCCCTTGGTATAGAGTAATTCATGAATATCTGCAATCGTATGAATCCGGCTCTGGGTATGGCGCAGGTGTTTGATGATCTCCGATTCCTTGAAATGATCGGCCTGTAACTCGATCAATCCAATCACGACCGCCAGGTTATTCTTCACGCGGTGGTGGACCTCCTGCAGAAGAATCTCTTTATCGGCAAGCAAATCCTCCAGCTCCCGGTTGGCCCGGATCAACCGGGTGATATCGTTTGCCTGTACAAAGATCCCGTAGATCCTATCCTCATCATCACGAAGCGGCATATAGATAAAATCACGGTAGAGAACCGTCCTTTCCCCCTCTTTTTTGATCACCATCGGAACCTCCTTGCCGAGATACATCTCACCGGTTTGATAGACCTTGTCAAGAATCTCGATAAATCCTTGTGACTGTATCTCCGGAACTGCTTCGCTAACCGGTTTCCCTACAAGGTCACGATCCCCGATCATCTGTTTGTAGGCCTCATTTACAAACGTATATGTGTGATCGTCTCCCTCCAAAAAGCAGATCGGTGATGGTGCATTAACCAGAACCAGCTGAAGCCGTTTCATCGATTCACCGATTTTATGGCTTTTTACCTTTTCACTCTTTAACAAGGCATCAATTTTCCTGTTTCGCTCTTCCATCTGGCTGGTAGCCGATTTTATCAAGACATACAGAAGCAGAGACGTTACGGATACAAAGAAGAGCCCCTTGTATGTCTGGGATACTGTGAGCATTGCCATATCCGATATCAGGATTTCCAACAGGAAATCACTTCCGTAAATCCAAAGAGCAGCAGTAGTGAAATAAATAAGCGTAATATTCAGTGCACGATTTCCGGAGTGTAGAATAGTTGCGACCATATCAGGCTTATTTTTTGAACGCGTTAGCGATTTTAGAATCCCGATTATGAAGAAACCGGCAATTCGCCGGCGGCTGTCGGACTTAGATGATCGTCACGAGGGGACGCAGTATATCAAACTACATCCAACAGCTTTCTGGATAGCGATTGCAAAAATAATATGGTTTTTGCCAGTATGAAATGCAACTGGATCTGATAATACACAGAGATACAGAATAGGCTTTAATAACCAGGCA
Organism: Balneolaceae bacterium; assembly: GCA_040905265.1. Lineage (GTDB taxonomy): Bacteria > Bacteroidota > Rhodothermia > Balneolales > Balneolaceae > JBBDRW01. The sequence goes on along the minus strand of JBBDRW010000149.1, from coordinate 1,842 downwards.
TCTCTTCTGAAAACGAAGCGACAGCGTAGTGACATTGAGCAATTCGACGACAGGCGGATGCAAAGCCTCCACAGAAGGATCGTAAGTATCCGGTACTTCCTGCCAGAAAGTACCGGTGACGATTAAATGAATTAAGGCGAATTTTTTGCTATTTTGAGAGAATAATTTTGAACATTTAAACCTGTGAACGAACATGAGTTTTGAAAAGCTAACAGCCCCGGGCAGCGGCTCGGTCATTGAAAAGAAACAAGACGGTTCCCTGGTAGTCGGCAACGACCCAATAATTCCGTATATCGAAGGGGACGGGATTGGAATCGATATCACACCTGCCATGAAGCACGTTCTCGAAAGTGCCGTTGAGAAAGCATATAACGGGAAGAAGAAGATCAACTGGTTTGAAGTCTACGCCGGTGAGAAAGCGGTCGACTATTACGGTGGGGATACATGGCTTCCGGAGGATACGCTGAAAGCATTTGAACAGTACAAAGTAGGTATCAAAGGCCCCCTGACGACTCCTGTCGGCGGAGGAATTCGTTCTCTAAACGTTGCGATCCGCCAAAAAATGGATCTCTATGCCTGTGTTCGCCCGGTTCGCTATTTCGAGGGGACTCCAAGCCCTGTCAAGCAGCCGGAACTGACCGATATGGTGATCTTTCGAGAGAACACCGAAGACATCTATGCCGGAATCGAATTCCAGACAGGGACGCCGGAAAACAAAAAGCTGAAAGATTTTCTGATCAACGACCTGGGAGCAACCAACATCCGATTCCCGGACACCTCGTCACTCGGTATCAAACCGATCTCTATTGAGGGAACCAAACGGCTCGTTCGGGCATCCATCAAATATGCCATTGAACAGAATCGAAAAAGTGTGACCCTCGTTCACAAGGGGAACATTATGAAGTTTACGGAAGGAAGCTTCAAAAACTGGGGCTACGAACTGGCCAAGCAGGAATTCGGCGCCAAAGAGATAGACGGCGGCCCCTGGTGCAAGCTTCCGAATGGAATCGTTATCAAGGATGTGATTGCTGATGCCTTCCTGCAACAGATCCTTACCAGGCCCAACGAGTATGATGTGATTGCAACCATGAACCTGAACGGCGACTACATCTCTGACGCACTCGCCGCCTGTGTGGGTGGGATCGGAATCGCGCCCGGAGCCAACATCAACTATGAAACCGGAGTTGCCGTATTTGAAGCCACCCACGGTACTGCCCCGAAATATACAGGCCAGGACAAGGTGAATCCAGGCTCTCTGATACTCTCAGGAGTCATGATGCTCCGATACCTCGGATGGGGCGAAGCAGCCGACCTGATCGAAAAAGGGCTCGAAGCAGCCATCAGCAGCAAACGGGTTACCTACGACTTTGAACGCCTGATGGAGGATGCTACCCTCCTGAAGTGTTCAGAGTTCGGCGAAGAGATAGTCAAAAACATGTAAGTTCTCTTTCACAGAACAGAATAACGAGCCGGAGTTTGTGTACACCCACAACTCCGGCTTTTTTTTTGAAAAGAATACTGAAGACAGAACGTGGCAGCCCGGAGTGCGGGGCTCCAGGGAAAAAATCCACTCCGGCCCGAACCCTGTCAATTGCCCCGAACCGCTATGGACCTTTGGATTCTTTCCAGGGAGAACTGCACTCCGGGCGGGGATATGGCGAATACAGAGTAGATGAGTCAGGAGTCAGAGAAGGCTGTATGCGTGTTCACTATCCTGTTCCAGACTGCTTCGTGGTCCTGAAGCCGGATGCCAAGGTGCGCCAACACCTCCTCCGCATCAACCTCAATTCTGGAGAATCCAAGCATCACTCCGTTACTTTCGCCAGAATCATCCTGAAAGAC
>JBBDRW010000148.1:0-21496 GCA_040905265.1 Balneolaceae bacterium | reverse complement strand
CATGTGAGCCTCTGCAGGCCGGATTGTGGGGCATGGGGCGCGTCATCCAGCGTGAAATGCCACATATTTCTTGTTGTCTGCTGGATGTTGAACCGGTGAATGGTGACAAGCGTTTTACTGATCAGGTTTTCGATGAGAAGGGCCAGGAGAACGCATCCAAAAAAGGCCAGACTATCTCAGAACAGGATATGTCCGATCAGCTTCTGCCTGATTTGAACGCCCTTGTATCCGATAACAACATTTTTGAAGCAGTTTTCAGAGACGGGGTTCTCTACCAGTCGAGGCTGATGCATACGCGATCGGTTTCCCGGTCACAGCCCGGTGAGGCCATATTCAAAACGGATGCTCTCTATCTGATCACCGGTGGCCTGGGCAAACTGGGGTTGACCCTGGCGGAATGGGTGGTCGAGCAAGGTGCCGGATCCGTCCTGTTGATTGGCAGACGCGAACTGAACCGCGAACAGGAAGAGCGGCTGGAGGAAATGAACAGAAAGGGCTCGAAAGTTTTTGCCCGCCAGGTCGATGTCTCAGACCGGTCGGCTCTGGTGACCCTGTTCAAAGAAGTTGAGAAGCAGGAACATCCGCTCAGAGGGATTTTTCATCTTGCAGGGGTCCTCGATGACGGACCGCTGAATCAGCAGTCCTGGTCGCGCTTTGAACCGGTACTCGCTCCAAAGGTGGATGGCAGCTGGTATCTGCATGAGTTGAGCAGGGAGATGACACTGGACCATTTCGTTGTTTTCTCATCGGCAACGTCCGTTTTGGGAACTCCCGGCCAGGCCAATTATGCTACGGCGAATGCATGTGCCGACGGCTTGATGCAGGTACGCCGTTCACAGGGCCTTCCCGGCTTGACGGTAAACTGGGGTCCCTGGATAGAGGGGATGGCCTCGGGGATGCGTGAAGATTTTGAAAACTGGGGGATCCAGATGATGGATTCCCGGAGAGCGGCAACCACTCTCGGAAACCTGATGCAAACACATGCAGCCGGGCAGGTCATGGTTATTCCGGCGGACTGGGACCGATTCGAAGATCGCACGGGTGTTCATCCGCTGTTCAGTCATCTTCGGTCCTTCCGCCCGGAGACAACCGGCAAGCCAACCCTCGCATCTGTTCTGGAATCTGCCGCTCCGGCTGAAAAATGGGAAATACTCGAGTCGCATATCAGGGAACTGGTCGGGTCGTTTCTGCATATTCCGGATCCCTCGTCCATTTCGGGACGAAAGCGTCTGTTTGAAATGGGGCTGGACTCACTGGGGGCTGTAGAACTGAAAAACCGTATTTCAGCAGCCCTGGACAGGGATCAACGATCAACCCTGCTGTTTGACTTTCCGTCGGTCGACGACCTTGTAGAGTACCTCGGCACGAATGTACTGGAATGGACCCGGGATGTTCCGGCACATCATACGAATGGACATCCAACAGCGGAGCATGACTCTTCCAACTATGACGACCTTTCGGAAGAGGATCTTGCGGATTTGCTCGCAGAAGAGTTAAAAGGCGGTAGTGAATAAGAAAGAGTTGCAGGACACGAATGTCTGAACAAAAAAACGATTATCGCGCCCTGATGAAGAAGGCTCTTTTGGAGATCAAAGAGCTGAAGTCAGAACTGAATGCCTCTAAAAAGCGACAAAGTGAAGCGATCGCTATTGTGGGTGCGTCGTGTCGTTTTCCCGGCGGTGCCCATGACACGGACAGTTACTGGGATATTCTCCTGAACGGCCGGGATGTGATTTCGGAAGTACCGGCCGACCGCTGGAACGGGGATGACTATTATGACCCGGATCCGGATGTTCCCGGAAAGATTTGTTCACTGCTCGGGGGGTATCTTTCTCAACCTGTGAGCGCGTTTGACGCCCGTTTTTTCGGAATCTCCCCGCGGGAGGCCGAAAGTATGGATCCACAACAGCGACTGTTGCTGGAGTTGTGCTGGGAAGCCCTGGAACACGCAAATATGGTGCCGGGAGATCTCTTCAAGTCGAACAGCGGTGTGTTCATGGGGATCAGCAGCCTTGACAATGCGACACGTATTATCGGGGAAGCCCCACTCACGGATATTGACGGTTATTACGGGACAGGGATTGCCCTGGCTCCTGTGGCGGGTCGGATCTCCTACTATTTCGGATTTACGGGACCCAGTTTTGTGGTCGACACCGCCTGTTCATCGTCTCTTTTATCTCTTCATCTGGCCTGTGAAAGCCTGCGACGCCGGGAGTGCAATATGGCGTTGGGCGGTGGAATTCAGTTACTGACGCATCCGGGCGTATCCATCGCGTTTACAAAAGCGCATATGCTCTCGGTCGACGGCCGGTGCAAGACGTTCGATGCAAGTGCGAATGGATATACGCGAGGTGAAGGTGGTGGAGTACTGGTCCTCAAGCGCCTGAGTGATGCAGAAAAGGACGGGGATTCCATTCTCGGACTCATTCGGGGTTCGGCTGTGAATCAGGACGGATCCAGCGGTGGGTTGACGGTGCCGAGCGGGCCGTCCCAGGAGGCGGTGGTCCGACAGGCCATGGCGAACGGAAATGTTGATCCGTCGCATGTCAACTATATTGAGGCGCACGGGACAGGGACGCCTCTTGGAGACCCGATTGAAATCGGGGCTTTGGCATCCGTCTTTGGCAAATACCGATCAGTCGACCAACCACTCCGGATTGGATCCGTAAAGACCAATATGGGGCACCTCGAAGCGGGAGCAGGAATTGCCAGCGCCATCAAGGTGATGCTCTCGCTGCGGCACCGGACTATCGCGCCCCATCTCAATTTCAATCATCCGAACCCGCTGATTCCCTGGAAAGAAATTCCCGTTTCGGTGCCTGTGGCGGCCGAGCCCTGGGAGTCTGTGGCTCCCGGCGTCCCTTTGACAGCCGGTATCAGTTCCTTCGGGTTCAGTGGTACGAATGTTCACCTGGTGATGAGTGAAGCTCCGGCAGAGGTGCCGGGGACAGATACTGTGAAAAACACCGGACAGGATCCCGTGACCGTGAAAACTTCGGGGGCGGAAGCTGAAAAAACGTCCGGATCCGAAACAGAAGACGGTTCTGCGAAAAACCGTCTGTTGGTGTTGTCAGCCCAAAACCGGCCGGCTCTGCGCGAGCTGGCACAGCGATACATTGAGCGATTGCAGTCTGCCGGTGAACAGGAGTGGCCGTCGGTTGCCTACACGGCCGCCACGGCTCGTACCCGTTTTAAACACCGATTGGCCCTTTCTGCTTCGACATCACAGGATGCAGCTACAGAGCTTGAACAGTTTCTGTCGGGTGACGAAGCAGCCGACGTGTCCCAGGGAGCTTGTGAAGAGGGCAGCAGGCCAAAGACGGCGCTTCTGTTTACGGGCCAGGGCTCCCAGTACAGCGGCATGGGCAAGGAGTTGTACCGGGTTGAGCCGGTTTTCAAAGATATTATCGATCGGTGCGATACTATAATGCAGCCCTATATCGGACAACCATTGACAGAGCTGTTGTGGGATGAAGCGAACAGCGAGAAACTGGGCCAGACACGTTTTACTCAACCGGCGCTCTATGCACTGGAGGTGGCACTTGCCGAACTCTGGCGATCCAGAGGTGGCAGAGTGGATGCGGTAACCGGCCACAGTGTCGGGGAGTATGCCGCAGCGGCTGTCGCCGGCGTGTTTTCTGTTGAAGACGGTGCAATGTTGATTTCGGAGAGAGCAAAATTGATGCAGGCGTTGCCGTCCGGTGGGGGGATGATGGCCCTGTTTGCAACACTAACGCGTGTCGATAAACTCCTGAAGAGTTGGGAGATGGAAGATGTGGTGATCGCAGCGTTCAACGGCCCGGCAAATATTGTACTCTCCGGGCCGGAAAAATCACTCTCCAGAGTCGAGAAGTTGTTGGAGAGAGAGGAGATCGATTTTAGAGCCCTTACCGTCTCTCATGCGTTTCACTCTGTGCTGATGGAGCCGATGTTGAAGCCCTACCGGAAGGTGGCGGAGCAGGTTCAGTTCAGCAAACCGAAAATACCTGTTTACAGCAATCTGACCGGTCGCCCGGAAGAGAAACTGATGTCCGACTCAGACTATTGGGTACGCCACATCCGTGAACCTGTCCGCTTTGAAGAAGGCATTCAGGCATTGATGAGTGACGGTTTTAACCTGTTCATAGAAGCGGGCCCCAAAGGGACGCTACTCTCATTGGGACGTCGAATCGCCGAAAAAGCTACCGAAGTCGTTCTGTCCCATGATGCCGTGAGCTGGGTACCGATGATCAAGCCTGGCCGGAGTGAAAGCCGACAATTCACACTGGCGCTCGGCAGCTTCTGGTGTCGTGGCGGGGAACCTGTATGGGAGAATCCGGGCGGTCCGTTGACGCAACTTCCAACCTATCCGTTTCAGCGGAAACGCTACTGGCGGGATGTACTCATTGACGGTAACAGGTTGAACGCTAAGCAGAACGGATCCGCCCCCGCTGGACGGAAAGAGCTCAGCCATCCACTGCTGGGAAGAACTTTCCGGTCGCCGCTGGTAAACGAACGATTTTATGAGACCCTGTTCAGCAAGGCTGAGATCCCTATGCTCGACGAGCACCGGATTTTCGGGGAACTCGTTGTGGCTGGTGCATCGCATCTTGCTTTGATCATCGGGGCTGCCGAAATGGAGTTTGAAGGAGACGGAGTCCAATTGAAGGATATCGTCTTCCCACAGGCACTGGTTGTACCGGAAGAGGGAGAGAGAACGGTTCAGCTGATGATATCTCCGGATGTCGAAAACAGAAACAGGACATTTCGGCTGGTCAGTTTCCTTGATCCAAAAGATTCTGTGGCTGTTCATGCATCCGGCTCCATGGCTCCGGAGTCGGAAGAATCAGGTGTCTCTGCAGGACATTCAGAGTTGAAGACATTGGAGTGGGAGGAAATCGAGAGCCGGTGCAAGCGCCGTGCAAATGTAGAGGACGTTTACAGGGTTCAGGAACAGCGTCACATTGTCGTTGGGGAGAGTTACCGGTGGCTACAATCTCTGAAGCTTGGAGAAGGTGAGGCGGTCGCCGATCTGGTACAACCGGAGGTGATATCCCACTCTTCCGATTTCAGCCTGCATCCGGGTTTGATTGATTCCTGCTTCGGGGTACTTGTCATGACGTCCGATATTGACGTGGAGGAGACGTTTATTCCTGTCGGTATGGAGCAATTGCGACTCCACCGGCCGGCGGGTGATGAACCGTTAAAGGTTTTTGCCCGTCTTCGTTCCGGAAAATCTGACCGGCAGCAGATGGTGGGTGATATTGTTATTGAGACGAAGTCGGGTAAACGGGTTGCAGAATTTATTGGCCTTGAAGGACGAAGAGCTGGAAAAGAAGCGCTGCTGGCTCTCTCGGGCGCGGGTGACAACGGGCTCTATGAACGGGTGTGGATGCCGGTGGAGGCGACTGATTCAACGAATCTCAGGGCTGAATCGAATGAAACCTGGCTGTTTTACTGTGATGAAACCGGGTTTGCCGTATCTGTTGCAGAGATGTGGCGAAAGGCCGGCAGGAGGGTTATTGAGGTGCAGGCAGGTGATGAGCTGACTCATGTCAGGGATGATCTCCATACAGTGGATCCCGCCGATCTTTCACAAATGAAGCAGTTGCTTGATTCTGTTAAGGAGGAGTTAAAAGGAGACAAGTTTGCGGGCTGTATCAACTTTTGGCCTCTTGATGTGGATGATCATGCGGCAGGTGATGTAGCCGGCGAAACAGGTACCCGTGCAGAGCATTTTCAACGACAGGCCGTTGAACCTGCGCTGAATCTCGTCAGGGCACTTTCCGGGCAACCAGTGTCGGAACGCTTGCTTGTGGTGACCCGTCAATCCTGTTCTGTTTCCAGTGACGACCCATTGCTGTCACTTCACCAGGCGTCTTTGTGGGGAGTTGTGAAAGGTCTCATGGCAGAACAGCCTGAACTGAATACGTCAGTGATCGATATTGAATCCACAGACTCTTCAGAGTCCTTTTCCTCCGAACAATTTACACGGGCCGTGAACAGGGTGGTTGAAGGAGAGTCTGGACTCGCATGTCGCAAGTCAGGTATCTACGCTGAGCGTCTGGTGCCTTACCGGTTCGGGGAAAAAGCCACTGAATCGTTGTCTACGGAAGGTTGTTTCCTTATTACCGGAGGTACGGGAGCTTTGGGATTGACCCTTGCAGATTGGCTCGTCAGCAAGGGAGTGCGCTCGTTGCTTCTCTTGAGCCGGAATGACCCAGGTCCAAAAGCTTTAAAACGTATTGAATCTTTTCGTTCTGCCGGAGCAACGGTTCAGCTGCTAAAAGTTGATGTATCGGATTACGACGCTCTCTCATCAGCGATGAGCAGTCATGCAGACCATTTTAAAAATCTGAAAGGCCTGTTTCACCTTGCCGGGACACTTGACGACGGCCCGGTCTCGCAGATGGAGTGGCCACAGTTCTATCAACCTTTCCCTTCAAAAGTCGAAGGGGCTTTGAATCTGCACCGATTGACAGCTGACTACCCACTGGACTACTTTGTGCTTTTTTCATCCATGGCATCCCTGACGGGAAGCGCCGGACAGGCCAATTATGCGGCGGCTAATGCGGTACTGGATGCCCTCGCCACACAGAGAAAACAGTCGGGTTTATCGACTGTTTCGCTCAACTGGGGTCCCTGGGAATCATCCGGTATGGCAGCTTCACTGGATGAGGTAAGCCGCCGAAGGATCGAGAGCCGGGGAATAGGATTTTTGTCGGATAAGGTGGCTCTTGATCACCTTGAGTCGCTGCTGGGCCCGGCCACACCGGCACAGATTGGAATATTCGATGTCGATTGGGGGCGTTTCGACTCTGGAAACAGCTCGTTGCTGAAAGAGCTCACGAAAGGGCTGGTATCTGAGAAGGTGGTAGATAATTCAGCTCCGGATCTGCTGGAAAAACTGAAAGAAATTGTGCCCGTTCGCCGGGAATCTCTGCTACACCGGGAACTCAACCAGATGATTTCAAAATCCCTGAAACTGCAGAAAGGCCAGGAGATTGACCCGAGAGAGCGACTGTTTGACCTCGGTGTGGATTCCCTTATTGCGGTTGAACTGAAGAATCGCTTGCAGCGAGAACTCGGTGTGCAGGTTAGCTCAACACTGCTATTCGACTATCCGACGGTTGAGGCTCTCGTAAAATATCTGCTTCAGGATCTGTTGGCAGAGGCTCTCGCAGAGCCGGCTGCCGGGGAGGAGATGGCAGAAACCGGTGGTACGGTTACCGGAGATGCAGATCACGGGAAAGCGAATACAGCGAAAAACGTCACCGACACGAACAGACATAAACAAGAATCTGCGGGGAAAAACGGATCCGGTAAATCAATGGAAGTGAACGAGGATATGAGTGATGAGGACGCCGAGGCGGCGCTGCTGGAGGAGTTGAGCCGAATGAAAGGGGAGGGCAGCTGATGGGAGCGGATAATAAATCCACGGAGATGTCCCCTGTCAAACAGGCGCTTCTGGCTGTTAAAGAGATGCAGGCGAAAATCGCAGCAATGGAACAAGCCAAAGCGGAACCGATTGCTGTCGTCGGGATGGCTTGCCACTTTCCCGGGAATACGAATTCTCCCGAGGAGCTTTGGGACCTGTTGCAAAACGGAGGCGATGGCATTATTGAGGTGCCGAAAGAGCGGTGGGACAGCGACTCCTTTTACGATTCGGATCCGGACGTTCCCGGAAAGATGATCACCCGGCTTGGAGGTTTTTTGAAAGATATCGACCAGTTCGACGCCGGTTTTTTCGGAATTTCTCCCCGGGAGGCGAACTCGATGGATCCTCATCAGCGCCTGCTTCTCCAGACCACATGGGAAGCCCTTGAAAACGGGGGTTTCGATATCAATGGACTCTATGGAAGCCGGACCGGCGTTTATGTGGGGATAAGCAACTTTGAGTACGGGGCAAAGCTCCTCTGGCCAGAAAATCCGGAAGATATCACCGCTTACTCCGGTACAGGAGGTTCACTGGGGGTTACGGCCGGAAGGCTCTCCTATTCGTTCGGATTCACCGGGCCCAGTATGATTATCGATACGGCCTGCTCCTCTTCACTGGTGACGACACATTTGGCGATACAGGCTTTGCGTCTGGGCGAGTGCGACATGGCTGTAAGTGCCGGGGTAAACCTGATTTTCGGCCCGCAGACACATATCAATTTCAGCAAAGCCCGAATGCTGGCCCCCGACGGACACTGTAAAACGTTCAGCGCGGATGCCGACGGATATGCACGTGGTGAAGGTGCGGGTGTTGTGCTTCTCAAACGACTCTCCGATGCTGAGAGAGACGGGGATACCATTATTGCTCTGCTGCGTGGATCGGCTGTCAATCAGGACGGACCCAGTGGCGGGCTAACCGTTCCCAACGGGCCGTCACAGGTGAAAGTGATCCGTGCGGCACTTGAAAACGCACAGATAGATCCCGGCCGTGTGGGTTACATTGAAGCCCACGGCACCGGGACTCCTCTGGGTGACCCCATCGAAATCGGGGCTCTGGACACTGTTTTTGGCAACGGTAAACGTTCTTCGAAGTCACCCCTGCATGTTGCTTCCATCAAGACCAATGTCGGGCATCTCGAGTCGGCTGCCGGAATTGCCGGAATCATCAAGACGATTCTCTCGTTGCAGTACGGACAGATCCCGCCCCATCAGAATTTTAAAAGCCCGAACCCGGACATCAACTGGGAAGAGGTTCCGGTGACGGTGCCACGGAAGTTAACCGAGTGGGTCGATCCGGAGCGGGTTGCGGGCGTCAGTGGTTTTAGCTTCAGCGGTACGAATGCACATCTGGTTTTGTCGAACTATCAGGCCGCTGTTTCCGAGACTGAAGGAAATGGCCAGGCCGATCCGGCCACTGTCGAAACGTCAGCGGAGATCGGGTCACAAAACGGTGAATCAAAAGCCGGGGAAGCCCGAAACGGCCGCGTGAAGGTTGGCCGCTCGCCGGATGGCGCGGCGCCGGCTGCAGGGGTATCGACTAGTCGTCTGCTGGTTCTCTCCTCGGTACAGGAGGCAAACCTGAACGCTCTGTCGAAAAAAGTCGCCTCGGACTTGAGGCAGCTGCCGGAGGAGAAATGGAGTGACTACTGTGTATCGGCGGCCAGGGGAAGGGGACATTACAACTACAGATTGGCGTTGATGGCGGGCTCGGCTTCTGAAGCCGCGGACCTGCTGGATTCCTCTATACCTGCATCAACCGGTAGTGTCATTACAGGCAAGCGCCGTTCAAGCCCGCGCCGAATCGCATTCCTGTTTACCGGCCAGGGAGCCCAGTACATCAATATGGGTCGGCAACTCTTTGAAGAGGAACCCTGTTTCCGGTCCGTGATGGAAGAGTGTGACGCAATTGTGACTCCTCTGATCGGGCGGTCAATGCTGGAGATGCTCTACCCGGAATCAGAAGAAGGCCTGTCGGATATTGACCGGACGGAATTTACGCAACCCCTTCTGTTCTCTGTCGAATATGCGCTGGCACAGCTCTGGCGAAAATGGGGGATTGAGCCGGAGGCCCTGATCGGGCACAGTCTTGGCGAGTTGACGGCCGCGACGGTTTCCGGCCTCTGGTCACTGGAAGATGCACTGACGCTGGTTTGCTCGCGGGGCCGCCTGATGGCCGAGATGTGTGAAGAGGGAGCCATGGCGGCTGTGACCATGGGGGAAAAAGAGGTTACGAAGTGGCTCGGGGAGAACAAATGGGCTTCCGGAATCAGTATCGCTTCTGTTAACGGCCCCGAACGTGTGGTCGTCGCGGGAGATCCGGAATCGATTGACCGGTTTGTTGACGAAATGACGGTCGCAGAGACAGAGGTGAAGAAGCTGCGTGTGTCTCAGGCATTTCATTCGCCACTGGTCGAGCCGATGCTGGATTCGTTCGGTAATATTGTCTCTGGCGTCACTTTCGGAACGCTTGAAATTCCTGTCATTTCAAATGTGACAGGTGATTTTTCAAACAGTAAGAAAATGGCATCTGCCGGTTACTGGCAAGACCATATCCGGCAGCCGGTCCGCTTCTATCAGGGACTTTCTCGCCTGCTTGAGGACGGGATCAACACATTTATTGAAATTGGGCCAAAACCGACTCTGTCTGCTCTGGGACAAGCTGTGGAAGAGGAACTGAGCGTACCGGACACCTGTCTTTGGCTTCCGAGTATGCGTTACAGCACAGCGCCCCGGGACCAGTTGCTTCAGAGTCTGGGGCAGCTCTATGTCGCCGGTGTGGATGTGGCAGCTACCGCTTTGAATTCCAGCCCCAGGCGGTATCCGGTATCTCTTCCGACAACGCCTTTTGTAACAGAGCGCTACTGGTACAAACACTCCCCGGTAACGAAAAGATCGTCTTATGCCGGCGGCCACCCGTTGTTGGGCCGAAAGCTGTCCTCGCCGGTTCTGGAGGATGGATCCACCCTGTTCGTGAATGAAATTTCTGTGGAGGATACGGCCTTCCTGGCGCACCACAAGGTGTTCGGGGAGGTGGTACTGCCGGCTGCAGGGCATCTTGAAATGGCACTTGCGGCCTCCGAAGAACTTTTTCGGGAACCACTTTCCGTGAAGGATGTGGCTATACAACGAGCCCTCGTACTTCCTGAGGATCAGCAGACACCGGTTCAAACGGTGGTTCGCCCGTCGCGCGACGGGTTGCATTTCGAGATCTATTCCCGGCCGGATGAAGCAGAATCGTGGCAGATACATACGAGCGGGGAACTCTCTTCGAGCCTGCCCGACAGGCCGGAAAAAACAGACCTGGAGGCATTGAAAGAACGCTGCGGCCAGGAGGTTGAAGTAGAAACCTACTACCGGAGTTCGCGGGCGCTCGGTATTGAGCATGGCGAAGATTTTCAGGCGCTGAAGAAGCTATGGCAGGGTGAGGGCGAAATGCTTGGACGGCTGGAACTTCCGTCCGGGATCAGACATCAGATGAAGACTTTTTTCCTTTCTCCGGTACTACTGGATGCCGCTTTTCAAATGGCGAGTTACCCCTTGATGGAACAGGAACTGGCTTTTTTGCCTGTCGGACTCGAACAGTTAAACCGGTACGGCACTCTTCCCAAACAGGTGTGGTGCCACACAACCGGTTTTAAACCGTCCGGAAAGGGCGCTCTTCAGATTTTCGAAACGGATATTCAGCTTCTCAATGAGGAGGGTGAGATCCTCGCAGAGGTGAAGGGCCTCAGGTTCCAGCGGGCACACATACTGCCTCAAAACGGACGGGATCCCCTCTCCGCGAACAGTCGGTTTGCAGACTGGCTCTATGAAATTGAGTGGCGGCAGAAGCCACTCTTCGGGCAGAGCAGTTCCCTTCTCCAGACTCCCGAGAAAATTGGCAGGTCGTTATCGGGACAGATGCAACAGGCGAAGGCAGAGTGCGCCTTTTATGGGTCTCTATTTGCCGATATGGATCGTCTTTCGGTTGATTTTATCATAGGCGAGTTACTTCGAACGGGCTGGGAGCCTGTACCGGGTGTGGAAATTTCTGCAGATGAACTAGTGAAAAAGGCGGGAGTTGCAGATGATTTCATCTCTCTGTTTCATCGCTGTCTGGAAATGCTGGCAGAGGATGGCCTTCTCAAAATAGACGATGAGTCCCTGACGGTTTTGAAACCTTTTGAGCAGCTACCGGCTGAAAAAGTGAAGAAACTCTGTGAACGGTTCGATGAAGCCGGGCCGGAAATGACTCTCTTTACCCGGTGTGCCGAGTCACTGGGAGCCGTATGGCGAGGGGATGTGGATCCGTTAAGCCTGCTGTTTCCCGAAGGCGATCTTTCGGTGACGGCTTTGTTGTATCAACATTCGGTTGGCGCACGGTCCATCAATACCCTTCTGGCGGATGGAGTACGTGAAGCAATCAGTCAGGTACCGGCGTCCCGCGGACTAAGAATTCTTGAAATCGGAGGCGGAACCGGTGGTACGACCGTACATCTGCTACCGACACTTCCCGCCGAAAGGTGTGACTATCTCTTTACCGATATCTCTGCTCATTTTACCAAACAGGCATCCAAAGAACTGGCGGCCGACTATCCGTTTATGCGTTTCGAAACCCTGGATATCGAGAAAGAACCAGCCGCTGAACTTCTGGGGCAGTTCGACCTGATTATTGCAGCCAATGTGGTGCATGCAACCCGGCGACTTGGCCAGACTCTGGAAAATTGCAAGTCGTTGCTTGCTCCCGGCGGCCAGCTTGTACTTCTGGAAGCTTCGGCCAAACAGCGCTGGCTCGATCTGACGTTTGGAATGACGGAGGGCTGGTGGCGGTTTATGGGACAAGATCCGTTGCGTGACGATTATCCTCTGCTGAGCCCGGACCAGTGGAAACAGCTACTTCCGGAACTGGGTTTCGGGCCGGTGACACTGCTTGGGCCGGATTCGTCCACAGACGACGGTGGCCTGAAGCAGCATGTTGTGATCGCCAGGAAAGAAGAGGAACCGGCTTCTGTGGATACAGATCCACCCATGACCGAAGAGCCAGTAGGTCCCTGGGTGATTATTGGCGAAGATTCCGATGTTCTGGAATGCCTGAGAGAGGAACTCCCGGGAGAGGCGGAACAGATTCCGACCTCCATCCTGATGGAAGGGCAAGCGGGGTATGAAAAACTGAAAGAAATTCTGAACAAACCTGTTCGGGGTATCATACTGATGCAGGCGTTCGATTCCATTGAGACGGCCAATGAGGCGGCCGGTGACGTGCCCCATAAGGCAGTCAGTGAGACGGCCGGCAACGTGACCAATGAAAAAACGGCCACGTCCATTTCCGATCCGCTCTTGCAGCAACATCACCTGGCGCTGCCTGTGCTTCAACTGGCACGGGCATCCGGAGAGCTGGAGGAGACATCGCGCCCCCGTTTGTGGATGGTTACCCGGGACGCTATCGCCGTTGAAGGGGACGGTGAGGGGTATTACCAGGCGTCCCTGCACGGCCTTGTACGAACATTGAAGTCCGAGCACCCCGATCTGTACCCTGTCGCCATCGACCTTTCCTCCGGGGTCTCTCCCCGGGAGGCGGCCGATATTATCCGGATGGAAATAGAGACCGGAGAGACGGAAGAACAGGTACTATCACGCGAAAGCGGGCGGTGGGTCAGCCGGTTGAAACGCGGTACCGGAGAGCCTGCTTCCACAATAGAGATTCAGGAAGAGTCGTCCTATTTGATTACCGGTGGATTGGGAGATATCGGCCTTGAGATTGCAAAGTACCTGATATCGATCGGAGCCCGTCATCTGATTCTGATGAGCCGGTCCAAACCGGACAAAAAGACCCGGCTTGTGGTGAGAGAACTGGAAGAATCCGGTGCCACCATCGAAATCGCACATGTGGATGTGACAGACGAAACAGCTGTTCAGAAGTTGGTTGATGAGGTTGAGCGACCACCGCTCAGGGGAGTCATCCATGCGGCCGGTACACTGGCTGACGGCGTTCTCGCCAACATGGAGTGGGGTCAATTTGAGAAGGTGTTGAGTGCCAAAATTGCCGGTGCCTGGAACCTCCATCAGGCGACGCTGGACCAGGAACTGGATTTCTTCATTCTTTTTTCATCCATCGGATCCATCTTTGGCCCTGCCGCTCAGGGAAACTACGCGGCTGCGAATGCCTGCATGGATCAGTTTGCAGGATTTCGACGACAAAAAGGACTGCCGGCCCTTGTGCTCAACTGGGGGACATGGTCGGAGATCGGGTTGGTGGCCAGACAGTCATCCGCCGGGCAGGACGGGCCAATGGCCGGACAGGTTGGGGCGATGAAGGGAATTACCCCGATCAGCCCCGCTGACGGTGTTGCGCTCTTTGATGCACTCTGGAAGAAACAGGGACAAATCGTGGCGGTGCCGGCAAAGTGGCCTGTTCTCTTTGAATATTTTTCGGATATGGCGTTGCTTGAGCAACTTCGAAAGGATGAAGGTGAGAAGTCGGTGGCCGCAGAAACCAAAGACGGATGGCTTGAAGAGCTGCAGACATTACCGCCGGGAGAACAGCAGGAGTTGATTCTAACACATGTTTCTGAACAGGTTGCACAGGTATTGGGTGCAAAAGTGGAGTCACTGGATGTAACAGCCGGGTTTTTTGACCTGGGGATGGATTCATTGACATCTGTCGAGATGCGTAATGCGTTGCAGAAATCACTGGGCAGGGATCTGCCTTCAACTCTCATATTTAAATATCCGACCATTTCAGCGGTCGCAGGTTTTCTGGCGGAAGAGATTATCGGTTCGGAGTCAACGGCGGCAAAAACGGCTGAATCGGGTTCGGGAGCCACATCACCTTCCGGTACGACAGACGCACCGGCTGCCGGGCATACAGCGTCCGGATCCGACCGTACATCTGCGCCGGCAGAAGGTGATGGAAAGGCGATCGGCGGCAAATCGGCATCAGGCCCCGGGGCTTCACCAGACAACAAGCAAAAAGCTGGTAAATCAACAACATCCAACGACGATGTAAACGAGATGTCGGAAGAAGAATTAAACGCTTTGATCAATGATGAATTCGATAACCTGATGGAGGATGACTCGTGAGTGAAGTGAAAGAGCATCAGGCAAATAACGTGGCTTCCGGAGATCTTTCGTCGTTGCAGAGGGCTGCCATTACCATCCGGGAGTTGAAGGCCAAGCTGGAGAGTACCCGTAAGGCACAGCAAGAACCGATTGCTATTGTAGGTATGGCTTGTCGGTTTCCCGGATCCCCTGATCTTGAGGGATTCTGGGAGCTTCTGAAAAACGGCATGGATGCGGTCAGCGAAGTTCCCCCCGAACGCTGGGACCTTGAGCAGTGGTTTGACCCCAATCCGAATACTCCGGGCAAGATCAATACCCGCTATGGCGGTTTCATTGATGAGGTGGAGTGCTTTGATGCCGCCTTCTTTGGCATTCCTCCACGGGAAGCCAGGCAGATGGACCCCGGCCAGCGGATTCTGTTGCAACTGGTCTGGAATGCTCTGGAGCATGCCGCCATTCCTCCGCACTCCCTGCGGGGCAGTAACACAGGATTTTTCGTCGGTATGAGCCAGAACGACTACGGCTCCATGCAGATCAACGGTGATCCCGAAGAGATCTCCGCCTATAGTGGTACAGGCAACGGCGGCTGCTTTGCTTCGGGAAGGATCTCCTATCAGTTCGGTTTTAACGGCCCCACACTGACCTCAGACACCGCCTGTTCGTCCTCACTTGTTGCCTTGAGCCAGGCACTGAGTGCCCTGCGAAGCGGAGAGAGCGATCTGGCGCTTGCAAGCGGAGTGCATCTGAACCTGACCCCGCCGATGCAGATATTCTTCTCTCGCACACAGTCTTTTTCTCCCAGTGGACGCTGCCATACGTTCGATGCGGGAGCCAACGGGTTTGTTTTGGGAGAAGGGGCCGGAGTCGTGGTTCTGCAGCGACTGAGTGATGCCATCCGGGACGGAAGAAAAATACTGGGTGTGATACGTGCAGCCTCCGTGAATCACGGGGGCGCGTCCGGAGGATTGACGGTTCCCAATGAGGCCGCTCAGGAGAAATTGATTCGCAATGTTCTGAAAACAGCCAAAGTGGATCCGGACAGCATCGACTACGTGGAAACCCACGGAACCGGCACGAATCTGGGCGATCCGATTGAAGTGGGGGCTCTGCGGTCGGTATTCGGAAAGAGGCCTGCCGAGAATCCGTTACTCATCGGTTCTGTCAAGACAAATATCGGCCATCTAAATGCGGCTGCGGGTATGGCCGGGTTGATTAAAACTGTGTTGATGTTGCAACACCGCCAGATTGTGCCGAACCTGCACTTCAACAAGCCCAATCCGGAAATTCCATGGGAGGGTTTCCCGGCTGAAGTCCCAACAAAGTTTATGTCCTGGGATGTGAAAAAGGAGAATCCCCGCAGGGCCGGTCTGAGTTCATTCGGGCTCAGTGGCACAAATGTGCATGTGGTTCTCGAAGAAGCACCGGATGTCGTATCTGAACACCCGGCAGGAGTCACATCTGCGGTTGAATCCGGAGATGAACCAAGAACGACCCGGGTATCTTCCACACCATTGACGCATTCAGATTCCCCCGAATCCCCCCGGCTCTATACAATTTCTGCGCACACCGTTGAGGCTCTTCGGGAACAGGCATCCCTGCACCGCTCAAAACTCAGTGATATCAGGACAGCAGATGAATTGGCCGCATGCTGTTTCCGTGCCAATGCCGGACGCAGCCACCTTGACCACAGAGCGGTTATTCTTTGTACGGATCCCGCTTCTCTGCGGGATGGGCTGGAAGCTGTTCAAACCGGTGCGTCTCGTTCGAATGTTCTGCAAGGACACAACCGAAAGGGAGCACAAACAAAACTCCTGATGCGTTTTTCAGGGAATCCGGTGCCTCAGCTAAAGGAGCTGTTACCTCTGATTCCTTTTTGCCGGGATGAGCTGAACAGACTCGGCGAGATTTTCAGCGCTGTTTCGGGCGGCGATCTGTCCGAAGAATTTGGAAAAAGCGGCAATAAAAACATCCACAGGTTTGCTGCTTTTCTGATTCTTGCCCGGTTGTGGCAAACGTGGGGTATTCGTCCGTCTGCTATTCAGGCCGCCGGAGCAGGAGAGTGGGCAGCGGCCGTAATTGCCAATGCGATGCCTGTTGAAGCAGCCTTCCGGGCACTGGCTGATGGCGGCAGTATTCCCGAAATGACACGGCCGGATGTGACCCTGTTAAGGGCTGACGGCAGTCGTCTGGAGAAACTTTCAGATCACGGTCATTCCGAAGCTGGCCAATCGGAATCCGGCCAATCAGTACCTGATAGCGAGGCATCGACCACAACACCCGACGGATATACAGCCACTCTTCATATCGGCTCCGGCGAGGTTGCGAATTTTTTAAACGCGGAGAATGAAAAGGATATAGAGAACCGGCAAGAGACGACGATTGATAGCTGGACTCTTATACTCAAAAGCTTGTCCCGGTTGTACATCCTGGGTGTACCTGTTGATTGGTACGCTTTTGAGAGCATAGGTGAGCCGGGGGCAGGAGATCTGTCTCTGCTGGTCAGAAAGTTGCCGGATCTGCCTGGATATCCCTTTGCCAAAGATCGCCACTGGCTTGATAAGCCGGGAGTGACAGTACAGAAATCTGATACGGGACAAAATGCCGGCGCGACGCATACGGCTTCTGTTGAGACCAGCAATGGAAACGAAAGTAGTACTGGAATCGGAAAGGAGAGTGGGGAGAGTGACGGAAACGAGAATGAAAACGGAGTGGGAATCGGAAACGAAAGCGGCCATGAAATCGGAAACGGGAGTAGGGGCAGCCGCGGAAACGACGAGGTGTCCCTGGCCCGTATTATGGAGATGCAGTTACGGTTGACGACGGAATCGCTCCGGCAGGTGACCAACCAGCAGTTTGAATATCTTCGAAAAAATGGGGTGGGTCGGGGCCGTCGCAACAGGGCGGCTACTCCGCCGGTACCGGATTCTGCAAGAGATGAGGGTTTTGCGACGACAGCCTCCAAGCCCGACGCTTCTTCCGTCGGGAATCCGGTCGATTCCGGTGAGCGCAGTGATTTTAAAAAACCTTCCACACCCGTTACAGATCCTGTGCAGTGTGGCAGCTGGAAGCTTCTGTTGCTGGAAGGGGACGATGATGCCGATCTGGAGACGCAGAAAAAGAAATTGATACAGACGTTGAAAACGGACCCTGAATCAATCCTGGAGCAGTCTCGCAAAAATCTTCGGAGCGCTACAACCGGCGGAAAACGGCTGATGCTCACATGGCAGACGCCGGGGGAGGCGATTTCAATGCTGGAGGAACCAGCCAACAGACGGGTCGTGACGGCAGGCCGGCTGGCAGAGGAGTCGTCCCTTGTCTGTATGTTCCCCGGCGTTGGTGATCACTATCTGAATCTGGGGAAAGGGCTTTATGAAAATGAACCTCTGTTCCGGCAGGTTGTAGACGAGTGCTGTGCGGCCATTGAGCCGGTTCTGGGGACGGATCTTCGTTCGATCATCTATCCCGCCGCGGATCCGAATAACGAAACGGCGAGCGGAAGGAGCAAAACCGAGACGGACCGTGCGTCTGTAGCCGGCGGGCATACCGGAAACGGGGCCGGCAACTCTGAGGGGAGAAAACCACAAGCAAATGATGTCACAGAGGCACCAAAAGAGAAGCCACGTTTTGACCTCAAGGCGATGCTGGGCCGTGGTGCTGCACCCGATCCCAGACAGGAACGAATGAATCAAACCCGATTCAGCCAGCCGCTGAACTTCATTATCGAATATGCACTTGGCAGCTTGTGGCAGGCAAGAGGCGTCAAACCGGCAGCCATGATTGGTTACAGTATCGGGGAGTATTGTGCGGCGGTGCTGAGTGGTGTGATGACTCTGGAAGATGCCTTGTTGTTGGTAACAAAACGAGCCCAGCTCATAGAAACCATACCTTCGGGTGCGATGCTGGCAGTGCCACTCGGCGCGAAAGAGGTTGAAGAATATTTGGGGAGCGACCTGTCAGTTGCTATCAGCAGCACTCCGGCCCAGTCGGTTGTCGCCGGCCCCGTTCCGGCTGTTGAAGCGCTGGAGAAGCTTCTGGCGGAGCGGGCAATCGTCTGCAGGAGATTACAGAGTACGCATGCATTTCATACGTCCATGCTAAAACCGCTGCATCAACCGCTGCTGGAACTGACGGAAAGCTTCAGTCTGAAAGCGCCGAAGATACCGTTCATTTCCAATGTAACAGGCACCTGGATAGTGGACTCACAGGCAACCAGCGCCGAGTATTGGGCGATGCATACCTGGCAGACCGTTCAATTCTCCGATGGGATGGGGAATCTCTTGTCATCGGAGTTCGCGGATCCGGAGAATGGCCGGATCTTTCTGGAAGTCGGCCCGGGTGTAAGCCTGGGGAGTTTTATGTTGCAGCACCCGGCCTCGGCAAAGGTAAAACGGAAGATGAATCTCGCTTCATTGCGAACGATGTATGAAAAAATGCCGGATGAACAGTTTCTGTTAAACAGCGTCGGCAAGTTGTATCTCGCCGGCTATAAATTTTCAACACAAATTTGATCCAACAGGAAAAAATCAGATGAGTCAAAAAACAGCAGGTGTAGTGGGTGCAGGTGTCATGGGCAGCGGTATGGCGCAAAATCTTGCCCAAAGCGGGTATAACGTCGTTCTGGTAGACATCAGTGAAGAGGTGCTTAAAGAGACCGAAGCCGATATTCGTCGAAATGTCCGGTTTTCCGCTTTTTATGCAAAGGACAAGAGCACGCTTGAAGACATTGACACGGTCATGGCGCGTATCGACTTTACAACTGATTACAGCAAACTGAAGAGTGCCGGCTTCATCGTCGAGAACGCCACTGAAAAGTGGGAAGTGAAACAGAGCGTCTATCCCCTGATCGATAAATACGCACCTGAGGATACTGTCGTTGCCGCCAACACCTCCTGTTTCTCCATCACCCGTTTGGGGGCGTTGACCAACCGGCCCGACAAGATTATCGGCATGCACTTCATGAACCCGGTACCGATGAAAGCGACTGTGGAGGTGATCAAGGGTTATCATACCAGCGAGAAGACGATCAAAACCGGAACAGAATTCCTTGCCGACATCGGCAAGGAAGGGATCATTGTCAATGACTCTCCCGGATTCGTATCCAACCGGGTACTGATGCTGACCATAAATGAAGCCGCGTTCCTTGTATACGAAGGCGTGGCGACACCCCAGCAGGTCGATGAGATTTTTCGCAAATGTTTCGGGCACAAGATGGGCCCGCTGGAGACAGGAGACCTCATTGGCCTCGACACAATCCTCTACTCCATTGAGGTGCTGTGGGAGAGCTATAACGACAGCAAGTACCGCCCCTGCCCAATGCTGAAAAAGATGGTGGATGCGGGCCTGCTGGGACGCAAGAGCGGTGAAGGGTTCTTTAAATATTAATACCAAAAAAACAACATTGGAAAACAGAGACATGAATACAGTAGAAAGTTCGATTCGTTCATTTTTAGGCAAATATGTGAGCGATCCCGATATCGATGCAGATCTGGACCTGTTCGCATCCGGGATGGTCAGCTCTCTTTATGCCATGCAGCTCGTGCTGTTTGTCGAAAAAGAGTACGGTATCGAAATCGCAAACGAAGACCTCGATTATGAAAATTTCAAGTCGGTGAATGCAATCACCGGGTTTATCACTGAAAGACAGTAACAGATCAACCACTATGGATTTTGAATTGACAGCAGAGCAGCAATCGGCAAAAGACCGGTTTCGTGAGTGGGTCGACAGGAATATTGTTCCCGTAGCCGATGAGCATGATGCCAGTGAAGAAACCCCGCCGGAACTGATCGCTAATATGGCGTCTGCCGGATTTCTCGGAGGTGTTATTTCACCGGAGTATGGCGGTGGCGGGATGGATGCACTCACCTGGGGCCTTCTGTGTGAACAGGTCGGCCGGGGAAGTGCCTCGCTGCTCAGCCTGCTGACGGTTCACGGCATGGTTTCGCAGGTCATCAGCAGATGGGGATCGGACCAGCAGCGGAAGAAGTGGCTGCCGAAACTGGCGTCTGGTGAAGTGGTCGGGGCGTTTGGGCTCTCGGAGCCGAAACATGGCAGTGATGCGGGAAATATTGAGAGTGAGGCTTCCTTGCAAGAGGAGGGATATTACCTGCTCAACGGAGAAAAGCGGTGGATTTCCTATGGCATGACGGCGACCCTGTTTCTGATTTTTGCAAAGGCGGACGGCAAGATGACCGCTTTTCTGGTCGAACGAAATATGGAAGGTTTCCGGTCGGAGCCGATCCGGGGCATGCTCGGTTTTCGTGCGGCCGGACTGGCCAGGCTTGTGCTGAAGGATATCAAAGTACCTGCTGAAAATGTCGTTGGAAAGCCTGGATTCGGTTTTTCTCATATTGCCTCAACAGCTCTGGATCTGGGGCGTTACTGTATCGCCTGGGGCTGTACCGGACTCTCGCAGGCTGCTCTGGACGCTGCACTCGACTATTCGGGTGAGCGGAAACAGTTCGGAAAGCAGTTGAACGAACACCAGCTTATTCAGGAGATGTTGTCCGACATGATTGTGAATACCAAGGCTGCCAGGCTGATGTGTTATCACGCCGCATTCCTGAAAGAGAGTGGAGAACCCTCTATGCTGCTGGAGACGTCGGCGGTCAAATATTATACCTCGCGTGTGGCTGTGTCTTCGGCCAACTCGGCGATCCAGATTCATGGTGCGAATGGGTTCTCCTCCGACTATCCGGTACAACGCTACTACCGGGATGCGAAAATTATGGAAGTGATTGAAGGCAGCAGCCAGATCCAGCAGATAATCATTGCCCGGTCGGGGTATCAGCAACACCTGGTAGAAAAGCGGGACAGGGCGGCAAAAGTGAATACATCTGTGACGAGCGACCCGCAGTGATTAAACAGACTAAAAAGTATTGGACGTAAACTACTAATCATCAATTCCTTAATATAATCAGTAAAGACCGACAAAATTGAAGAGAAGAGTAAATCTATGACAACAGAAACCAAATTTACGGGTGCAACAAATGGTGCCCCTGACAGTGCAAAAAATGGCGACAAAGTGACAAAAGCCGGCAAGGA
>JBBDRW010000147.1:36985-91268 GCA_040905265.1 Balneolaceae bacterium | reverse complement strand
CAGGACAGCTGGTTTTGGTCCAGTCAGTGGGGGTTCGAATCCTCCCCGGGCAACTGGTTCCGACAATACCAGACACATAATGTGCCCCCCCGGGGCGGCAGAAACATTATACAGAGGTAGTGACGGAGCACAGGATGATTGAACAGCCATCCTTTTTCTTTTTATAATCCTTGATGTCAATCTTTTGGACACGCCATTAGCATTATTTGCGGGACGCAGCAATATAGCACTTGCTAGGGCCATAGCTGAAAAGTTTGGTACGACATTGGGAGAAGTGACCATCCGGTCATTTTCAGATGGAGAGCTCTACGTCAAATATGAGCAGAGTATTCGAGGCGAAGATGTGTTTCTGGTTCAATCCACTCCTCCGCCCGGAGACAATATTATGGAGCTGCTGCTCTTGCTGGATGCTGCCAAACGGGCATCTGCGAAGCGCGTTACAGCAGTCATCCCCTATTTCGGATATGCCAGACAGGACAGAAAAGACAGGCCAAGGGTTTCCATCGCGGCAAAACTGATGGCAAATGTCCTTCACCAGGCTGGTGCAGACAGAGTCCTGACCATGGATTTGCATGCGGCTCAGATCCAGGGATTTTTTGACATACCGCTGGATCACCTGTACGCAAGCCGTATTTTCACAGAGCACTTTACGAAAAACCCGATCGACAATCTGGTTGTCGTAGCACCGGATGTCGGCAGTATCAAGATGGCTCGTTCCTATTCGAAACGACTGGGAACAACGCTTGCGTTTATCGATAAACGCAGGCCAAAACAGAATGTAGCGGAGGTGATGAACCTCATCGGTGAAGTTGAGGACAAGCATGTATTGATCGTAGATGACCTGATCGATACGGCTGGTACAATCACGAATGCAGCAGTTGCCCTGAAGAAGCGGGGCGCCCTGAGTATCAAGGCAACCTGTACACACCCGATACTCTCCGGCCCCGCATATCAGCGAATTGAAGATTCACCGATTGACGAATTAATTGTAACGGATACGGTACCACTGAGGAAACCGTCTCACAAAATTAATGTATTGAGTGTTGCCGGCATTTTTGCTGAGGCGATACAGAGAATTCATACAAATGATACGATCAGTGCGCTGTTTGATGATTGATCTTTTCTTGAGATCAACCACTGGTTGAACCGGGACACTGTAATTGACATAACTTTTTTAATTTAACTGCAGCAGCTTAATTTCCAAGCCATGAAAAGACCAGACGTCGTAAAACTGGAAGGTAAAAAGAGAGATACCGGGAAGAAGGAAACCGGAAAACTCCGAACAGAAATGCGTGTTCCCTCTGTCCTCTATGGGCCACAGGTTAAGGAGAACATCCATTTCTCTATTGATGAACTCGAGCTTGAAAAGATTTTGTCCGTCAGCCAGACAAGCATTCAGGAGTTGACGATCGACGGCAAGGTCTTTGAAACCCTTTTGAAACGTGTTGAGTACGATCCTGTATCTGATCGGCCAATACATGCAGACTTCTATGTTCTCGATCCGAAACAGCCTGTATCCCTGAACGTGCCAATCCGGCTGACCGGAACGGCTATTGGTGTAAGAGATGGCGGTGGCCGGGTATTCCAGACCCTGCGAATTGTACGGGTCAAGGTATTGCCGGAAAAGATACCTGCACTCTTTGAAGTGGATGTCACCGAGATGGAGATCGGTGACTCTATCCATGTAGGCGAACTGGAGATGGAAGGTATTACCGCGCTCGACGACGCCTCCAGAACCATTGTCACCATTGCGCCTCCGAAATCAGAATCCCTCTTTACTTCAGAGCTTGAAGAGGAAGAAGCTGAACTCGCAGAAGATGAAGTGGCAGAAGGCGAAGAGGAGCTTGCTGAAGGTGAAGAGGCGGAAAGTACCGAAGAAGGAGAGGAGAAGACAGAAGAAACAACCCAATAGGGTGACCTTATTCACTAGTCTTGTATCAACCATGCGATCGAGGTTTGGCCCTGCAAGAGTATGGTTGACACAAGACCAAATTCACTTTAACTGAAGACATCTGATGATACTTGTGGTAGGTCTCGGCAATCCCGGCCCTCAATATTCAGCTACCCGTCACAACATCGGATTTGAACTTATCGACTCACTCTCCGAAGCAATTTCTGTGACTGGCTATACGGATCGTGGCATCTACCTCACGGCCACAGGTCGCTTCAGGGGAACAGAACTGACTCTTGTCAAGCCGTTAACCTATATGAACCGAAGTGGATCGGCAGTAAAAAAAGCGCTTGTCTATTCCAATGCCTCCCCTGAAAACTGCCTGATCTGCTACGACGACATCAATCTGCCGGTTGGAACCATCCGGCTCAGGCCCAGGGGGAGTGCCGGCGGACATAACGGAATTGCAGATATTATTGGAACCCTGGGAACTGATCACTTTCCCAGGCTCCGAATCGGAATTGGCAACGATTTTGGCCGGGGCCGTCAATCTGAATATGTTCTCTCACCCTTTACACCTGACCAGCAAAGAATCATGGATGAAACCCTTCCAACTGCTACAGAAGCTGTTTTAACGTTTATTCATGAAGGAGTGGAATCCTCAATGAACCGATATAACTAACCACCTAAATCTAAAACCGATAACCATGAGTACAATTTTCTACCTAATTCCCGCAGCCGGACTGCTCGCGCTGCTCTTTACATATATCAAATCCAGCTGGGTCTCCAGACAGGAAGTCGGAGATGAAAATATGGCTCGTATTGCCGGGCATATAGCTGAAGGCGCGATGGCATTTCTGCGGGCGGAATACAAAACTCTTTCCATTTTTGTCCTTTTGGTCGCTGTCCTGCTCGGTTTCCAGGGCTCTTCAACGGAAGGGTCCTCCTATATGATCGCTGTTGCCTTTATTGTCGGCGCGATCTGTTCCGGACTGGCCGGGTTCATCGGCATGAGAGTCGCAACCAAAGCGAATGTCCGGACTACTCAGGCAGCCCGTACAAGCCTCGGAAAAGCGCTGGAAGTCGCTTTCTCCGGAGGGTCGGTAATGGGGCTTGCGGTTGTCGGGCTTGGAGTCCTTGGGCTCAGCCTTCTCTTTTTGATTTTCGGATGGCAGTTTGACCTGCATTCTCAATCCTCTGCAGCTGATACTAAGACAATTCTGAACCTTGTTATCACAATCATCACCGGGTTCTCCTTTGGAGCTTCATCCATTGCACTCTTCGCACGGGTTGGTGGAGGCATCTATACCAAGGCAGCAGACGTAGGCGCTGATCTGGTCGGAAAAGTTGAAGCGGGGATTCCGGAAGACCACCCACTAAACCCTGCTACAATTGCTGATAATGTAGGGGACAATGTCGGAGATGTGGCCGGTATGGGGGCTGACCTTTTTGAATCGTTTGTAGGCTCCATTATTGGAGCAATGGTACTGGGCGCCGTCTTCTTCTCCATTTTCGATGCAGATGCAGGAGCGGCACTGGGTGGCATGAGTGGTGTCTTTCTACCGCTGCTTCTCGCTGCTGTAGGGATCATAACCTCCATTATCGGTACGTTTTTTGTCCGGGTGAAAGAGGATGGCTCGAACCCTCAGACGGCCCTGAATATTGGAGAGTTCGGATCAGCTATTCTGATGGCAATCTCATTCTATTTCCTGATCAACTGGCTCCTTCCGGGAAGCTGGAGTTACAATGACCCGCTCTATGGCCGGGTATTTGAATACACGTCACTGGGCGTCTACCTGGCGACCATCATCGGCCTCTTTTCAGGGGTCGGGATCGGCCTGATCACTGAATATTATACAGGCTTTGGGAAAAAACCTGTTATCGGTATTGCGGAACAATCCCTCACCGGGCATGCAACGAATATCATCTCAGGTTTAGGTGTAGGAATGATGTCTACAGGCATACCGATTCTGATCATTGCGTTTGCAATCATGAGCTCGTTTCATCTTGCCGGCCTTTATGGAATTGCTATTGCAGCTGTAGGGATGCTCTCAAATACCGGAATCCAGCTGGCTGTGGATGCATACGGGCCAATCTCTGACAATGCAGGTGGAATCGCGGAGATGTCCAATCTCCCATCTGAAGTCCGGGAGAGAACGGACAAGCTGGATGCAGTCGGCAACACCACTGCTGCAATTGGAAAAGGGTTTGCTATCGGATCTGCTGCACTGACAGCACTCGCTCTCTTCGGTGCTTATATGACTTCTGCAGGAATTTCTACGATCGACATTTCCGAAGCCAATGTAATGGCGGGACTTTTTGTCGGTGGCATGCTTGCCTTTGTCTTCTCCGCCCTCTCCATGAATGCGGTTGGCCGTGCAGCCAAGTCGATGATCGAAGAGGTGCGTCGTCAATTCGCTTCCATTCCTCCCCTTAAGGCTGCTCTTGAGGTGATGAGAAAAAATGAAGGAGTTGACCAGAGCGACTGGTCGGAAGCAGACACCAAAACCTTCGATGCAGCACACGGAAGTGCCGAATATAGTAAATGTGTAGAGATCTCTACCAAATCGGCGCTTCGTGAGATGATCACTCCCGGGTTGATGGCTGTTCTCGTACCGGTATTTGTCGGGTTTATCTTTGGCAAGGAGGCTCTGGGCGGCTTGCTGGCGGGTGTTACGGTTGTCGGTGTCCTGATGGCTATCTTTCAGGCAAACGCCGGTGGCGCTTGGGACAATGCCAAAAAGATGTTTGAGGCGGATATCGTAATTAACGGTGAAACATACAGCAAGGGTTCCGATGCACATAAGGCGACTGTTACCGGCGATACTGTCGGTGATCCCCTGAAAGACACCTCCGGGCCGTCACTAAACATCCTTCTGAAATTGATCTCAGTAATTGCACTCGTAATCGCAACAGCACTTTGATTGGTCAGAAGAGAGCATGGCCTGACACCCACAATTCTGATCTGCAGGCACAAAAATACGTTGAATCTTGAGCCTGTTGCAAACATCTCCTGAAAGGGAGCCGGAACAAACGATCCCGGCTCCCTTTTTTATCTCAACCTTCCGGTATTCTGTATTCTCTATTCTGTAATCAGTACATTCCTCCATGGATATTTTTAAACTGATCTTTGAACATGACCTTCAGCTCGATGCGCTGAGAAAACGCCATACCAACCGGGATGACCAGGATCTGTCGCTTTCAATCGAAGCATTTATGAAGCCTGATCCTACCTATTCCAGGTTCTACCTGACAGGCACACGAATTGACGAAGAGGAGTTCGGACTAAACAGATTGAAAAACTACCCGGCAATCACCGGCGTTATCGGGGAACTGCTCCGGGAGTATCACTTGATCAACCGGCCTCCAGGATCAAGCGGCCTCATTGATATTCTGGAGTCCATGCCGGTCGGCCATGCACTCCTTTTCTCCAAAGAGATGAAACCCAAATCAGACCCGGAAGAACTTCATATCGACGCTGACAGCAATGTCGGCCATCGAAAGGAACCGCTTCGAAACGCATTGATGGCTGATGAACGGGTACTCTACAAGGAGCCGGCGCACCACGGTTTTGACCTTCACCTCTTCTCCAAAGAAAACATCTATCAGAAATTTTTCTATCCGGTTCAACAACTCCTTACAGATGAATTCCGTTTTTTTAGTATTAATGGAAAACGAATTCGGTCAGAGCGACAGTTCTATTTTGAAACATGGGCTCTGGAGCGCCCGCCACACGGAATTGAAGAGGTTTTTCCTGAAACTGTACTTTAGAACCAGGCAGTATGGTGCCGGAAAACATAACTATGAAATATTCAGACAAGCTTCTTCACTCGATAAAAAACACAGGCTCACTTCTCTGTGTCGGCCTGGATCCGAATCCGGAACAGATCCCGACACAATTACAGAACTCCTGCTCAGGAACCATTGAACTCGTAGAGAAGTTCTGTCTCCACGTCATAGACGCTACCTCAGAATCCTGTTGTGCCTACAAGCCCAATCTTGCTTTTTTTGAAGCACTCGGCGGGGACGGCTTATCACTGTTTGAACGAATCCTTCACGCCATCCCGGACGGAAAGATTGTAATTGCAGATGCCAAACGGGGTGACATAGGATCTACAGCAATACAGTACAAGAAAGCCTATTTTGATCTGTTTGATGTGGATGCCATCACCCTGAACCCGTTGATGGGATTTGACACACTGGACCCCTTCATGTCATATCCTGGCAAGGCGGTCTATACACTTGTACTAACATCCAATCCCGGTTCCAATGACCTCTTGAAAAGACGTTTTGAAGGCCGTGGTTCACTTGCCGAATTTATTGCTGACCAGCTCAACCGTAAAAGTGCGACTGTTGATACTCACCTCGGAATGGTGACCGGTGCCACCGACCCTTCCTCTCTGCAGAATGTGCTCTCTGTATATCCGGAAGCCTCACTGCTCATTCCGGGAATCGGCTCACAGGGTGGTACAATTCGTGACCTTCTTCCTGCCCTGAAAGGCCACAAAGGAATCCCGATCATTACATCGAGCCGATCAATTCTTTATGGAGAAGTAGACGACAGAAATTGGAAAAGTGCTATTGCAGACCGTGCCAAACAGATGAAACGTGAACTTGAAATAGTGACCACATCCTATGTCTGACACAGAAATCATTCTCTATACAGACGGGGCATGCAGCGGTAATCCGGGGCCGGGTGGCTGGGGTGCACTTCTGATCTGGAATGGAAAAGAGAAAGAACTATCCGGAAGTGAACCACACACTACCAACAACCGTATGGAGATGCGGGCAATCGTAGAAGCCCTGAAACACCTGCGCAAACCATGTACCGTTAAGATTCATAGCGACAGTGCCCTTATCATCAATACCTTTACAAAAGGATGGATCTCCAGCTGGCAGGCAAAAGGCTGGAGAAAAGCTGATAAGAAACCGGTTGAAAACCGGGATCTCTGGGAGGAGATGCTGGATGCGATGAAACCACACAAAGTCAAGTGGGTCAAGGTAAAGGGGCATTCCACTGACGAACTCAACAACCGGGTCGACCGGCTCGCTGTCCTCGCCTCCAAAAAATATCAGTGACAGGTGGAGAGGGAATAGTTCTCATTGATATAGATCTGTTCTATCACCAATCCTCTCTCATCTATTCTCTATCCCCTGCCCCCTATCCTTGCAAATGGCTTCAGACCCATCCCGTCGTACTCTCTCCGTTCTGCTTTCATGTGCCCTGTAATTGCAATCATTGCTGCGTTGTCAGTACAATACTCTATTTTAGGAATATAAAGTTCAACCCCCAACTCCTCTGCCATCTTTTCGGACCTCTTCCTCAACATCGAATTGGCTGAGACGCCACCGGCAAGCAACACGGTTTTCACCCCTGTTTTCCTGATAGCCCTTCGCAGTTTTACAACGAGTACCTCGACGATCGCCTCTGATATACTTGCACAGATATCATTTATATGTTCTTTGATAAAGCTCTCCTGCTTATCTTCCAGATAGTAGAGTACACTCGTTTTCAAACCGGAGAAACTGAATTCATACCCTTCATTCAACATCGCTTTTGGAAATGAGTGAAAAGAAGGGTTTCCAAAACGGGCACATTTGTCGATCTCCGGCCCACCCGGCCAAGGCAGATCGAGCATCTTGGCGATCTTGTCAAAGGCTTCTCCTGCCGCATCATCACGTGTTTTTCCAAGAATCTTGTGGTGAAAAGGCTTCTCTACATAGACCAAATGAGTATGCCCGCCGGAAACCGTCAGACAGATAAACGGGTATTCCGGCTTTCGGTCGATGAAGTTGGCATACATATGAGCATCTATATGGTTTACACCGATCAATGGCTTGCCGCTGGAGAGTGACAGCCCTTTGGCAAAACAGACACCGACCAACAGGGATCCCATCAGGCCCGGGCCTTGCGTAACTGCAATCGCATCAAGTCCTGATAGTGTTACCCCGGCTTCTTCTAACGCTTGCCCGGTAACTGCCGAAATGGTTCTGTGATGTGCACGGGATGCCAGTTCCGGCACAACCCCTCCGAACGTTTCATGAACCATTTGCGAAGTGATGATATTTGAAAGCATATCCTTCCCGTCATAAACGGCGGCAGCCGTCTCGTCACAGGAAGACTCAATTCCGAGCAGAATCATGGTATTAGAATAATGTGTTAAGACGTCAGAAGTTCGGTAAGAATACTGAATACGGAAGACAGAATACAGGGAATAGGTGATAGGTCATGGTTCTCTTTGATCGAGAGCTGTAGTCTGTCTTCTAAAAAAAAAGCCTCCCGGCGCTTTTTTCACCGGAAGGCTTTTTAAAGCCGGTCAACATCTACATCTACTTCTTCTCCTCGTCATCTTCGTCGACAACTTCGAAGTCAGCGTCTACTGCATCTTCATCGCCACCTTCAGCCTCGCTTGATTCAGCATCTGCACCTGGTGCACCATTTTCACCGGCAGCACCCTGCGCCTGCTCTGCAGCCTGATAGATCTCCTGTGAAGCAGCCGACCAGGCCTGATTTACAGCTTCAATCGCTTCATCCAGTTCGTCGATTTTCTCTTCACTTTTGACCGATTCAAGCTTTTCAATTGCGCTTTCGATGTTGGTTTTGTTCTCTTCAGAGATTTTATCTCCGTACTCTTCGAGCTGCTTCCGGGTTGAGAAAATAAGACTGTCCGCCTTATTCAGTTTCTCAATCCGATCACGGATCTCTTTGTCCTCCTCAGCATGCTCTTCGGCTGCATTTCGCATCTTTTCAACTTCCTCTTCAGAGAGTCCGGAACTCTGTTCAATCCGGATACTCTGCTCCTTGCCGGTTCCTTTGTCTTTTGCCATGACACTCAACACTCCATTGGCGTCAATATCAAAGGTAACCTCAATCTGAGGTACTCCCCGTGGCGCCGGTGGTATGCCGTCGAGATGAAACCGTCCCAGCGTCCGGTTATCCTGTGCCCGGGCTCGTT
Source organism: Balneolaceae bacterium (assembly GCA_040905265.1). Taxonomy (GTDB): domain Bacteria; phylum Bacteroidota; class Rhodothermia; order Balneolales; family Balneolaceae; genus JBBDRW01. The sequence continues at coordinate 82,421 of JBBDRW010000147.1, read as the reverse complement.
CACCCTGAAGTACATGGATCTCAACACTGCTTTGACTATCAGCAGCCGTCGAAAAGACCTCCTTCTTGCTGGTCGGAATCGTCGCGTTGGATTCAATCAGTTTGGTCATCACACCCCCGAGTGTCTCGATACCGAGTGTCAGTGGAGTGACATCGAGCAATACAACATCGTCGACATCACCGGAGAGAACTCCTCCCTGAATACCGGCACCAACGGCCACAACCTCATCCGGGTTCACACCCTTGCTCGGATCCTTGCCGTAATACTCCTTGACAACTTCCTGAATCTTGGGAATACGGGTTGAGCCACCAACCAGGATAACCTGGTCCACGTCGCTCTTTTTGATTCCTGCATCCTTCAGCGCTTTTTCGCATGGCTTGACGGTCCGTTTGACAAGATCATCTACCAGCTCTTCAAACCTGGCCCTTGTCAGGTCAATATTGAGATGCTTTGGCCCGGAGTCCGTAGCCGTAATAAACGGCAGGTTTATATTTGTTTTTTGCGAACTGGAGAGTTCGATCTTTGCTTTTTCAGCTGCGTCCTTCAAACGCTGCATCGCCATCGGATCTTTTTTCAGATCAACTCCTTCCTCCTTCTTGAACTCCCCGGCAAGAAAGTCGATAACCCGCTGGTCAAAGTCATCTCCGCCCAGATGTGTATCTCCTGCAGAAGATTTCACTTCAAAAACACCATCGCCCAACTCGAGAATCGATACGTCAAACGTACCTCCTCCAAGATCATAGACTACGATTGTCTGATCATCATCTTTCTTATCCAATCCATAAGCGAGCGCAGCTGCCGTCGGTTCGTTGATGATTCGCTTGACCTCCAGGCCTGCAATTTTCCCTGCTTCCTGGGTCGCTTTTCGCTGTGCGTCGTTGAAGTATGCCGGTACCGTGATCACTGCTTCGGTCACTTTCTCGCCCAGATACTCTTCTGCAGTCTGTTTCATCTTCTGCAAAACCATAGCAGAGATCTCCTGGGGAGCATAAAGGCGATCATCAATCTTTACCCGTGCAGTACCGTCATCCGCTTTCTCAACCTTGTAGGAGACCTGGCTGATCTCCTCCTTCACCTCGTCGAACATTCTCCCCATAAATCGCTTGATAGAAGAGACAGTCTTCTCCGGATTGGTGATCGCCTGCCGCTTGGCAGGTGCACCTACGAGCCGCTCTCCATCTTTGGAAAACGCTACAACGGACGGTGTGGTTCTTCCACCTTCCGAGTTCTGAATAACGACCGGCTCATTACCTTCCATTACCGAGACGCAAGAGTTTGTCGTTCCTAAATCTATACCTATAATCTTACCCATAATGTCTGTTTCTTCGTTTTATTGTTATGTTTATATCGTTATATATGCTGAATTCAACTCAGAACCGTCGCTCTGGCAAACAGCCGCTCGCCAGGGTACCATCTCCAACCGGCCTATCTGACAGGAATGGACTCTCCGTCTTCCACTGACTCTTTGACTGGCAGCGTGACTGTCAATACCCCGTTCTTGCAACGAGCTTCAATTTTTCCGATTTCCGTATTCTCGGGAACAGAAAACGAGCGGGAAAACGCCCCGCCTTTTCGTTCACTGCGCTTGCTGTCACTCTCTTCGTCAGAATCCAGAATCCGCTCACCGCTAATACTCAAGATGTGATCCTTTAACTTTATCTGGATCTCCTCTTTTTCAAGTCCCGGCAGGTCCATAACAATTTTAAATTGGTCCCCGCTTTCGAGAATATCACAGGGTGGGAAAAAATCACCCTCGTGCATACCCACAGGAATCACTTTTTCGACAAATTCCTGGATCTCTTTTCCGAGACGGCTCAAATGTTTGTCTATTTCAATTGTGAAATCACTCATAGTAACTCCGTTTGTTCATAAGAGAATGAGCAACCATAATGCCAAGATCCAGAGCAGAGGCAGGAATCTGACGTATTGACAGTGAACAGGTGGGGCGGCTGAGGGCTTGTCAGGGAAAGCGAATGGATAGCTGTCTTTCTCTACAAGAGCCCTTTCACTGTGACAGAAGTTCCAGATCAGACCAGAATCCTGGATAGGAGATTGAGGTGCATTCTGCATTCAGGACCGAGGAGGTTCCGTCTGCCATGAGTCCCATAACAGCAGCGGACATCGCAATCCGGTGATCATGTTCACTTTCAAAAATACCGGGTTCCGGCCTGTGGTTCCCCCTTCCATGAATAAGGATCCCGCTTTCACTCACTTCGAACCTCTCTCCGGCCGTTTCCAGCAGGTTTGACATGGCTCGCAACCGGTCAGTCTCCTTGTGCCGAAGCTCACCGGCACCTGCAATTTCAGATCTCCCTTCGGCAAAACTCATAGCTATCATAATAATGGGCAGTTCATCTATACAGTTCGGGATCAGAGCCGGGTCCAGCGAGATTGCCCGAAGGCCGGAGCTGCGAACCGTGACTCGGCCCATCGGTTCCGGGCCGGCGGTATCACTCTTCTCAATCTCAATATCAGCTCCCATTTCCTGAAGTATCAACAGCGCAGCTGTTCTGGAGGGGTTCAGCCCGACATCATGTAACACGATTTCTGAATTCGGATGAATAGCCCCGGCGACAAGCCAGAAAGCAGCTGCAGAGAAATCACCCGGTACCCGATAATTCTGTTGTGGAACCAAATGGGATCGGCTGCTACGAATAACGATTCCGGTGCCGAAAGATTCGGACGGGAGCTGCAAAAGACGCTCGGTATGGTCTCTGCTGGGAATCGTCTCAACCACTTCGGTAGGCTCCTCGCCATAGAGGCCTGCCAGCAAAACCGCAGATTTCAACTGAGCACTGGCGATGGGCAGTGGATATCGAAAACCCCGGATTCGTCCACCAGAACTGATCTGGAGCGGTGCATAGTTGTCATCCCTTCCTGAGATCAAAGCACCCATCTCCTGAAGCGGATCGATAACCCGTTTCATCGTTCTGGAACGCAGGGAAGCATCACCATCCAGCGTTACGTTGATCCCGGCACCTGCAACCATTCCGGACATCAGGCGCATTGTAGTGCCGGAATTGCCACAATCCAGGACCTCTGATGGCTCCCGAAAGCCACCGATCCCTGCCCCCTGTACAACCACTGTTCCGGATCCGTCAGCCTGAATCTCAATGCCAAGCTGACGGAGACAGGAGAGCGTACTCTGTGGATCCGCAGCCTGAGAGTAGTTCTCAATAACACTTTCACCTTCTGCCAGTGCAGCAAACATGGCAGAACGGTGTGAAATCGATTTGTCAGGTGGCAGCGTAATCGTCCCTTGAAGAGCAGATGTACCGGTTACTTCTTTATTCATATGGTTGACATGACACTGGTTCAATTTCCAAGTATTCGGCGAGCTCGTTCTGCTGCCCTTGTATCAGGATACGTTTCAATAATTGAATTGAGGAGTGAGTTCGCTTCACCTCTGTTGCCCTGTAGAATATAGACTTCAGCAGTACGGTATCGCGCTTCTGCAACCCACGATTCATACCCTTCAAACAAGACTGTCACCCTGGAATAGTTCTCCAGGGCCTGTTGATACTGTTCCCGAACCTGATGGATACGCCCAAGCATGAACTGTGCTTCTGCACCAACTTCTGTAGTATTGCCAGATACGACATCCGTATAGATCTCTTCAGCGTCCTGAAACCGGTTTTCCCGAAAATATATGTTGGCAATTCCAATTCTGGCAGCTTCACTGTCTGGAGATACTCTCATTGCCTCTTCATACTCTTCACGTGCCCTGGCTATCTCTCCCAGAGCAAGACTCGCATTGCCCATTCCCAGATAGGCCTGATGGTGATACTGGGCACTTCCGTCCAGAAGCCTGGAGAAATAATTTCGGGACTCTTCAAACTCCTGCCGGTCGTATGTCAACCGGCCAAGCTCTGCTACGGCAGCCTCATAACGGTCTGAATCCGGATACTCATCTGCGATCGCCTGATAGCTCTCCATCGCTTCGGTATGATTTCCGGAGCGGGCCTGTGCATCCGCCATGTTAAACAGGGCTTCGGGAATCAGGTCGTCTGAGTTGGTGATCCTGATGTACTGCCGGAACTCACGAACCGCGGCATCATAATCTCCGGAATGAAAGAGGGTCTCCGCCTGACGATATCTCAACCGGTCAGCAGTAGTAGAGGTGGGATTATCTGCAAGAAACTCCTCCAGCACCTCTGTACTCCGATCTTCCCCGGTTTCAGACATCTGAGCATACTGTATGCCGTTGACTGCCTCAATAATGTAATCACTGCGGGGATACCGGTCGAGCACTGTCTGATACGCTGAAATTGCTTGTTCATAGTTTCCGGCGTTGTAGTAGGCATCACCGATATTGTATTGTGATCTGGCTGCCCATTCTGTGTCGGGATAGCGTTCAATCACTGTCTGAAATTCCTGAATCGCCTGATCATAGTTTCCTGTATTCAGATAGATGTAGGCGATATTGTATTGTGCCTGCTCTCTGAGTGTGCTAAACGGATAGATCCGCAACACTCGCCGGAATTCAGTTACTGCTTCAAAATTCCGGTTCATCCGATAGTAACTGTTCGCAACCTGATACATCGCATAATCTCCGCCAGGGTCTGCTCCGATCGTCATATTATAGTACTCCAAAGCCTCCTGGTACCTTCCCAGTGCAAAATAGGAGTCTCCAATTCTCAGCTGAGTATCCGTTTCGTATGGAAAGAGGGCAATATCCGGCGGTTCATAATTGAGACGAAATTCATTTAGTTCTGCCGCAGCATTCTCGTAATCACCCATCATGAAGTAACTCCAGCCGAGTGCATACGTTGCCGCACCGGTCATCTCATGATCCGGAAAGTTTTGTGTAAACCGGGCAAATCGTGTAGCCGCCTGGCCGTAATTCCGGGTCTGATAATAGCTGTCCGCACTCCAGAAGAGAGCCTCGCCACCTAATGCAGAGCCGGGCGAACTTTGCCAGACCTGCTCAAACTCCTGCTGAGCTTCTTCATAAACCTGATTGTGATAGAGAATCCAGGCTCTCTGGAACCGCGCCTGCCGCTGAAGTGCAGGGTCTATATTGGTCAGTTCAGCAGCAATCTGAAAGGTCTGCAAGGCACGGGTATACTCCTCGTTCGCGTAAAAGGATTCCCCAAGAAACGTCAGGATTTTACCGGGTTCCTCCAGCGTCTCGAGGTTTCTGGCCAGGGGTTGCAGTACCTCGATTGCCTCTACATACCGTCCAACCTCAAATGCCAGAACTGCCCATTCGTAGTAAGCCTGTTCTACAAACAGCCCTGCGGTGAACCGTGAACCAAAATTACGAAACGACTCCATAGCTTTACGATACTGCCCGGAAAGTTTTTCGTTCACCGCTTTATAATAGAGTGATTTTCGGGCAATCTCGTCATTCCCTTCAGACGATCTCTCAAACGACTGTGCTGACCAGTGGTAAATCTCCTGTTTATGGAAAACCCATCCGAGCCCATAATGGACAAGACGAGCGTGTTCTCCATCCGGATTCCGATTCAGGTAATACCTGTAGAAGCGAGCCGCTTCATCCAGTTGACCCAGTGCATTATGGCTTTCTCCGGTCAAATAGACAGCCTTGTAACGAGTCTCCCCTTCCAGATAGGGAATAGCCTCGTCAAATGCCTCAATGGCGTCCTCATACCGTGCCTGCTGGTAATAGGATTCTCCTAAGGCTGTTCCGATCCGGATTGTGACCGGATCGTCCGGATATCGGGTACGCAGTAACTCAAATGCCTCTGAAGCATCTGTGTACTCCTCCTCCTCCAGATAGAGACGGCCTCTGGCATAGAGTGCCCGCGGCGCCCAGGCGGACTCACTGTACTCATCCGCAACCTGAAGATAGTAGGATCTGGCGACTTCATAACTTCCTCCCTCCACAGCTGTTTCCGCTATATGATAGAGCAATTCCAGTCGCTGCCGTTCCCGTAACGGGAATTTCAATGCCCGTTCAAACCGGGATATCGCTTCATGAAATTCATTCTCTCGAACATATTCATGTCCCAGTTCAATCAGAAACCCGGCCGTATTTCGGCTATTGGGAAATGTTCGAACATACCACTCGATCTGTTCGAGTTTTCCTTCCGGATCTGTCTTCAGAAGTGCACGGGTCAGAAAGTAGGCGGAAGATTCAATGACGGAACGATTGTCAGAATGCTCAATCAATTCCTGAAAATGGGGAATTGACTCTGCAAACAGACCCTCCTGATACAAATGAACCGCTGTCTGAAAAGATTGTTGGGGAGAATTTGGGGTATGCTGGGCCTGAATCGGATATGCAGTCAGAATCACTGCCGGAAGAACAGCCGCAAAAAGGATAATTCGAATCATGAAAATTGAAAGTTAAGAGATCAGTACCTCCTGGAAGCCTCACAGAATATAGGGAGATCCAGCCATTGTTACCTGTTCAACCTGCTTCGAAAGGAAATGATCCGATACCATTTTTTCCAGCCTGGCTCGTACCTGTAACCAGGGTCAGATACTCAATCGCGATCCCCTTACAAGGAGCCTTTGAAAACCAGGTAGTCTACCAATCTGCCAGACCCAAAAAAACTTCCTGCAATGACTGGTTAAACTTCACGCATCAAACATCGAGATATCGCAACAGTTCATCAGCACGGTCTGCAATATCGAATCGCAGAAGCTCACTCTGACTTTCTGAACTGACAGAATAGCCGTGACGTCTTAATGAATGGCTGATTGAAGACGTATCACGTACATTTAACTTGAATGAAATCCGAATCTGCTCCTCCGGACTGGTTGGCGTCTCTACGGCAACACCCAATATTCTGGCATCTTCAGTCTCAATAATTTGCACCAGCTCACTGAGAGTATAATCTCCTGTATCAACATCCACAGAGATAACTGAACCGGATACGGTAATATTGAGTAAACTGGAGAAAGTTTCCAGCACATCCTTTCTTTCAGCAATTCCTTTATAGGACCCTTCATTATCGACTACAGGAATCAAGCGGATCTCATGTTCCAGCATCTGTCTTGCGACTTCAAAAATATGCTGGCTCTCCAGTGTCGTCACAGGCATGGCCAACTGCAGTTCTGAAACCGGAACGCTCTCAACCGGCATGTCGGCAAGTTGTTCAAGAGTAACCTGTCCGATCACTTTACCTGTAGTAGTCTCCACCACCGGCAATACAGACGTATGCCATGCATCCATCTTCGCGAGCGCCTTCGCAACGGAATCGGAAGGTGCTAACGGAACAAACTCACTGTTGCTGATTTTTTTTACGAGCATATCTTCCTCTATCCCTGTTCAGATAGTTCACTGTTCAACTCAAAATCCAACTCCTTGAGGAGAGATTCAATCCGTTTTCGGTCTCTGTTTGAGATCCTTCCGCTTACAAGTACATCCGCCTCCTCATATGTCTCTTCAGAGATCTGAGCTACTTCATGTAAGTACGCAACTGCTTTGTAATGATTCAAGGGAATTCTATAGTGAAAATCTACATAATCTTCCTCGACCAGCTGTTCAAGCCGATCTTTGATTTTTGCAAGCCCGATACCTCGTTCTGCAGATACAAAAAGGGCCTCCTCATGCCCCTTTTTCAGGTCCGAGAGTTCATTCGGTTGCAGGGCATCAATCTTGTTAAAAATCAATACCTCTTTCTTTTCTTTGATTCCCAACTCTCCGAGCGTTTTCAGAACAACATCTATATGTTCATCGATTGCAGGAGAAGAAGCATCTACAACATGTACAATAATATCGGCTTCACGAACCTCATCTAAAGTCGATTTAAAGCTCTCTATCAAATTGTGAGGCAGTTTCCGGATAAACCCGACCGTATCTGACAACAACAAGGTGTGATTTTCGAGTTCCAGACGGCGTACTGCCGATTCAAGTGTTGCAAATAGCCGGTCTTCAGCCAGCTGCTCTATATCTGTCAGTGCATTCATCAGGGTGGACTTTCCGGCATTGGTATAACCGACCAGTGCTGCCCGAACCAGGTTACTCCTCCCTTTTCTCTGGGTAGTACGCTGGCGGTCAAGCTTTTCCAGCTTCTCTTTCAGAACTGAAATTCGTTTGCCAATCAGGCGTCGATCTGTCTCTATCTGAGTTTCGCCAGGCCCTTTTGTTCCAATCCCCCCCTTCTGACGTGAGAGGTGAGTCCAGAACCGGGTGAGCCGGGGTAAAAGATATTGTAATTGTGCCAGTTCCACCTGATTTTTTGCTGCGGACGTCTTTGCACGTGATGCAAAAATATCCAGTATCAGGCCGCTCCTGTCCAGAACCTTGGTTTTTGTACCTTTTTCTACATTCCGTATCTGAGTAGCAGTTAGGTCATCGTCAAAAATCAGAGTGTCGATCTGTTTCTGCTCAATCATGCTCCTCAACTCATCCACTTTTCCTTTACCGACATAACTGGTAGGGTCAGGGTGAATCCTGTTCTGAAGAACTTTCTCTATAGTATCCGCTCCTGCAGTTTCCGCCAGCATCTCCAATTCATCGATATACTCCTCCGCCTGCCAACGCAAGACATCTACACCATAAACACCTACAAGGATGGCTCGTTCCCGTTTTATCTGTCCGGTTCGAATATTTTCAATCAAGGAGTCTCCCCTCTATTCAACTGTCTTTACATTAACGATCGATTCTACGGATCTGTTCAGCGTCCGGCCCAGCTTATAAGAAACAACCTTTCGGAACTCTTCAACTTGCGCAGGTGGAACGAAAAGGTCAAGTCTCAGCGCAGTTTTTACTGCGGCCTCGTCTATACCCCGTTCACGGTAGAAGAATATGTAGTCAGACCCTGTTTCTGATACTTTTTCCACATAATCACCAATTTCATGCCATGCGACTGTTTGTGAAGGGTCATTGATATTCTTTACGATTCCGTTATCAGTCAGAAATCTCATGGATGTCAGATAACTGACGACAAACCAGTTAAGCCCAACCCAGCCGTAACAACCTGCCATCAGGTAGTATTGGTTCAGTTCCGACTCATAGACGAATCCCCCGAACAGAGTGGCTGACACAAGAAAAATCGTAGCAAACAACGGATAACCGAATATCTTGCCCGACTTCCAACTCAAACGCACGTTTCTCAGCCTGGCTGCATTCAGAATAGAATAGCAGGAGAGAAATGTAGATCCGATCGTAAATATCGTCAGGATAAATAAAAAAACGGTATCTATGGTAAAAGATATCTGCATATGCCCCTTACTGCTGTTTGAGGTCGAAATAACCGTTTAATGACGCTGAAAACCACCATTCAGCAAGTACAATGTAGTAAATTGTTCCCGAATTCGTCACCATTCCGATTCTCCTCTACAAAACATTCGATTCCGCCTTGAATGCACGTGAAACTATCGATTCAGCAATCAACGCTGCAAATGCAAGAATCACAAACCAGTGCCAGATTTCAATACCGAACCGGTCGGTCTGGATAACATCTGCAAGCTCCTCACCGGGTACCGACAAAGGACGGACCGACAGTTCCCGGAATGAAGAGCTCAATGCCTGTGTCATCTCCTGATCCGATAACGTTCTGAATTCCGACTCCATTGTGTTTTGATTTAATGCAATCCTTACAACCTCATCATCTATCCGGAGGGATAAAAATCCGGGCTGCCAGTCCCGGGCTTCATATTCGATTCTTGTCCCCTGGTGCGTTATCTGTCGATCCGGCAGAATGGCTTGCCCGCCCGCTTCCAGTACGATCTCGGCCGGCTGCCCCGGTAACAAATACCGAAACGGCTCTCCAAGAGTGTGATCTTCCAGATGTTCACCGACACTCATCGTCAGATAGTGAATCACCCGGTCAAAGAGAGGGGCAAAAACAGGTTTCACCGGGAGATCAGACCAGCCAGGATCGGTACCGATCGAGGAGATCAAAAAGCGTCCGGAACCAATTCTCTTTTCGAGCAGAACCGGGTGACCGGAGGTTGTATCCAGCAATGTCAGTGTGTCTCCGGCCGGTCCCTGTTCGAATTGATAGAGATAGTAAATTTCCGGAAGGTTGATACGCAGATCTTCACCTTCTGTCATTTCAAATATCCCATCCAGCAATGGATGCCCATCACGAATCGGAGAGAGGCGAGAAACAGCCTGAAATGAACCGTAACTGCCCGAAATACCTGAGAAACTGCCGGCAGCCGCTCTCTCAAGAAACCGGTTATACGAATTCAAATCTCCGTCTGCAGAAGGGAGAAAAAGAAGGCCGCCTCCCTGCTGTACAAACTGAATCAATTCATCCTGGATAAAGTCCGGTAACCTGGGAATTCCGTCCAGCAGAACGGCATCCCATCCATCCGGACCGGAGATAAGGTCCACTCCACCACTCACCCAGTCGATAGAGGGATTCTCATCGAATGAAGCTTGCAGAGCAACGGGCAGATAGGATGAGAAGCCGGATGATCCTGAGGATTCCTCTTTCACAAGAAGCACGCGCCGGTTCTCCGGCCTGCGAAGGGCAACGAACCGGGTGTTGTCAAATGTAATCTCATCTCCTTCCAACTCCAGCCGCCCCTCTGCAGACGACTCTTCATCCAAAACCATCTCCAACAGAAATGAATCCTCTTCTCCGGGTTGCAGTTCTACAGCATGCTGGCCGATAATCTGCTGATTCTGTTCCAGGCTCAGAAACTGATTTTGGAGCGGTGAGTCACCAAAATTTCGAACCGATACCCGTAACAGGCCGGCATTTCCACTTTGACCTCCATGCTCCAGTTCTACCGATGTGATTGCACTGTTTGGCTGTGGAGTTTCACCTACGGTAATGACATGTACACTTCCCCCATAGATCTCCTCTGAACGATCCCTGAATTCTGTTATTTGTGTTGCCTGTCCATCAGTCAATATATAGAGTTGTTTTACGGGTTGTGGTGCATTTTCAAGCCGATAAGCCAGGCTTCGGAAATTATCCAGGGTAAAGTTTCCAAGATTCTCCGGGTTGATTTCATCCAGACGTGCTGAAGCACCGCTGCCGCTCAAGCCGGGAAGCTCCAGTGAGGCTCCGTTGGTAACCTCTATAAAAAATCTGTCTTCCGACCTCCCCTGGCTAATAATTTCATCTGCGATTCGTTTTATCTGATTGATATAGGGGCCAAATTGATCTACCTGGCCCATACTGGGGCTGTTGTCTATCAAAAGTCCGACCGACGCAGGTTGCTGTTGTCCGGATACAGATCCTGATCCGGAAGGGAGCCAGGGCCTTGCAAGTGCCAGTGCGAGCAACAGCAGAGCCAGGGTTCGAATGGCAAGCAACAGCCACTGTTTGAGGCGAATATGCCGGAGTGTACTCTCCTGCAGCGTCTGAAAAAAGGCCAGTGTGGAGAAACGTACCTTCTTTGGTTTGCGCAACTGAATCAAATGAATGATCAGCGGAATCGCAATGGCAAACAGACCCAGTAACAAGAACGGATTAAGAAAACTCATTTACATGAAAAGTTCTTACCTTGACCGCCCCAAGCCGGTTGGAACAAAAATTGATTTGATCAGTTTCGAATAAGCTATGGGTATAACCGAATGTTCACAAACTTATTATTTTTGATTTGCGACTCTACAAACCTGACATGAAGGCCTTGCCTCTTGTTATATTGGCACTACTGACGGCTGCTGCAGGCTGCCGGCAATCCCCTCCGGAACACTGGAGTGAGCTCATTCCGGATCAAATTCCCTTTCTGATCATCCCTGAAAATGAAAGTACAGTCAGGGATGTGCTGGCGTCCCCCTTCATGCCGGTCGTTGAAGATGTGACCACATCCGCTCTCCAGCTGACAGAAGAACTGATTCACGGGTATGAAGAGCAGATTATTGTGCGAGCAGTGCTACTCTATCCCGACACGTCGAATGAATGGCAGACCATCTGGATAGCTGATGCCCCTTCCGGAATGTTATCCGAAGTCGCCAGCCGCTATCATAAGCCTTTTGACCAGAACCGTTACCAGTTCAGGGGAACTGCGATAAATAAAATTTTCCTCCCGGATCGCACCTATTATGCAGCAGAAATCGGTGAATACACCCTTTTTTCCGAAGCGAGTCTGGGTATTGAAGAGTTGATTCGAACACATCTGGGTGAACAAGCACAGATCACCGTTCATGACAGCCAACTTGCACCTGGGACCTTTCTCCTGAATACCTCCAGGCTCGACCTGTTGGTGGAGCTGATGGCCAAAGTCGCGTATCGGCCGTTTGTACATGAAGCGTTCCTGGGAGGTGGAACTGTCTCACTAAAGGCAACAACATATCCGGATTCGGATAATCTTCAGTGGCAGCTTACCGGTTCCATGCAAATTTCTGAACAACCGTCAACCCTGATCCGTGCTGCTGCTTCTCCGTCCCGGCCGTTTGAACTTGACCAGTATATCCCTGCGAACAGTGCAGCTTTTGCTATCCTCTCGCTAGAACCGAGAATGGTACCACCTGATAGTCTGGAGCCGGTAACGGAACTGGACCGTTATCTCTCAGGCCGGCCTGAAGAGTATAGAGAAATTGCAGCAAGCCTTGGAGATGAAATCGCGTTTGCAGCGTTCGCCGAATCCGGATTTCTCTCTGACAGTGAATTTCTGTTCCTCCGAAAGGCGGAGCAGCCGGATGAGCTGCGCAGTCACCTGGAACGGCTTTCGGAATCAGGCCATATCCAACGGTCCGGCAGCCTGTATCAGCTCTCCAGCCCCTTGATGGGCAAGCTTTTTGGATCAGAGCTCTCACCCATATCAGACTTCTACCTCGGCTTGCATGGAGATGCCGTAATTACTGCCCGAAGAAACGGACTCGCACAGAGTGTGATCACCGACAGTGAGCGTCGGAGTGTCATGTCCTACAGCGATCAGTACATCGGGATCAGGGAACAGCTCCCGGATGACCTCAGCTCTCTGTTATTTGTCAATTCTTCCCTTTTCACGAACTATATTCAGCCCTGGCTCGACCCACAGAACAGATTCGATGCGCTTTCTTCAACCCTTGATAATTTCACGATTTCAACCACACGAGAAAATGAATCATCACCTCTTGAGATCACGTTTTCAAGTTTTCAGCGAGAAACTGAAGATATCCCATACCGGGAGGAGTGGCTCTTTTCACTGAATGGTGCTGAAATCAGCGGAGTTCCCGCACATGCCAATATAGGCGGAAGTGCAAGAGACGAGATCGTCTTCTCTACCCGTAGCGGTTCTGTTTATGCAGTCGCTGCCGATGGCACCGTAGTTGCACAAATGTCAACCGGAGAAGACAGGCCTGTCGGGCCTCCAGTCATCTATGACTGGTACGGAAACAATCAGAATATCATTATGCAGGCCGCTGGAAATAAAATCTATGCCTGGAACATCTCAGGAGATCTGCTCCCAAATTTCCCCGTTCAAGTCAGTGAAGAGATTACAACACCTTTGCAGGTAGCAGATGTTAGCCGGAATGGTGTGGCTGAGATGATTGTCGCAACTGCGGACCGAAACCTCTATATATTGAATGCCCGGGGTGAACCAATTTCCGGCTGGCCCCAGGCTACAAACGCCGTCATCCGTAGTAAACCGGCCGTCGGAGAGTACAGAGGCAGTCTCGCCATTCTGGCTTTTGCTGAAAACAGTCTTCACGGCTGGAATGTGAATGGAGTCAGAAGAGATGGATTTCCGCTATTTATCGATTCACAATTCAACGGATCTCCATCCGTATACCACGAACACATACTGGGCGCTGCATCTGACGGAACTCTCTATAGTTTCGGGAATGAACCCCTATTTGCCGACTCCCTGGTGGCATCCGTTACAGGGGACTCCCTTATTACCCAGGGTTTGAATGTAGCCAACAGCAGCCTCAACACTACACCTTCTGTTCACAACCTGATGCTGCGGGTTGACGGTGAACTGATACGTGAAGACCTGGTTCTTCTACAAAGCTCGAACGGTTCTCTCTTTCTCTTTAACCTGGATGGGACACTCCGGTTTACCGAGAATATGGGACAACCCTCAGCCGAAGAGTCTCCGCCCCTGATCACCGACATCAACAGTGATGGCAGAAGTAATCTGGTCGCTTTGGCCGGATTCGGCCGGCTATACGCCTGGGATATACTATCAGGTGAACGTAATTATGATATACCAACGACAGGCATCACATTCCCGCTGATCCATGACCTTACCAGAGATGGAAGAATGGAACTGATCGGCAACTCCCGCGAAGGCCTCCGCGCCTGGTCCATCCTCCGATGACTCCTGTATTCTGTATGCTAATAATGTGTATGATTCGCTACATGGTGTTGCAGGTAGTGCGGGTCGAGTTTTTTGTCTTCCGATTCAACTGCACTCCTGTAACCGAAGACCTGTAGCCGTCCGCCGGAGAGAGTAATCACCTCTTCCGCACCGGTTCCCGTAAAGTCAAACATGTGGAAGACCTGGTCTCCGAAATAGAGAGTCCCTTTCCCGTCATCACCCATTCGGAACTTGTACCAGAAGAGCTCCTCGCTGCCGTCACCTCTCCAGTCCCCCTTTACAAATACCGGATTGCCGTTAATCGGTTTCTCCGGCCAGAGTGAGAGCAGATCTCCATCGGGTGAAAACCACTGAACCTGTGCCCAGAGATAGTGCTCTCCTGCCTGCCGATTGCCGTAGGTACGTGCCCCCATCGCTACCTGGGGACCGTCTGTTCCGGCCAGGAAGTGGCCGGTTTCCACCTGTTGGGTATGCTCGGCAATGTTCTGCCAGAGAATATCTCCATTCAAAGCGTCGTATACCAGTGCTCCCACCTCGCTGTGGGCTGCAACCATCTCTTCTCTTCCATCTCCGTTCAGATCGGCAAATGTATAACTGTCGACGTGATCCCGGTTATTGTAGAAGAGATCGAACCTGTTCCAGATCTCCTCGCCCTCAGGGCTCAACAACATTGCTCCTGCAGCCACTTCATCACGGCCATCACCAGTCAGATCAATCGGATATACATAATGGCCCAGATGATCCTTGCTTTTGACCTCCTCATGCTGCCATATTTGCTCAAGTTCATTCGTAAAAGCGGTTATATTTATCTGTCCCCCAAAATCGGTAAACACGACTACATTGTCCGGGTAGCCCCCATCCAGATTCCCGACCGCCAGCCGGAAATTATTGTAAACATGCGGCAATTCACCGGTCGGCCATTCCGTTCGGTACCTGACCTCTCCGGTTTCACCGTCCGCCGCCACCAGCCATTCCGTCCCTTCATCATACCGCCAATAGAGCGCTTCAGCCGAACCATCCTGGTCAAGATCCCATACCAGCCCGGGGGCTTCAAATTCGGACCGGAACCGGCGATTCTCCTCCGGTGACTCCCAGGACCAGAGCTCATCTCCGTCATGATTGAATGCATATGCAGAGTAATCCCGGGTCAGTACCAGAAAATCGGTTCTCCCGTCTCCTGTCAGGTCACCGAACTTTACGACACCGGCATTGGGAATCTCATATGAACGGAGCAGCTCAACATCAGGATGAAGTTCATACTCTCTCAGATCCTCTTCCGTAAAATCTTCCTCCCTTGTCAGAACCAGAGCATCGAATACCGGGCCACCCGATATCTGCATCAGGCGCACCGGAACGGGTCCTGCTTCTAGCTCAAATGTTCCGTTATGGGTGAAGTTCAGAGGCCCGTTTCCGGAGTGGCCATCACTGAGCTGATCGTTCACCGCAATTCTCATATAGCTGTTCTCACTACCCTGCGTCCGAGCAAAAAGATGCCACGTACCCGCTTCCGGTATCTCCGCTTCAACCACATACTGAGATCGAGACCCGAGATAGAGGCCTGTATTGTTGAACAGCCAGGGCAGTTCCGACGTCCCGCCATCCACGATATAATGGTCACGCTGCAACCGGTCAAGAAAATCGGAGGCGTCCAGAATAACGGTTCCGGATACCCCGGAAATGTCCGCTTCCTGGCCTTCCATGTTTCCAGTATCGGGAGAACAGTTTGCCGCAACAAGCAGCAGAATCAGAGAAAAGCCGGAGATCGTTTTTAGCATATTCACAGGAGTTTGTTTTGCATTACAGGTTTTCTTAGAGGCACAATTTAATCCTCCGGTACCTCATTCGGAAGTTCATCAGAAATCATTTCGAGTATTTCAATGGCGCTCAGAGACCATTGAGCTGCATTATTGGTGTTGACTCGCGCTACATCTACCGGATTGAGAACCTGCGGGCCGGTTACCTGCTCAATCTGTAACGGCCCAAGTGAAAAGGGACCGCCCGTGATTCTGCGCAGCGCTTCCCCGGCAAACGCCTCATTTCCGGTTTTCATATATACCCATGCAGCCAGACGATCAGGACGGGTATAGGAGGCATCTTCACCCTCACTTCCGGTCTCCCGGTTTTGGAGAAAGACCTCTTCCGGAGCATAGTAGAGTTTCGTGTACTCCAGCCAAAGTTCATCCCAGGTTTCATCCTGACTGATCTGACTCAACTCGATGCCTATCTGTCCGCCACCCATAATCGTAGCCAGGTTATACTCACCTGCACTCTCTTCAATTTCAAACAGTTCACCGGACTCCGGGTCCAGGCCAACCACCAGGTTTCTGCCTGTTCTCAAACCATAAGAGAAGCCGGAAAGTGACTCCACGCCGTTAAATATTTTTTCCTTCCAGATATCGTCTCCCGTACGTTCCCACTCGGTCATCCAGTTGCCGACCAGGGCAAACCAGTCCGGACCAATCCGGAGCCGGGCCGGAAGCTCTTGTTCCTCTTCCGTCGGTGGCTGTGCAATCCTCATAGGATCGAGCCGAACAATGGCCTCAACTCCCTTCCGGGTCATTTCACGCATCAGGTCCCCGGTCCGTTCATCAGTCGTCAAGTAGTAATAGTAGCGTTTCAACGCAGACTGGCTGATCCGGACCTCTTTTGCTCCGTCACCCCAGTGGCGCACATTGTGGCGGCTCCCAAGCCCTGCAAACCGGCCCAGGTGATGGACATCCACCTCTTGTGTATGTCGGGTCATCGCCTCCGCCATCCGGAAGATATCCTCCCGGCCGGTTCTCATAAAGCTGTACCAGAGCCACATATCCGGCATGAGTTCCGTGTTGGCCCATGCCATCCCTCCGAGATCATATCTCCATACATTCCTATTGAAATCATAGGAATGCATGAAATCTCCAAAATCCCAGAACCCATACCAGCGGTGCTGTTCGACAGCATTCTTGTAAAAATCAATATAGGAGTCAAGCCGCTCCTCCACTGCCGCTTTAAACGGCGTCGACCTGTCCGGCAGGCTCCAGTAGCCGAATACCCCTGCAGAGTGCAGGTACTCCGGGGTAGCAGTGATCAGCGGCGGAGTACTACCCATTGCTGCCATGTCTGCCAAATCCTCTCTTTCGGGTACGCTTCCTGTTGCAAAAAGCGTCATCTCACTGGTACGAGCAACTCCATAGGCATCGCTAAAACCTTGCTGAACATCTTCATACGCAGCCTGCAATCCATGTGGCTGAGTATCGTAATGCCTCATATCCATCTCGTGTGAATCTGGTGCCCAGAGCCAGACAAAGAGGTCTGCCTCGCCGCTGGCTGCATTACGGACCTCCAGTCCCGAGGGATAGGATTGCCAAAAATCCTTCAGGCTGACAGCCAGCCCGCCTCCCGTATCCCCTGCAAAGACAAGCCCCGATGCGCGTGTTCCCGCACCGGCCGGTATCCACGCACTTCTCGGATTCGTACGCTTCTCTATAGTAAAACCGTCCGCATTCGGCTGTGTTAACCGAAAATCATTCCAGATCGCCCAATCTGACAGAAAGTTTTGACTCCTCTCATCCAGTTCATGCATCTCCGGGATTGGCCTTCCCTCAAGTTGCTCCGGATAGAGATCATCACCAGTGGCCGGGTCAGCCGCAAACCGCCCGCCCCGGCCTACCATCGGCTGAATCGGTTCCGCCCAAAGGCCCTGTTCAGGCCCTGAAAACCGGATATGCCGGTTATGAACCTGCTCCTGCATGGGGACTTTAACCTTCAGGCCAAGACCGTTGATCATATCCTGCTCTGCATCACCGTCATAAACTACTGAGTGTACCATTCGAACAGATTCACTTCCGGCATAAAAATAGAACCGTACGACAAACGGCAGCCATTCACGAGCACTTCGAACCCCTTTGTGTACACCCTCCACTTTCAATACTGCCCGAACCGGCCCGGATGACTCCAGGGTTACAGATTCCACCTTGCTACGATACTCCTCACGGTCTGGCGAGTCGGCAGGGCTCTCTGCCACCCCCTGCTGCAGTACTCCGACCAGCTGGCCCGCACGTGCTACCTCCCGGCCACCACGACGAATCGAACGGAACAGATCCCCTCCCCATTTCACAATCTGAAACTGAATTGGGCCTGTATCAATCTCATAGATCGTCTCACTTTCACGAACCTGGAGAGCCTCGTCCGGAGCAGCAGATTCCCCTCGTTCCAGTTGAAGATCTCCGGAGACCCCGGGGCCTGCAACAGTCGCAAATCCGGTCCACTTGACAGATCCGTCCGGCCAGTACGCCATTGTCCAGTTTTGTAACGGCAGCCGGACTGCACTCGTGGTTTGCAGTGTAAATGATTCGCCGGCTGCAACTTCGCCTCTCGGCCAGGGCACTCCCCAGCTGATCCCGGATTCTACTGCTGGTGCATCCCCTCCGAGCCATTGCAGCGGAACGGAACGATTCTGAGCTTCTGACACACCAGGAGCTGTTAGCAGCAGTGTGAACAACAAGGTATTGAGTATTCGTATGTTTCGATTCATCTGGCCGTTTCTATATAAAGGTTAGGATTACAGGTTTTCCGATACGTTCATCGGCGTCATGGTAACCGGGCCGATCAACCCCGATTCCATAAGAGGCCGGCGGCAGAATCTTTTGCCGTTACTCCATATGGAACACTTTCGTCAATGAGGTTGTGACCGGCGAGTTATCCGGATTCACTTCCATGATGTCTTTCATATACTCCCACCACCGCTTCATTACGGGAAGATCCGGCAAGGCCCCGGCCTTGTGCCCCTCTTCAAGTTTCTGTACGGCGAACAGGCTGCCGGTCTCACGCTCCAGCCAGATCGTGTAATCATGAATTCCGGCATCCTTCAATGCTTTCTGAAGTTCCGGCCAGATCTCATCGTGTCTGCGTTTATATTCCTCTTCATACCCCGGTTTCAACTGCATCTTACATGCTACTTTTTCCATAATTCATCTATTTCTGCTCAGGCTGCCTTCACCTGCCGGATATATCCCTGCATTTGACGGATCGCTTCCGACACATGGTTATAGACACTCTGGCGATTAATCTCCATCACCGTTGATATTTCACTGTTACTCATCCCACCATAGTACTTCAAATAGATCGCCTCTTTTTGCCGTCCGCTCAGGCACTCCATCGCGCCGGCCAGGAGCCGACAGTGCTCTGCATCCGTCTCCGCACGCGCCCACAGCTCCTCAATTGTAGGCTCATATCCGGCCACCTGGTCACACCAGGACTTGTTTCGTTCACAGATGGATCTCTGCTTCCTGATTTTTCTAAGGAGCATCCGCCGAAGAGAGCTCATCAGATAGGAAGAGACAGATCTGGCATCGTTTATCGTAGTCCTGTTCTTCCAGAGAGTCAGAAACAGATCCTGGATTGAATCTTTAATCAACTCTTCACACCGAACGATCGTACAGCCGTATAGATAAAGGGGGCGGTAGTATAAACAAAAAAGTTCGGAGAGTGCACTTCTCTCACCATCACGAATCTCGTTCCAGAGCCGACCGGAATCCGAGCTATCGGTTTGAGAATTACTTCTGTTTGGTTCTGTTTCAGTCAACATATAGGGTCAGTCTGATACGTAAGAATGGTTTCATCCCTGATCTCGGCAGGTATTACTATTTACTACTTGAACATATGTTCATTAATGAACATATTGTCCTGTGGAATTTAAGAAACTGAACGCTAATGTCAAGACCTGTTGACCCGTTAGATCTCCGGCTCATCAGCAAAGTGAGCTCACTCTATTATCACCGCGACCTGAATCAGCAAGAGATCGCAAGCCGGCTACAGCTGTCAAGGCCGAAAGTATCCAGGTTACTCAAAAGGGCAAGAGAGCTCGGCATTGTCCAAATCTCTGTCACGCTCCCTGAAAACCACTTTATTGACAAGGAGATCCGGATTGAAAAGAAATTCCGGCTAAAAGAGGTCGTTATCGTCGAAGGAGAGGCGGCAGAAGATGAACACTCTGTACAGGCCCTGAAGCGACAGCTCGGGGTTGCCTCCGCCACCTATTTGCAACGGACGTTAACCGGAGACGAGACGATCGGTGTCACCTGGGGTACGACCCTCCAATCGATGGTTGAATCACTTAACCCGACTCCTGCTGAAGATGTGCATATTGTTCAGACTCTCGGAGGTGTCGGGCCGCCGGAAGCAAAAGCCCACGCCACAGATATTTCACGCAGACTGTCAGGTTTGTTCAACTGCCAGCTCACTCTTCTGCCAGCACCCGGAATCGTAGACAGCAAAGAAGCAAGGGATATCCTTCTGGCTGACCGCAGGGTAAAACACACACTTGGCCTTTTCCAAAATCTGACAACTGCATTTGTCGGAATCGGAGCGCTGGAGACCAACCCGGTCCTTGCCAAGGGGAGTCATGAAATTTCAGGGGAGCTGATTCAGGATATTCTGAACTCAGGTGCTGTCGGGGATATTGGATTAAATTTCTTCGGCCCGGACGGACAGGAGATTCCGACTCGATTCCGTGAACAGATGATCGGAATCACTCTCAAGGAGCTGAAACTAACGGAGACAGTCGTTGGAGTAGCCGGAGGTCGCGAAAAGTATCGAGCCATTCTCGGAGCTCTGAATGGGGGGCATATCGATGTCCTGATTACCGATCACCACACTGCTGACAAACTGATTGAAGAACCGTAACCCACCTTCGTAACCGTTCCCAATTCTGTCAGCCATGATAAAGGGTCTGTCGGACTCCCGGGCCAGCCTTGTGGCATGCCGGTCCAGGCGAGAAGGAAAGAGTTCACGACTCAAGATCTGATGCAATCGCCTGAATCAACTGATCCAGTTCTCTTTCACGTTTCCGATAGTTTTCACGATTTTCCAGCTCCCCGTTCACGCTGATATAGAATTTGATCTTCGGCTCTGTGCCCGACGGGCGTACAGAGATCATGTAGTTCCCGGCAGTTTCAAATTGCAGTACATTGGATGAGGGAAGCCCGGTCGGGCGTTCACTCCCATTCCGGAGATCCTTTTCAATACCGGATTGAAAATCTCGTACGATCACCACCTCATCGCCTCCGAGGCTCTTCGGGCTTTCAGATCGCAACCGGTTGAGTATTTCACGAATCTCTTCAGCTCCTTTCTTCCCCTCTTTCTTGATGGAAATCAACCCCTCCTTGAAAAAACCGTATGTCTCATAGATTTCAATCAATACCTCATAGAGAGACCTCCCCCCGGCTTTATAAAAGGCCGCCATCTCGGCAATCATCAAACATGCGACAACTGCATCCTTATCACGAACATGGTCTCCGATCAGATATCCATAACTCTCTTCAGCCCCGGCAATAAACTCTTTCTTCTCCTCAAGAGCTGTCATAGTTTCCCCGATATATTTGAACCCGGTAAGGACATTGAAACATTCAACCCCGGCCTCCTCCGCCATCCGGTCGATCAGGTAGGTTGTTACGATGGTCTTGACGATATATTGATTGCCGCTCAGCTTCCCCTTCTCTCTCCATGCATTCAGCAGATAGTAGAACAGTAAAGTCCCTGTCTGATTCCCGTTGAGCAGTTCAAATTCACCCTTCTCATTTTTCACTGCAATTCCAACCCGGTCCCCATCCGGATCGGTCGCCATTACAAGATCCGCATCGAGAGCAACCGCCTTCTCGAGAGACATCGTGAGCGCCTCTTTCTCTTCCGGGTTGGGGTAGATGACTGTCGAAAAATTACCGTCGATCGTACACTGCTCTTCAACGAGGTGGATATTTTCAAACCCTGCTTCACGCAGTACCTGTGGGACAAGCTTTACGGCTGTTCCATGAATGGGAGAAAATACGATGGAAAGATTCTTCTCCTGCCTGATCACTTTCGGATAGATCGAAACGGATTTGACAGCATCGACAAAGGCACGGTCGATATCACTCCCGACAGTTTCAATATTCTCTTCAATCGGGTCAAACCGAATCTGATCCACTCCATCTATCTTGGTAACTTCCTCAATAATTTGCTTGTCATGGGGGGGGATAACCTGCCCTCCATCTCTCCAGTACGCCTTATATCCATTGTACTCTTTAGGATTGTGGGAAGCGGTAAGCATCACGCCACTGTGGCAGCCGAGCTCACGAATAGCAAAGGAGAGCTCCGGCGTAGGCCGGAGAGCATCAAACAGAAAAACGTATATGTCATTTGCAGAGAACACCTCGGCCGTAATCCGGGCAAACTCTTCCGCACGGTTCCGGTTGTCATGAGCGATAACTACACGGATCTTTTCATTCGGGTACACACTCTTCAAATAATTGCTCAAACCCTGTGTAGCGGCTCCAAGTGTATACCGGTTCATCCGGTTCGTTCCCACACCCATGATGCCTCTGAGTCCACCCGTTCCAAACTCAAGGTCCCGATAGAAAGCATCCGTCAGCTCTTCGAACCTCTCCTCATCGATCATGGCCTGAATGGCAGATTTTGTCTCTCCATCATAATTCCCCTTCAACCATTTCTCTATACGTGCTTCTGTCTTGCTATCTACTCCATCCATATCCATTCGATTTTTAACAATTAAGAAAATATTCCATACGTTTGGCTGGCAGCCACATATCCATCAATCATTTCTCTTATCCGACAGTTCCGGGGCAGGTTCTTGTACGGAAATAGAGAGTTTGCCCTTTGACAATGCAAAATGCTACTTATAGCCATTTATAAGCACCTGATTTTAAAAAAGACAGACGGCAAAAAAAGAGACATGGCCCCTGAGTGTTTGGTTGATATAATACCAGTGCAGGAGGCTTTATAGTAAATTCAAGCTAATCCCGGTAAAAAAATAGGGAAAAGTTTCCAACAATTGTATCATAGGAACCCCGGATAATCCCGGGGGGTTTATACTGAATCGAAACAGAGGCAGATTTCTTACTCTTTGAGCACTATGATCTGGTTACACAAACTAACTATACTGCACCAGGCTCTCCAACATCAAACTGTTATGACTTTGCGATATTCAGCCACCGTTCAGTTCCTCCCTATTCTCCTGTTTCTATTCACACCCGTTCTGAACCTTCATGCCCAAAACACAGGTTCATTTACAAGAGCCGATTCCCTCCGTGGCAGTATAACCCCTGAGAGAGCCTGGTGGGATGTAACTCATTACGACCTGCATCTCTCCATAAATCCGGCAGATTCGACCATTTCAGGCGTCAACCACATCACCTATCGGGTTACAGGTGAACCTACCCGTATGCAGATTGACCTGCAGGTCCCGCTGGCGATCGACCGGGTTGAACAGTCCGGAGAGGAGTATAACTTTGAAAGGGATGGAAATATCTATTACATCGACCTCCCGGAAGAACTTCCGGCAGGGAGCCTCCAAACCATTTCCGTCTTCTACTCGGGGCACCCCCGCATCGCCCCAAATCCTCCCTGGGACGGCGGGTTTATCTGGGCAGAGGATGGCCTGGGAAACCCCTGGATCGCAACTGCCAATCAGGGGTTGGGAGCAAGTGTCTGGTGGCCGAACAAAGACCACCAGACGGAAGAACCGGACAGTATGACTGTCCATGTAACCGTCCCGGATCCTCTGATCAATGTTTCGAACGGACGTCTCACAGATCAGAAATCCAATGAGGATGGAACCACCACCTGGTCCTGGCATGTGACGAATCCGATCAACAACTACAACATTGCAGTCAATACCGGCAGCTATGCTCACTTCGGTGAAACCTTCAACGGGGAGCAAGGCCCGCTCGACCTCGATTACTGGGTGCTTGAACAGAATCTGGAAAAGGCGCAGGAGCAGTTTAAACAGGTGAAACCGATGCTTCAATGTTTTGAGGAGTGGTTTGGTCCCTATCCGTTTTATGAGGACAGCTTTAAAATTGTTGAGACACCGCACCTGGGCATGGAGCATCAAAGCGCTGTCGCCTATGGCAACGGATACGTAAACGGATACAGGGGAAATGACCTGTCCGGAAGCGGCTGGGGGCTGAAGTTCGACTTCATTCTGATTCATGAAACCGGCCATGAGTGGTTCGGAAATAATATCACGACAGAAGACCTTGCGGATATGTGGATCCACGAAGGGTTTACCAACTACTCGGAGGGGCTCTATGTAGAGTGTATGTTTGGCAAGAAGGCGGGAAGAGAATATATCATCGGAACCCGTCAGGGCATTCAGAACCGGCAGCCGATCATAGCCCGCTACGGAGTGAACGACCAGGGATCAGGGGATATGTACCCGAAAGGCGGGAACCTGCTCCATATGGTCCGCCAGATTATGGATCATGATGAAAAATGGCGGCAAACCCTTCGTGAGCTTAATGAAACCTACCGGCACGGGATCGTAACTTCAGCCAAAGTTGAAGCCTTTTTGAACGGCAGAGCCGGCTATGATCTCTCTCCTGTTTTTGACCAATATCTGCGCCACACGGATATTCCGGTTCTGGAGTACTACCTGGACGATGAGAATCTGTTTGTCAAATGGAGTACAGATGTTTCCGGTTTCGACATGCCTGTAAAGGTGACGCTCAGGGAGAACAGTTACTCTTTCATCCACCCGGAGGACGACCACTGGAAATCAATCCCGCACAATCTTGCAGATCCTTCATCGTTCGACATAGACGAAAACTTCTACATCCGGCACCGGGAACATTCAGTACCAACCCGATAACGACACTAACTCTTACTTTCGACCGTAACCTTACCTATTCAACTATTATGCTCTCTGAGACACACAATTGTAACCGAACCAATGGTTTCTTTTCCATTCTGCTCCTCTCCCTCCTGTTGCTCTCCTGCAACGATATGGGAACCAATGAAAGCGAACCCACACCCTTCCCCTGGCCAAACGCGGCACTGAACGATATCTTCGGGATATCGCCCAACAACATCTTCATTGCGGGCGACCAGGGGGTCATTCTCTACTACAACGGCAATGAATGGGACCTCCACGAGACTCCGACCAGCCAAAACATTCATGGAGTCTGGGCACTGGAACCACACCGGGTCTATGCGGTTGGCAATGAAGGAACGATCCTTCTCTATAACGGCAATGTTTGGGAGGAGATGCAGAGCCCGGTGACGGACGACATCCATGATATCTGGGGAACGGCAGGGGATAACATCTTTGCCACTACCGCTGTCGGCGATATACTCTTATTCGACGGTTCAAGCTGGAGTGCCGTGGATAAGCCGGACACAGGCCAGCTCAATGCACTCTGGGGCCTCTCTGAAAACGAAGTCTATGCAACCGGTTCAGACGGTATCATCCTGAAGTATGACGGCAGTTCCTGGAGAACGGTATGGGACGGCCCCTCCCCAATGTACGGAATCTGGGGTGAGAGTAACGAAAACATATTCGCTGTAGGTGCTGACGGCCAGATCGTTCATTTTGACGGGGAAGAGTGGTCTCCCATGATCTCCGTTACACCGAATACACTCTATGATGTCTGGGGCGTCTACAACAATGTAATCTATGCAGTCGGTTTTAACGGCACACTGCTCATTTCGGACGGCGTTGACTGGGAGCAGTATCCCATCGAGCTGTTAGAGAACTTCTACGGCATCTGGGGAACAGGGGATTTCGGGTTCATTGTGGTGGGGACAAACGGCCGGGTCTTTCATAACACTTCCTTCGGACTGTAAAACAGACTTGTTTTCTCTTTATATATTTTAACATTTTAATATCTATTTTTCATCCATCTTTGTATAGGAAAAATATATTCGATCTTTAATATCAACATTGCCTGATGAAAAATAAGAAAGTACTCTATCCGCTTGCAGTTCTACTCCTGTTATTTCTGGCCTGGGGTATAGCGAGTATTGGCCCGGACGATCAAACGTCCATTTTTGTAAAACCGAAAAAAGGGGAGTTCAAGGTCGTTATCAATTCAAGTGGCGAGTTGAGAGCTATGAACTCCATGGAAATTATGGGCCCGTCCGGCGTCCGGGACGTTGGCATCTATCAACTCCGGATTGAGTCGATGGTTCCTGAAGGAACGCTGGTTAAAACCGGGGATTTTATTGCTGAACTGGATAAAACAGATCTGCATACACGCCTGCAAACGGCAGAACTGGAGCTCCAGCGAGTGCAGTCCCAATACGAACAGGCTCAGCTGGATAGTTCGCTTACCCTTACCCAGGCACGGAATGCGCTGGATAATCTGGAGTTTCAGCTCGAGGAGCACCAGATTGCTGTTGAACAATCGATCTATGAATCCCCTGCTGTACAGCGTCAGACAGAGATCGAACTGGAACGGACCCAGCGGCAACTGGAGCAGGACTTAATCAATTATGAAAAACGAAAACTGCAGGCGGAAGCTCAACTGCGGGAGATCCAGGCAGATTTGTCGACCGAAAGAAACCGCCTGGAACGGATCAGGGCACTTGAGGGCGAATTTACGGTGACTGCACCTTCAGAAGGAATGGTTATCTACGAGCGAGATCGGCGGGGACAGAGAACCACTGTTGGAAGTACCATCAGTGTACAAAATCCCGTTGTCGCCGAGCTTCCGGATTTTAACACCATGGAATCGGTTACTTACATCAATGAGGTCGATATCCGGAATGTCCGGCTGGGGCAGACGGCTACCATCGGGCTGGATGCAGACTGGGACAAGACATTTACCGGTGAAGTAATCTCTGTAGCCAATATCGGTGAACAGCGTGGGAATTCGGATGCACGGGTGTTTGAAGTCGTTGTTCGAATTAACCAGAATGATCCGGCTCTACGGCCAACCATGACAACCAGTAATGGTATTCTGGTTCAGACGGTGCCGGACGCGATCTATCTTCCTCTGGAAACCATCTATCTGATCGAGGATAACCATTTTGTCTATAAAAAATCGGGGAGCCGTATTGAATTGCAACAGGTCCTGATGGGAGCTATGAACAGTAATGACGTTACCATCCTTGCAGGTATTACAGAAAACGATGAGGTTCTGATCTCCATGCCGCCAAACACAGATGATCTGAATATCAATCTTCTCCCGGAAGATGTAATCCGACAATTCAGAGAGGAACAGATGGAGATGGAGGAAACTCCATTTATGAATCCCGGGCAGCTGAATGAACTCTCTACCCGCTAACCGGGCGGTTTTCTGCTTCCGCCTGGCCGGAATCGCAATTTGGAGAATCGGAGCTTACCCTGTACCTAAGCATCAGTATACAGACCAAATTCTACTCTCTGCCCAGAAGTAAAACAACTATTTACAACTGTTTCAAACCGTATTCCCGTGCTGGAGATCATTCTTTATAATTTTGACATCGCTATCGATGCAATCAAGCAGAACAAGCTTCGATCCATTCTTACCTCACTGGGTATTATCTTCGGCGTTGCATCGGTTATTGCCATGCTGGCCATCGGCCAGGGAGCGCAACAGGAAGTGCTGATGAACATGCAGGTGCTAGGCACCAATAACATCATCATCCGTCCGGTCATGGAGCAGAGACAGGGAACCGTTGAAGAGGAGGTTGGAGACACCGAAGAATCGGCAGATGGAGAGGGGGCAAACCGGTCCCGCCGGTTTAGCCCCGGATTGACCATGGAAGATATGGCAAGTATTATTGAGCAGGTCCCGCTTGTCGAGAATATCTCACCGGAGATTGTCAATGATGTTCAAATTGTCCGGGCTGGCAGGATGCGAACCGGAAAACTGGTGGGGGTTAATGAACAGTATTTCTCAATCAACCAGTCTCAGATCGCTTCCGGTTCAAACTTCTCGCTTGCACATCTTGAGCGTGCTTCTCCGGTTGTTGTAATTGGCGATGGAGTCCGAATCCGGTTTTTCCCCGGAGAAAACCCGATCGGCCAACAGGTCAAAGCGGGAAATGTATGGTACACCATTATCGGTGTCCTGCAACCCAAGAATCTCACTGCCAGCCAGATTGATAACCTTGGAATCCGTGACTACAATATGGATATCTATGCACCGGTCACGACAACGCTGCTCCGCTTGCGTGACCGTGCGCAAATAACTGAAAGTGATCTGGGTGGATGGGGGGACGAGGATAACTACCATCAGCTGGACCAGCTGATCGCCAGGGTATCCGACAGCTCGTTAAGCATCACAGTTTCGGAGATCATCTCACGTCTTCTTCAACGGCGTCACAACAATGTGATCGATTTCGAGATCATTGTGCCCGAACTGTTACTTCAACAAGAGCAGAGAACCAAGAGAATTTTCAATATCGTACTTGCATCCATTGCCTCCATCTCACTAATCGTGGGCGGAATCGGAATCATGAACATTATGCTTGCATCCGTCGTTGAACGGTACCGGGAGATTGGAGTTCGAATGGCAGTGGGTGCCCAAAAAAGAGATATTCGCTACCAGTTTCTGACAGAAGCTCTTGTAATCAGTGTTTTCGGTGGTTTTATCGGTATCGTCGTCGGTTTTGCCTTCAGCCTGCTTATCGAGGCAACCGCGGGAATCGTAACGATTGTCACCTTTCTCTCCATATTGATCTCTTTTGGGGTGGCGACCTCAATCGGGGTAATCTTCGGCTACTTTCCAGCCAAACGGGCTGCCGCACAGGACCCGGTTCACGCTCTGCGTCATGAATAGAAGATAAATCCTGATTCCGGGAACTTTTTTTACACCGCGGATCATTGTAACATCCTGTAGTGTTCTGAACTCTCTGACCATTATCGGGATAATCTATGTGCAAAACTGCATTTGTTACCGGTGGAACTGGTTTTATCGGTACCAACCTGATTCAGCATCTCCGAAATGAGGGGTGGAAAGTTACCGTATTTCACAGACCTGGTTCAAAACTGACCTATCTGCGCCCATTTCAAACGGATCTGAAACAAGGCTCCGTAACAGACATTGACTCCATTCAGAAAGCGATGCCGGAGCGGTGTGACGCTGTATTTCATCTTGCAGGGGATACCAACCTCTGGTCCCGGTATAATCGCAGGCAGAGAGAAGTAAACGTTGACGGAACAAGAAATATGCTTCATGTAGCCGCATCCAAAGAGGCCGGTTCGTTTATCTACGCTTCAAGTGCCTCTGCCTGGGGGGATGCTCTTACAACTCACATCACTGAATCGGTCCCGAAACAGGGCGGCCGCTCCTGGGTTAATTATGAACGGACAAAATGGTCAGCCGAACAGGAGGTTCAAAAGTATCGAGATCACGACATGAACGTTGTGATTCTCAATCCAACCACCGTAACCGGGCCGTATGACAGGAATAATTGGGGAAAGATGTTCCTTGCGTTACAAAACGGAAAGCTACCCGGTATTCCGGATGGCGTCATCAGCGTAACACATGTAGACGAAGTGGCACGAGCTTTTCTTTCGGCTGTATCGGCGGGCCGAAACGGGGAAAACTACATTTTGTCCGGTGAAACCTGCACGCTTAAAGAGTTTATCACCCGGATCGCAAAATTTGTGGACGGCAAGGAAATTCCGAATGAGATACCTACAATACTATTAAAAACCATTGCGCGATTTCAATCGGGAATCGGTTACCTGACCGGCGAGAGTCCCGACCTGACTCCGGAACTGATTCATATCCTCACCCGAAAAGGGATCTCCTACTCAAGCGAAAAAGCGAAGAGGGATCTGGGATACCGAATTCTGCCCCTTGAACGGTCTATTGAAGATTGTTATAACTGGCTTTCAAATGAGAACTTTCTAAATTGACCACAGGATGATGGAACTCGGTATCTATACGTTTGTAGAGGCTACACCTGACCCGGAGACCGGCCGTACGCCGGCTCCGGTTGAGAGGATCAAAAACCTGATGGAGGAGATCGAGCTGGCTGACCAGGTCGGGCTCGACCTCTTCGGAATCGGCGAACATCACCGTCCGGAATATCTCTCATCCTCACCGGCCATACTCCTTGCAGCAGCCGCAGCACGGACCCGGAATATCCGGCTTAGCAGTGCCGTATCCGTTTTGGGTTCGGAAGACCCTGTCCGGCTGTTTCAACAGTTTTCAACGGTGGACTTGCTATCCGAAGGACGCGCCGAAATTATGGCCGGCCGCGGCTCGTTCATCGAATCATTTCCACTATTCGGATACGAACTGAGCGACTATGACGAACTCTTTGCTGAAAAACTTGAGCTCTTGCTGAAATTGCGGGATAATGTCCAACTCCACTGGTCCGGCGAACACCGTCCGCCGCTCAGCGGCCAGAGCGTCTATCCAAGGCCGGTACAGAACCAACTGCCGGTCTGGATTGCCGTTGGCGGAACGCCTGAATCGGCGTATCGTGCAGGCTCTCTCGGGCTGCCTATGGCACTTGGAATCATCGGCGGCCTCCCTGAACGGTTCAAGCCTCTGGCCGACCTGCATCAACAGGGAGCCCGGGAGAACGGAATGGAGCCTCCAAAACTGAGTATCAACTCACACGGATTTATCGGTGATGACTCCGAACGGGCGGTGGAGGATGCATTCCCTGCGTTTGCACACACCATGAACAAAATCGGCAGAGAACGCGGATGGCCGCCCATGACACGAGAACAGTTCGAGGCATCCTGCAGCCTGAAGGGAGCCAATATTGTCGGCAGTCCGCAGGCTGTAATCGATAAAATTCTATACCAATATGAACTCTTCGGCCATCAACGAACTCTACTGCAGCTGACGGTAGGTACGCTCTCTCACAAAAAGGTACTTCGGGCAATCGAACTCTTCGGCACAGAAGTAGCGCCGGCCATCCGGAAGGAGACCTCCTGAGCAGCCACACTTTTTTATTTGAATATGACCTCCATCTTTCCTAATCTCCGGTCGTGCAAACGATTGTACTAATCAATCCGCTACGGATGAATACATTTCTTACCGACGACTTTCTTCTACAGTCAGAACCGGCAAAACGGCTCTATCATGATTATGTAGCTGATTTGCCGATTATTGACTACCACTCTCATCTCCCTCCCTCGGAGATCGATGAAAACAGACGTTTCAGTACAATCACCTCGATCTGGCTCGACGGCGACCACTACAAATGGCGTGCCATGCGTACTCTTGGTATCGATGAACACTATATTACCGGCAAAGCTTCAGACCGGGAAAAATTCATGATGTGGGCCAGGACAGTCCCCTATACGGTCCGCAATCCGCTCTACCATTGGACTCACCTGGAACTCAAAAACTACTTCGGGGTTGAGAAACTACTGAATCCTGAATCGGCAGATGAAGTTTACCGACACTGCAATGAACGAATTACCGGGGATGAATTTCGAGCCCGCAGCCTGTTGACAAAGATGAAGGTTGAGATTGTCTGCACCACGGATGATCCTCTCGATTCACTGGAGGCCCACCGTTCGATCAGGTCCGGAATATTCCCCTGCAAGGTACTCCCTACATTTCGTCCGGATCCATCCTTTGGGATGGAGCAGCCTGAACGCTGGAATCGATGGGTCGACAAGCTTGGAGAAATTACAGGTAACGAAATCCGGTCACTCGACAAATTTCTGGAGTCACTCGAATCACGAATCGATTTTTTTCACAAAAACGGCTGCCGGCTGGCTGATCACGGCCTGGAGAAGATCCACCCGGTCCCCGATTCATCGTTTCATCCGGAAAGTGTATTTCAAGCGGTCAGGGACGGCCGGGACCCCGGAGAAGAGGCACGGCACGGGCTCGTCACCACCATACTCCTGCAGCTTAGCAAAATGTACCATGAAAGGGGATGGGTGCAGCAGTTTCACCTGGGAGCCCTGCGGAATGCCAACACCCGGATGTACCGAAAATTCGGCGAGGCTGCCGGATTCGATTCGATCAGTGACGTCTCCCACAGCCATTCCCTTGCTGATTTTTTTGATACACTGGACCAAAGCAACCAGCTCTCAAAAACCATACTCTACAATCTGAATCCGGCCGATAATTCGGTCATGGCAACGATGGCAGGAAATTATAATGACGGATCGGATCGCGGGAAAGTCCAATACGGAACGGCCTGGTGGTTTCTTGACCAGAAGGATGGTATGGAAGATCAGATGAATATTCTCTCCAACATGGGACTGCTGAGCTGTTTTGTCGGGATGTTGACCGACTCCAGAAGCTTTCTCTCTTATCCCAGGCATGAATATTTCAGGCGGATCCTCTGCAACCTGATCGGACGTGATGTTGAGAACGGTGAGCTGCCGTATGACCTCGACTGGCTCGGAAAAATTGCAGCTGACATCTCATATTTCAATGCAAAAACCTATTTTCCATTTTCTGAAGAAGAGTAATCCGGCAAGACAGCCGGTTGTGATCCAGACCAATGCAGAGCCTGCTTTTCAGATTGAATCGGGATTTTTAAAAATATTTCAATATTATTGCACTGTCCTGAAAGCGCTTTTAAACTGACGGAAATCTGACGGAACAACCCGACAACAGGTCGGGGAAACCAACCGGATGAAACTTCACCTATGAGCACCCATTCAAACCCAACTATTCGATTTTCTGCCATCCTGATGCTACTATGCCTGATGGTATTACAGTCCTGCAACAGGGACCGGGAAGGGGAACCAAAGACTATCATTCTGGCACATGCCATGCACCTGGCTCACCCGGTATCGACTGCCATGCAGGAGATGGCGGACTATGTAGAAGAGTACTCGGATGGCCGGATGAGAATCGTGATCTATCCGACCCAGCAACTCGGGTCTGAAAGAGAGTTACTGGAACTGGTACAGATCGGCACGATCGGTATGACCAAGGTATCCGGAGCAGTGCTTGAAAACATTGTACCTGAAATCCGTGTTTTCAGCCTGCCCTATCTATTCCGGGATGATGAACATATGGAACGTGTTTTTTGGGAAGATCCTATCGGAACCGAGCTTCTGCTGGCCGGAGAACCGTACCGGCTCCGCGGTGTTGCCTATTACGATGCCGGCAAACGAAGTTTCTATACCGTTGACAGGCCAATACTGACTCCGGACGATCTCCCGGGAATGAAGATCCGGGTTCAGCCAAGCGTTATGGCAATGAATCTTGTAAGAACATTGGGAGGGTCGGCAACTCCTCTCTCATATGGCGAGCTCTATACTGCTTTTCAGGGAGGCATTGTCGACGGAGCTGAAAATAACCCCCCGAGTTACTACTCCTCCCGCCACTATGAAGTCACCAATTATTACGTCCTGAATGAACACACGGCTGTTCCGGACTTTCTGCTCGTCGGTACCAACACCTGGAACTCGCTGACTGGCCAGGAACAGGAGTGGCTTCAGGCCGCTATTGACCGATCTGTCGAGTTCCAGCGCGAATTATGGCGTGAATATGAGGCGGAATCCCTCAGAGAAGTGGAAGCGGCCGGCGTCGAAGTGATCTATCCGGATGAAGAGCCGTTTCGAAACCGGGTAGAATCAATCTATGAGGAGATTCAATCCAGTGATCCTGAACTATACAGGTTGGTGGAACGAATACGACAGGTCGAGTAGGCCGAGAAAAACCGGATACCCGGCCCGGCATAAGTGAATACCGGACAGCCGGATTTGTAATTTGACATAACCCGAAAACGGTGATCCCGTGAGAAACAGAATCGATGCTGCTACAAGAGCCGTCCTCGTCGGTATGATGGGGCTATTGGTACTGACTGTCTTCTGGCAGGTCTTCTCCCGCTATATACTAAACGCACCAAGCACAGTAACGGATGAGGTAGCCCGTTTTCTGCTGATCTGGGTGAGCCTGCTGGGCGGCGCCTATTTTTCCGGGCAAAATATGCATATCTCGATCAATCTGTTGCCGGACAGACTGAGGCCGGAGAAGAGGAAAAAACTTCAGATCTTCAACAAAATTCTGATCATCGGGTTTGTTCTCTCTGTGCTGGTCATTGGCGGCGGAATGCTCTCCTGGTACACCTTTACGCTCTATCAAATCACACCAACGCTTCAAATCCCGATGGCCCTGGTCTATTTGATCGGCCCGGTCAGCGGCTTGCTGATCATCTATTATAAAATTTCAGACATCATAAGACTGGTCAATTCACCAGACGACAGGAATGGTGAGGATGCAATTCAGAAACAGGATTTTAAAGGGTCAATCTAAAACGGAAAGACTATGGAATGGATTGAAATACTCGTACTGATCGTCAGTTTTTTCCTGTTGCTGGGAATCGGCGTTCCGGTTGCCTGGACTCTCGGAATCTCCAGTCTGTTGACCCTGCTCTTCAGTATGAACTCGCTGACTGCATTCATGACGTTGGGCCAGCAGTTCCTCGTAAGCCTGGACAGTTTTACGCTTCTGGCCATCCCATTCTTTATCCTTGCCGGCCAGATGATGAACAAGGGCGGAATCGCCACACGCCTGATTCACTTTGCCAAGAACATCGTCGGGGCTCTTCCCGGCGGATTGGCTCACATCAATGTAGTCGCGGCAATGCTATTCGGTGCGATCGCCGGTTCTTCGGTTGCCGCCGCATCCGCAATCGGGAGTATCCTGGGGCCGCGGATGGAGAAAGAAGGGTACACCAAAGAGTTCGGAGCTGCGATCAATATCTCCTCCTCCACAATGGGCCTTGTGATTCCCCCCTCCAACATCCTGATTGTTTACTCTCTGGCAAGCGGCGGCACTTCGATTGCGGCACTCTTCATCGCCGGTTATATCCCGGGAATCCTCACCGGACTCTTCCTGATGATTGTTGCCGCTGTCTGGGCAAAGCGAAAGAACTTTCCGGTTGGTGAACGCAGTACATTCAAAGGCCTGTTCACCTCATTTATTGCAGCCGTCCCAAGCCTTCTTCTTTTGATTATTGTGATCGGCGGAATTGTCGCCGGGATCTTTACCGCGACCGAAGCTGCTGCCATTGCGGTCATCTATACCCTCATTCTTGCCTTCGCATACAGGGAGATATCCGTCAAGGATCTCCCCGATATCCTGATGAGTTCCGTGCAGACTACAGCGATCGTCATGCTGCTCATCGCCGCTTCCATCAGTATGTCCTGGGTCTTCTCCTATGGACATATTCCACAGAATATCAGTGAAGCACTGTTATCCCTGAGTGACAACAAAATCGTCATCCTGCTGCTGATCAACCTGATCCTTCTGGTCGTCGGGATGTTTATGGATATCACACCCGCCGTCCTGATCTTTACACCGATCTTCCTGCCGGTCGTCCTCGAACTGGGGATAGACCCGGTACACTTCGGGATCATCATGATCGTCAACCTCTGTATCGGAATCTGCACTCCGCCGGTGGGCACGCTTCTCTTTGTCGGAGTCAGTATAGCGGGAACGACTATAGAGAAAGTTGTAAAACCACTGCTCCCGCTCTTCATCGCAATGATCACTGCCCTGATGCTGATTACATACTGGGAGGACCTGAGCCTCTGGCTTCCGCGCCTGTTTGACCTGATGTAGGAGTCCTCCCTCACATAGGGGTAGAACCGGCACTGATCCTGGTTAAAGAAGGCGGGGAGGGTATGGTGAGATTGACGACACTGGCAGTGTCAGAATCTCGGAATATAGAGCTCTTGCTCAAGCTCAATGTATCGTTCAAGGCTGTGTTTCGGCAGCTCATAAACTTCCGGGATCGGCATGCCCGAAAAGGTCTGGAAATAGAGGACACAGGAGTCGCGCCAGCGGATGGCATCTTTCTCCTGCACCGTCAGAAGTGCCTTCACGTGGTCAAACCTCTGCTCATCAATCAATCCCTCCAGATGATTCCAGGAATCCTGCATCTGACGAACCATCTCCACTCCTTCATAATACTTATAGACCAGCTCTTCCCAAAGCGTCCTGCCGGAACTCATCTCGTGATCCCAATCTACACGATGGAACCAGAGCAGCAGCTCTTCCGGAACCCGGTTCGGGTCCCCAAATATTTCAGATAAGGGAGAATGGTACTGCTCTACAGCATTGGAACCGGTCTCCGTACGGTCAAATCCGATACCCTCCTCGTCTGCACGGTGGTAATAGACTGCAGTCCAGTCAGGCCGGGAACCGTGCTGTGCATTCCAGGGTGCAGGCCCGTAATGGTGCCCTTGTGCATAGAGGTGGGTCAGCCCGAGCGGACTACGATAGTTAACCCCCGCCTCCCTGGAGATCAGCATCATCTCTTTCACTGGCTCGACAAACCTCACATCATTGGTAAACGTCATCCGGATCCACTCGTCAGCAATCTCTTCAGCAGTGAGTGAGTGATCCCAGGCAAGCCGCCCAAATGCATACCAGCTCGACTGTACAAAGGGGTGTCCGGTCCAGTTCCGTTCGGTACCAGGATTGATTACAGCCGCCATTCCGGTTTGAGAGTACTCAAACAGGTCCCCGTCGATGATCCTGGCAACCGTCGACCCCTCACCCCGTGCATAGGTTTCTGCCTGCAATACCTCTTCGAAAAGCGGCCCCTGGTAAGCAAGATGGTTGGCAAACCCGAAATACTCCTGTGTCACCTGTAATTCTATCATCGTATTAGTCTGTGGAAGCGCGCCGAAGAGAGGTGAAAAAGGTTCACGTGGCTGAAAATCAAGCGGGCCGTTTTTCACTTGCAGAATTACATTCTCCATGAATTTCCCATCCAGAGGAACAAACTCGTCATACGCCTCACGTATCCGGTCCGACTGCTCCGGATCGTAGACAAAGGCCCGCCAGAAGACAATCCCTCCATAGGGTTCAAGGGCTTCAGCCAGCATATTGGCCCCATCTGCGTGGTCCCGGCCATATCCGTGCGGGCCCGGCTGGCCTTCGGAGTCCGCTTTCACCAGAAATCCTCCGAAGTCCGGTATATAGCTGTAGACATTCTCTACTTGCTCTTTCCACCACGCTCTCACATCCGGATCGAGCGGATCAGAGGTATCGAGCCCGCCAATCCGCCGGGGAGAGTCAAAGTTGACGGACAGAAACATCCTGATTCCGTAGGGCCGGAAGATATCGGCCAGTACCTTCACTTTCTCCAGGTAGTGGTCGGTCAATATCAGCGGGTTGGCATTCACATTGTTAATCGCTGTCGCATTGACTCCAATCGATGCATTAAACCGGGCATACTCCCGGTATCTCGGATGGTGGTACTCCGGAAGGGTGCCCCACTCCCAGAGGGAGATTCCGGCATACCCCCGTTCGACCGTGCGGTCCAGGTTATCCCAATGGTTGACGACCCGGTGTTGTACCCTGGGAACGGCCTGATGAGAGATCCCGACAAGGTCCTGCTCCGTCTGCATCCTCCTGAACAACTCGAATACTCCATACAGAAGCCCGATATCCCGGTTCGCAGCAATGACTGTAGAGTTCACGCCACCGACATCCATCTGCTCAATAAGAAATCCTTCCGGGCCGAGTTCCCGGAGTTTCATCTCCAGCCCGAGTGAAGAGATCAGATCGGAACTGTCCGGAGTACCGATTAACAGGGTACCCGGCCTTTCAACCGAGGCCCGGTACCGAACGCTCTCTCCCAGCAAGCCTTTCATACCGAGCTCCAGCTCTTCAAGGAGAACTTCAAACGTCGGTGAACTCCCGTGCGCAACAACATCCCGAAACAGGTTCCGGTACTGGTGCAATTGTACAGGGTCCGAAACCAGATCGTAACGCAGCCACATCCGGTGTCCATCTTCAGCCCCTGCCCATTCAGTTTGCAGGCTAAAAAACATCAGAAATATGATTCCGGAGAGTGTGATCTCTCTGAATATCTTTCGGCTTGGCATGTTTAAAACCCGATTGAATTTCCACCGTCAACCGGCAGATTCACTCCGGTCACAAACCGGGAAGCGTCAGATGCAAGGTAGACCACTGCCATGGCAATATCTTCCGGCTCCCCGAGCCGGTTCATCGGAGTCCTGCCAAGCACTTTCTGTTCCCGTTCAGGGTCGGACTGAAACGCCTTCTTCAGCATCGGTGAGTTAATAAAGCCTGGTGCAATTGCATTCACGCGCACTCCCATCGGAGATAGGTCTACAGCCAGTGAACGGGTCAATCCCAAAACGGCGGATTTTGAAGCAGTGTAAGCAGATACCTGTGGGAGGCCGTACATGGCAGCCATTGAGGTTATCATAACGATTGAGCCCTCTTTCCGCTTCACCATTCTTTTTGAAACTTCACGTGTCATTGCAAACAGGCCGTTCAGGTTTGTCTGAATAATGGATGAAAACTCCTGATCGGTTACTTCAAGAGGCTCTTTCTTCATATTGATCCCTGCGTTATTCACCAGAATATCAATGGCACCCCATTCGGATTCAAGCTGATTAACCAGGCCTGGTATGCTCGCAAGGTCCGTAATATCGTGTGCCGTATACCGGGCATGGTCTCCCAGTTTTTGACACGCCTGAGCCAGTACTTTTTCCCGCCGGCCGGTTATCATAACATGGGCACCTGCATCTGTGAATGCCCTGGAGATTCCAAAACCCAATCCTGTTCCGCCACCGGTTATCAGTGCACGCTTTCCATCCAGATTAAAATCTATGCTCATAGGTTGTGTAATAGCTTTTGTATCAGAAGCTCTTCAGGCCTCCTGATGAATGGCCGGGCAGAGATGGAGTTTCTCTCTCATCTGCTCATTTCATATGCCCGGGTGGTTATATAGTACTTGGTTAACAAATTTACCCGCTCCCAGTCCGGCAGTTCACCCTCCACCAGATAGTCAAGATAGAGTTCCGTTACTCTGGTAAAGTGCTCTTCGTGGCCCTCCTTGTAGTCAACAGGGATTCCAATCTCCCACCCCAGGCCCTCTATATACTCTGCCGTGAGTCCGGGATAACGGTCAGAAAGTGATCCAAGAGCAGCCGTCAAGGCTTCTTCAAAGGACTCCCGGCTCCTGCCTTCCACAGGTTCTGCATAGAGTGTGGCCTGATAGCCCTGCTCTTCATCTTGCCGGATAATCAGATTTGCATCGGTCCCCCGCATGATGGAGTAGTGTGTATCCCCGCCTCCGGGATTTTCGTACCCCCAGAGCACCGCTACTTTTCCCCAGGTATCTCTTACTTTAAAGATGAATTCTCCATTTGCGGCTACCTGAAGAAGCCCTTCAGAATCTACATACGGCTGAAGAAAATCCGGCCAGGCAAGTTGCCCGGTCACCCGTTCAAACTCATCACCCGTCATCGGAGTATCCCATACACGCGCTGAATGAACGGTAATACCTTCCCCGGGATTCCGGTAATCAATCGGCTCTTCCGGATAGCTTTGCCACAGAATAAGATCGACAAGATGGGTGGAAACATCAACGATTGCTTCTCCCTGTTGCGTAACGTCAAAAAACCAGGAAGGACGGATCAAAGGCTCGCCTGCAACAACCTTGTTAAAGAAGTGAACGCTCTCCTTGGTAATAGCCGGATCTTCCGGAGAGCCGGACTCTAATTCTCCAAAAAGTTCCGGTATCCCCGAGAGCTCTTTTTGAAGTATTGAGGTAATCTCATGCCGCTCGGTCATGATATCGTTTACAAGAAGGCCCTCTTCATCCGCCAGTTCAAGAGTCTCTTGTAACAGGTCAAACCGGTCGTGGTGAATGATCATCGGCTTGTCTGCAAGCACATGAATCCCTGCATTCACAGCCGCATGGATATAATCGATCTTACGTGCATTATTGCCGGCCACAACCATCACATTTCCCGGCTTCTCCTCCAGCATTTGATTCAGATAGTCATTACCGCGGTAAACGACTGTTTCCCAGCTCGTCGGATTCTCTTCGCGGCTGTTGAATTGATTCAGGAGCGCCAGATGACTCTCCAGTTCTGGCCCGTCGGGGGCGTAAATATGTACCCGGGGGTCAACCTGATCGTAACCATACTTATGAACCAGCCCGGCATGAAAATGGCCGGGATTCAGAGTCATAATCTTTACTTCGTGTTCTGAACCGGAAAAACCTGCCGCTGACCGGTCCGGTTCACAGGAAATCGTCATAATAAGAGAGATCAACAAGGTGAGTCGAAACAGGGTATTGTATACATCCATTATCATAATAAGTTACATAATTTTTCTATCCGGGTCAGGTCAGCTGCCAGATATAAGCAAAACAAGAGCTTCTGTTCCAGTGGCGCATATATACCTCGGGTCGATATCCGATACGACTTCATCAAACCCAAAGCGTCTGAACGAAACAGCAGATGACCCATATCCCGGCAGGTTTTCTCCGCCTGAAGGTAAAGAAACAGGAGTGTTGACACTGCTTCGAAACAGGTTAGCGGCACGAATCCAATTTACAGGTTTAACCCGGGAATTTCAGAAACTGTATAGGGATACCTTTGTGGCCTGGAGAGCATGGCATTCGCCTCGTCATCATTCTTAAATCGCTCATTAACCGGGTCCCAATAGAGTCTCCTCGGGAGTTTCATCGCGATATGGGAGATCAGGCATGCGGACGTTGAACGGTGCGAAATCTCGGCCGGTGCATAGGTATTCACACTCCGGTTTCGAATATTTCGAATCCAGTTTGTATGGTGCTCTTCCCCCTCCACACCCTTCAGATGAAGTTCATTCGGCCCGATTTCAGAAGTAAGAATGGATGGATCACTTGCCCTCAAGGGGGCTTCCAACGGTTCACCGGTATCAGGATCGCTGTCTGTCACCTGAGCAGCACCGCGAGTAACAAAGATCCACCCTTCATCTCCTTCAAAACGCACTCCATTGGGATAGTCGCCGGAAACATGCATGGTAACCCCGTTGGCATATTTCGCCTCTACCTTGAACGGCCCGTGAACATTCCAAAGTCCTTCCGTTGGAAATTCAGCCGTCGCCTCGAGTTCAATCGGCCCGGTATACTCCATCCCCATTCCCCAGTGCGCGATATCCAGATGGTGTGCGCCCCATCCTGTAATCATCCCGGCCGAGAACTGTTCACAGCGCAGCCAGCCTCCACGTCCGTACTCCTCCTGCGGATGTACCCGGTCTATTGTATAGGGCACTCTGGGAGTTGGTCCCAGCCATAAATCGTAATCCAGGTTCTCCGGTACAGGCATCGGGGTCGGATCTCCTCCGGGCGGGTCCCCCGGTAAACCGACATAAATGGTATGAATAGTTCCGATCCGCCCGTTCCTTACCAGTTCACACGCACGCTTGAACTGGGGCCAGGGGTGCATGGCCCTCTGCTGGCTTCCGATCTGAAAAACCGTACCCATTCTCTGTAGAATATCGGTCATCGTACGCCCCTCGCGAACGGTCAGTGAGTGAGGTTTTTGCAGGTAAATATCCTTCCCTTTTATCGCTGAGTGAACGACCGGTAACAGGTGGCCGTGATCAGGTGTGCTGACAATAACAGCATCAATGTCTGCTCCCGGATCCTCAAGCATCTCCCGGTAATCCTGATAAAGCTGTACATCTATATAATCGGTTCGGCCTGTTTGCTGCTCATACCACCCCTGAACGAACCGTTTCCCATCTTCAAGGCGATTTCTGTCCACTTCACTGATTGCCACAACGCGCACACCCTCCTCCTTCATGGTCTCCGGAAGGTCATGCAATCTGGCGATCCGTCCGAATCCAATCTGTGCTACATGGATCTTTTCACTTGGTGCGCTCTTTCCAAATACAGTAGAGGGTACAATTGACGGTGCTGCAAACAGCCCGGCCGTTCCCAACACAGATTTTTTCAGGTACTCCCGCCTGGTCATACCATCCTTCCTGTTATTTTTCTTTTTATTCATGATCTGTAGATTTTATGTTTATCTGCCTGATTGTGAGAACCGGTTCAGGACAGGCCTGATCCTGTAAAATTATGGTGACCCGCTTACTACCCAGCGGAGGCCGCCCAGGATATGCCTTAAAAACAGAGGATCTTCATACTGTTCCGGCCTGTGCCCAAGTGATGTGTACCACTGACGGCCGCCGTCAAACGTCTGATACCACGCAAGAGGGAACTCCTCTCCGAAGAGAGTTCCGGGAAACTCATCACGGCCTTCATCTGAAACAGTTGAGAGATCAGCTGAAAGGAGCACCCGTATCCGGGGGTTCAATTCATCCATGAAGTAACACTCATCACTTTCAATCTCCCACCGGTCGGGCAGGAAAGAGGTAGAGGGGTGGCTTTGGTCCAGCACGTTCACAGTAAAATCCTGCTGCGGTGCATGACGAACAAAATTCCCGCCAAGCAACTGTGAAAACCAGGGCCAGGAGCGCTCTGATCCTGATGCAGAGTGAATACCGAGGAATCCGCCGCCGTTCTGTATATACTCCTGCAAGGCTTCTCTCTGGGCCGCTGTCTCAAAAATGTCATTGTTGGTATTGGAGAAGATGAGCGCGTCATAACGGCTCAGATTCTCAAGGGTAAAATGAGAAGGGTTGTTGGAGACATCTACCCTGAACCCGTTCTCTTCACCCAGTTTCTCAATCGCCATTACACTGTAAGAGAGGTTGTCATGTACATACCCCTCGCCATTCCGGGTGTACACCAGCACCCGCGCCCCTGAAAGGGCATCCACCGGCTGTACCTCTACGGCCGGCGGGCTGGCGTAATCGCTCCAGATGCGGTCAGCAACCTCCGGAGTAATCCTTCCATCGTATACCAGCATGCGGTGTTTCAGGGTATAAGACTTTCCCGGTTGC
Organism: Balneolaceae bacterium; assembly: GCA_040905265.1. GTDB lineage: Bacteria > Bacteroidota > Rhodothermia > Balneolales > Balneolaceae > JBBDRW01. The sequence continues at coordinate 39,942 of JBBDRW010000147.1, read as the reverse complement.
AATATGAAATCACGATCCTGCGCCGGATTAAAATTGATATAGACATTTTCAACTCCGCCGTTTGTACCAACCGGCCAGATCCGGAGCTGTTCCGGAAAGTTGTAATTTTCCGGATGAGTCATAAAGAGAATCCCGGACCTCCCTTCAGGTACATCCGAGATGCCGTTTACATCGATCCATCTGGCACGCGTTGCATTTGCATTGCTCTTGTCATACCCCTCCGAAGTAAGCAGGTCAGCATTCTCGTCATTCCAGCGTTCGGTAGCCCGCAAACTGAACCCCTGATACCGGTACTCGAGAATCGTGAAAGGCTCGGACGTTGCCGGACTGAGTGTCGAAACAAAATCGATCAGCCAAATCTCCTGTCCGGCTTCTGCCCTGACATTCCAAACGTCGACATCCCACTCCTCATTCAGAGCGACTTTCTCTCCTGCCGGGCCGGTAAAATCGACATGGTCGTGAAGGGCCTTAAAACCGCCAAACACATCGCCGCTTGTCCGTTCCGGGATATGTTCAGACCGGACTGTTCCCTCCCCCTTTGCAAGATTCCAAAAATCGACAACCCTCCCTTCAAACTCGGTCTGCGTCCAGGGATTCCAGATCCCGTAGTGATGATAGTGATCCGGAGGCTGGATTCTACTGAGAATCTCCCCGCCAGGGGACCAGATCGGGTGGATATAACCACCTCTCGTGTAGATTTCATCAACCCCGTCCGGGACTTCCATGACGGAGTATCTGTAGTTCAAAACTGGTTTGCCGTCAAACGTAATCAGTAACTCCTCCCCGTTGTCCTCCAAATCCACGATTTGTGCCGGCTGAACGGACCCGTCCGGAGGTGTGAGGCGAAGTTCATAGTTTCTCACTTCACCCCGGCCTGTTTCATCGTCGAGAATCCAGGAAAGAGTCCCCGGAAGTCCCGGCTGTACCTGCGAAGACACCGGCCGCTCCAGGCCGGCAGTAACTTCAACCAGTTGAAGGGCATGTATCCCATCCTGTGACAAGCGTACACCCTGCAGGGAAGCGGTTACCGGAGTATTCAGCCGGTCATATTCTCCGGCATATACGGCGATCTCCGCAAGAGTTTCCGGCACCGGAACTGCCGATTGTCCTGTTACTCCCGCGGGTACCGCGGCCAGCCATACTCCTGAAATGAGTAGAAGTATTGCGAATCTGTCAATACATCTGTGCATAATGTTTTTGAATACTGTCTGAACGTTTGGTACACGACCTGCAACTTCAATTTTGAAGGTGCAATGTACCTAAAGTGAAGTAAGAAGGACACTCAGAGTTTGGATTCCGCAAGTCCGACAGACTCCAGGGGTGCCGAACAGAGGTTTGCCATTTGCTTAAAATGCTGCCCTGAAGAGAAAACGCTACTCTCCAGGGCAGCATTTTAATCTATGGGAATAGTATCTGTCAACCAACTTCCTGCGTGGCTCCGCCATCTGGAAGAATTCCTGTATCGCATGGTTGACGGAACTCCATCTGGAGCCTTGCAAGAACTCCAGACAACCCCTTTAGTAGCCCGGGTTTTGTGGATAGTCGCTGGACGTCCTTGTCAACTGATTCGCCGGAATCGGACGGAGTGCATGGTGGTCCTGAATATTCTGGGCTCCAACGGTTGGATTGTAGAGCCTTACCCTCTCCACCAGTTTTCCCGTCCGCTTCAGATCCAGCCATCGCTTCTGCTCCCCGTAAAGCTCCCTGCCACGTTCATCCAGAATAAAGTCTAGATCCAGGTCTGCCGCAGTGACTACTATCTCTGCTGTACGGCCAGGGTGGGCTGCCCGCATACGAACCGCATTGACATAGGGTACCGCTTCTGATGCCTGTCCGTTCATCACCAACGCTTCCGCAGCATTCAGATAGGTTTCGGCAAGCCGGTAAACGATATAATCCCGGTTTCCATCCGCATGATTTACCGAGGGGCGTTTGAAATCATCCACTTTGGTCAGGTTTGGAAACATATTGATGTCCCAATACCAGGGATCGCTTTCGTTGTCCATATTCCAGGTCATCAGATTTACTCCCGGCAGACGGCCTTCAATCTCATCCACATCCGCCTGGGTCAAGAACTTGTCGGTGACCCACACAGCTGTATCCCCAACCGCTGCTCCGTCCGGAATCCCGTTTTCCGTATTGAAATACCAGACATCCTGAAATGACTTCTCATAACGAGAGTCAACATCCAGCGGCCGGAAATTCTCCATCCCGAACGGGGATGGCCGAAACCGGATCCAGGGCCGCCCGTATCCGGGTTCCAGCGCACGATCCAACCCATTACTGAATACCTCATACCAGGGGCGATAGTGCATGTGGCTGTGGTTTCCGGGATCGTTTATGAGAGGATCATCCGTATACTGAACGGACCAGATCACTTCGTCATTCTGCTCGTTGTCATGATCAAAGACATCGGCAAAATCGTCCAGCAAACGGTGGTGGTAGTCATTGATCACTTCGTCAGCCAGTTGTGCTGCCATGGCGAAATCACTACCTGCACCAAAATCCTGATACCCTCTGGTCAGATAGACCAGTGACAACAGATGCTTGGCTGCCGGTTCCGTTGCTCTTCCCCAGTCACTCTGGACCACCGGAAGATTTTGAATTGCAAAGTCCAGATCGCTGATGATCGCATCGTAAACCACATCTTCCGATGTCCGGTTCGCATCGATCTCCACACCGATTGTCTCATCCAGTGTCAGATGTATCGGCCCGAAGTTCTGAACCAGCAGAAAGTAGTAGTGTGCCCTCAGGTACCGGACTTCTGCTACTTTTGCATCCCGTTCAGACTGTGGTAAATCGAGCTCCGAGGCACGGTTTACAGCGGCATTACAGGTATTGATCGCCTGGTAGAAGTTATTCCAGATGTGCCAGAACGGCGATGACTCCGAATTCAGGCCGGCCGTGTACTGATTCATGTAGTGAAAACCTCCATGACCGCCGTTTGAGATAATATC
>JBBDRW010000147.1:0-36975 GCA_040905265.1 Balneolaceae bacterium | reverse complement strand
TACCCAAAGCGTTGAGGTTGCCCCCCTGCTCGGAACCGTAATATTGACGCAACTGAACATAAGCGGCATTCACAGCGTCTTCAAACCCTGCCGGAGTACTGTAGTGTGCGTCCACGGTAACACCGGAGACGATCTGTTCATCCAGGACATCACAGGAAGCGATAACAACCAATGATCCCAGGACAAGTGTTGAGAGTAGATATCTGTACATTGATTTTTTCATTGTTCTGAAACCTTTTCTTTAGAAATTGATATTTACGCCCACCGTGAAGAGGCGTGTACTGGGTACACTGCCCTCAATCCTGCCGCCATACTGCTCCGGGTCAACTCCTTCATCAAGCCTTGAGAAGACAAACGGAGTCTCGGCATTCAGATAGATTCGTGCAGACCGGATACCTGCCTGGCCAAGCAACGAAACCGGCAGATTATAGCCGAATTGAATATTTCTCACTTTCAAAAAGTCACCGGGCATGTATCCCCTGGAAGAGTCATACAATGGCCGCTCCAGCGAGCCGTCCGGAACCGGATGATTATTTGTCGGGTTATCCGGCGTCCAGTAATCAATCGAGAGATTGTTATAACGCCCCTGCATGGTGCTGTTCGCAACCTGGAAGTTGTTGAAGATGGTATGCCCGAAACTTCCGAAAACAAAAACCGACAGGTCAAAATCTTTATAGCGGAAACGGTTCCCCAGCCCGATATTAACCAGCGGCATATCTGTCCCGATAATCACCCGGTCCTGCTCATTGATCCTTCCGTCTCCATTCACATCCCTGACTTTAATCTGTCCGGGTGTCTGACTGAACTCAGCCGCCTGGTCAGCTTCATTCAACTGCCAGATACCGGTCTTGTCATAATCGTACCAGACGGTAAGGGCTTCACCGATAAACCACTCATTTCCAATATCATCGGTACCCGTTCCATACAGATCAACGATCTCTTCACTGTTTCCGAATATATTTGCAGTTGTAGTCCAGCTGAAATTCTGGTTACTGATGTTTCGGCTGGTGATGTTGACTTCATATCCCCTGTTTTGCGTCTCTCCGATATTCTCCAGAACCGAGTTGAATCCTGAGGTAATCGGAATGTTTCTCTGAAGCAGCAGATCGGTTGTTTTCGTCTGATAGACTTCCACGCTACCCGCTACGCGGTCATTCCAGAGGCCAAAATCGATCCCGATGTTGAATGTTGCAGAGGTCTCCCACTTCAGTTCCGGATTTGCAATCGAGCCGGGCCTGTAGCCATAGGCAGAGTTTCCACCAAACGAATAGTTGGTTCTGTTCAGTCCGCCTCTCGTCTGATAGGGATTAATGGCTGTATTTCCGGTAACCCCGTAACTCACCCGGGCACGAAGCTCGGAGAAGAGAGTCTGATCTGCCATAAACGGTTCGTCACTGATTCTCCAGCCTATTGCTGCCGACGGGAAGAATCCCCACCGGTTCTCTTCCGCAAGGCGGGAGGAACCGTCATACCGTCCGGTAACCGTAAGGAGATAGCGATCCATCAGGCGGTAATTTACCCGTCCCATCCAGGACATAAGCCCCCACTCCTCCAGATTGCTTCCAAGGCCTTCGATGGTCGCACCGGTTCCGATGTTATGGAACTTCTGGTGCTCATAGGGCAGTTCTGATGCAGAGATATCGGACTCCTCCAGAGTCGATTTCTGAATACTGTACAACCCGGTTACGTCAATCGCATGATGCTCGCCGAAGTCTTCCCGGAAGGTGAGAATATTCTCAAAGGTGTAGGTCATATTCCGGCTGTGCTCTTTCGCGGCATACGGGCTGCCAAATTGCCGTGCCCCTGACAAACTTCCCTGAAACAGGCCTCGGCGATAATCCTGAAAGTCCGGGCCGAAATTCATCCGGTAGTTGAAATTGTCGGTAATTTGAAGATCCGCAAAAATGTTGCTGAAAACCCGGAGCCTGGTTCGTTCATCCACATAGACATCGTCCTCCAGATCCGCCAGCGGATTGAAGATCAAGGGGTCGGCGCCGGGACGATAGATCAGATTCCCTTCACTGTCATACGGTTCTGCCAGCGGGTTGGTAGCGAGCGCCCCTCCATACGGATTCGACCCCCAATTCTGAACCTGATTGGAGATCTGTGTTGATGTACCGATTCGAAACCGGTCAGAAATGCTGTGATCGAGGTTCACCCGGAACGTGTTCCGGTTAAAATCCTGATTACTGATGACCCCTCTTTCAAAAAAGAAATTTCCGGATACTGAAAACTGGGTATTCTCATTACCGCCCTGAATGGTGAGCTGATGGTTATGCTGATACCCCTCTTCAAGTAGCAGGTCGATCCAATCTGTCGATACGCCCCGCTGGATAGCATCCATTTCAGCCGCCGTGAAGCTCCGTCCGGAGATCTCCTTCATCTCTGCAAATTCCGGCCCGCTCATCATATCCGGAGTACCCAACACCTGTGAAATCCCGGTATGTCCGGAGTAGGAGACCGTAGTCGGGTGGTTCCCGCCCCTGCTGGTAGTAACGAGCACAACTCCGTTCGCACCCCTTGACCCGTAGATCGCTGTCGCTGAAGCATCCTTCAACACCTCCATCGACTCGATATCCCTCGGGTTGATATCATTAATATTCCCCTCCAGCGGTATGCCGTCGACCACAAAAAGCGGTTCGTTGGAAGCGCTCAGAGAGCGCCGTCCCCGGATTCTAATCGTCATACCCTGGCCGGGCCTGTTACCGGACGAAAGCGCCACAACACCTGTCGCACGTCCCTGAAGTGCCTGGCCGGCATCACTTACGGGGACCTCTTGTATATCCTGACTCGATACGGATGCAACCGAACCGGTTATATCCCTCCGCTGAACGGCACCATAGCCGATCACAACCAATTCGCCCCCCTCTATCGCCACCTGTACAAGTGCGATATCAATAACACTTCGTCCCTCTACCGGAACTTCCAGAGTCTCATAACCGATAAACGAGAAGACGAGTGTATCGCTTGAAGAGGGGACAGTAAGAGAATACTCCCCGTTAAAATCTGATGTGGTACCCATCGTCGTCCCTTTCACAGCAATATTCACCCCCGGAAGCGCTTCTCCGTCAGCCACAGATGTAACCGTTCCGCTGACAGACTGGCTCTGTGCAGAGAGAGAGTCTGCTGCTCCCAATCCAATCACTCCACCGAACAGCAGATAGCAGAGTATATGTCGTATAGTATTTTTATATCTCATAACAGAAGATCCCTTATCCATTAAGTTATTGTGAATTCTGACACCAGGGTTTCATAACGAACCGCAATAAGAGATTGCAATGCGTTAAATTCTCCCCAATACCCTGTAATCTTGAAAAATCCAAGATTGCGTAAACGTTTGCACTACATTTTGAAGACAACTATTTATTTACAGAATTACAATAATCCCGTGCTTAAATTTACAATTATTTACATTTACATAGGTTTTGTGCCTGAATTTTTTATAAAATAGCCTCTTACTTGCCAATCCGGCATCCAGGCAGCCGATTTCCGTGCTTTACTATTTTCCAGAATTATATAGCTTACATACAGTATTCATAGAATAATTTCCTTTTTACAAATCCGGGACATCCTGAGGCACACATGATCCACCCCTCTTCGTTTCACGTAAATTATACTTTACATTTTTAACAAAAACGTACTTTTTCACCGGGATGGCACAACTAAAGCCTTTATTTATTTGTTGAATAACCGATATTCACAGTGCAATCGTTAATTCAAATAACCTGAAAACTCAGAGATACCCGGAAAGCTTCAAACCTGTGTCTTCCTATGCTTATTGGTTTTTTTTTATATATTTATATGTTGAAACAGAGACCGGTTCAGATATCAAACACTCAGTGAGTTCATAAAACAATGCATGACTCTACAGCTATCTGCCGCCTATCCCCACCCCGATCAGACTATTTCTAATACTTGATGAAAAAGAAAAGAACGACGATATCTGACATCGCCAGGGAGTTGAATGTCACACCATCTACCGTGTCACGAGCTATTCAGAACCATCCCAGAATCAGTGACGCAACCAAGGAAGCTGTCTGGGAAATGGTTGAAAAACTCAACTATCAACCCAACAACATCGCCGCTGCCCTTCGAAAGGGGAAGAGCAATATCATCGGCGTAGTCGTCCCTACCTCCGACCGTCACTTCTTTGCCTCCGTAATCCGCGGTATTGAAGAGGTAATCCGCGAAGAAGGGTACAATCTGATCATCTGTCAATCCGACGATCAGTTTCTGAAAGAGCAAGAGAATATCGATGCCCTGCTTCAGATCCAGGTAGACGGAATCATTGCATCGATCGCCAAAGAGACCACGGATATCTCACATTTTGAGAAGATTAAACAACGAGGAGTGCCGCTTGTGCTCTATGACCGCGTATCCGACTCACTGGATGTAAATGCAGTGGTTACAGACGACTATCTGGGGGCGTTCAAAGCGGTCTCTCACCTGATCGAACAAGGTTGCAGCCGCATCGCCCACTTTGCAGGCCGGCAGCATATCAACATTTACCAGGACCGGCTGAAAGGATATCTGGACGCTTTAAAAAAACATGGCCTTGATGTGGACGAAGATCTTATTATAGAATCGGACCTGATTCAGGACACAGACCTGATTCTCAAAAATGGACGAGAACTCGGCAAGAATCTCTTGGGCACCAGTAAGCCCCCGGATGGAATTTTCTCAGCCAGTGACTTTGCCGCAATGGGCGCCATTCAGATTTTTAATGAGCAGAACATTCAGATTCCTGAAGAGATCGCCCTTGTCGGTTACAGCAATGACTTCTCCAGCTCAGTCATAAAACCTGCACTCACATCGGTTGACCAGCATACAAAACGGATGGGTAACTTTGCCGCACAACTGTTTCTAGACCAGATCAATACGAAAAGCGGGGACTTTACACCCCGGAAAACTCTTCTGAATCCACAACTTATTATCCGTGAATCGTCAATGCGGGTAAAGGAAACACAACCTGCAGAGATATCGGAGGCCCATACCACATGATTGAATTCCACCGTCTGAAACAGGATGAGCTCTCTGAAGAGATTGAGAAAAAATTGAAGGATATGGTTCTTGCCTATAAAACCTTCGAGTATGATGAACGGTCTGAATCGGAACTCCCATTGCCATTTATCCGGGAGAACGATCAACTGGTATCGGAAGAGTCGGAGATCCGGCACTATCTTCAGGAACTGGAAAGTGAATTACAGCTTCAGCGCTCTGTTACCGGAGACGGGTGCTATATCGACCCCGCTTCCGGAAAGATTTGCTGAGTTGAATCCCAGTCTGTTCCAGCATTTGCCAGTCGACGAAAGAAATACCATATATAAACGTTCCGAGCAAACCGCCGGACGCAATATGGATTTCTTCTACATACCGTTCTCCCAATCTGAAATAGGATAGAGATCAATTCTCCGGAACTCCATCTCGGCACCCTCCGCCTGAATCGCAATCTGGCCCCGGTCGGCGGTAGCGTCCGTTCCGTGATTCAATAGTTCGCCGTTTACCCAGACTTTGATGGAGTTCCCCAATACCTCAATGATCATCTCGTTCCACTCTCCCAACGAGTTCTCCGACCCCTCCACAAGTTTTCGTATCTGACGGCTCTCCCCTTCACGAATACCCCAGCTCTCTTCCGGGCCCCGACGCTCTACCATATCAGGTACCGTGATATCTTCCACGATCACCCAAAAATCCCCCGCATTCTGATGCATCATCTGTACCTCTATCGATTGTGGAAACATATCGTAGAGAGCCCTGGGCTCCGAAGCATGAATCAATACCCCTCCATTCCCCGGCTCTCCCGGAAACCTGTACTCAATTTCAAGCCGGTAATTCTCATAAACCTCATCGGTAATCAGGTGTCCTCTCGGATTCCCGAGAGACACAAGCATCCTGTCCCGGACCAAAAAAGGTTGTGTCGTATCGGGCGCCTGGTCCATAGCCGGGACATCCATATGCCAGCCACTCAGATCTTCACCGTTAAAGAGATGGACAGGTTCCGGTTCAGACTGGCAGGCGAAAAACAGGAGTGGAACCAGCAGTAGTGTTGTAAACGTTTTCATAGATCGGGTTTTGTTATGTGAATGGAGTGGTTGCCAAAGAATGCAGATCCGTTAACAGGAACCTAATATACAGAATGAGATGGGGATTGGGAATCTGTCTGATCAAAATTCGTAACTATGCAACACCATACTCCATTTATCAGAGCCCCTGTGTGGGACGGCCAGAGTGGCAAAGCCGTTGCAACGTTTGAATGAACCGAGGGTCTTTGCATCCGTCTACCGAATCCAGCGCCGGTAGTACTCCACCAGCCGCCACTGTGGCACACCTGCATAGTAGAACACCAGAAGCAGCGTGAAGACCGCCTGCAGCCGGAGTACTCCATTCTCCCTGTATTTGCGGGCCGATGTGACCACCTCATCCTCCAGAATGGCAAATCGCTCCAACCTCTTGACTCTCTTCACCATCTCCTGATCTTCCATCAACGTTAACCTCTCGTCAAACCCGCCGAGTCTCAGAAACAGGGCACGATTTATGAAAAGGCTCTGGTCGCCAAACCGGAACAGATCAACATCGAACCGGGTAAACCAGCTGTAAAAACGAAGCAGTGGGTGTGGATCGTCAAATCGAAGGCGAAAACAGCCTGCCTGCAACCCGCCTTCTACTGATTCAATGATTTTCCGGTCGAAACTGGCTGGAGGCGAAGTATCGGCATGGAGAAAGTAGAGAGTCTCAGAACGGGCCGCCTCTGCTCCGGCATTCATTTGAGAACCGCGACCGCGCCGGGCTGACAGAATCACCCTGGCACCCGCTTGTGCGGCGGCATCCACGGTACCATCCCCGCTCCCGCCGTCTACAACGATGATTTCACCGATCAGTCCGGTCCCGGAGGACTCCAGCTCCCGGATCAGGCGGCCGATCCTCTCCTCTTCATTCAATACCGGTATGATAATCGAGATCATCTCATTCTTTTCTGCCAGGCTGCCAGATCTTCGGCCGTATCGATATCGTTAAGGGTCTCCAGTTTATAGACCTGCAAGCGCAGTTCTTGCGCCACGTCCAGGGTTCTCCCGCAGAGCTCTGGCCCGCTCCAGGGCATATCCCGGAAAAGCTCCTTATAGAACCTGTTCATTCCAAGAAGATAGTAACCTCCATCTACAGACGGGCCGAGAACCAGATCGAACCGACGAAGTTCCCGGAATGCCTCTTCCAGGTGGCCGGTCTTCAGTGCAGGGCAGTCGCTTCCGATGATCACGATCTCATTGTAACCGGATTCAAAACCGAGAGCAAACGCTTCCTCCATTCTCTCTCCCAGAGATTCCCCCCTCTGCCGGTGCCGGCTGAAAAGAGGCTGGTTCCACTCATCCTGTTCATCCGTATCTTCCGAATACCAGACCTGCCGGTCCGAATCTGTCACCGCCGCAACTTCACGGGTATGCTCAAGCAACTCCCGGTAGACCCGGAGTGCCTTATCGTCTCCAATCGACTTCGCAAGACGGGTCTTCACTTTGCCATGCACCGGGTTCCGGATGAATATGATCAGTAATCGGCTTGATCTCTGGCTCATGGATTTTAAACTATGGGTACAGGTCACTACTAGTAGGCTTTGAAAAACCAGGATTTTTGGTCAAGATCGAGGCCAGAGGGATTTTAAAACCGCAGCATATTGAGCATATGTGAGGATTTTAAAATCCCGATAACGAAGATATTGAGCAAAAAGACGGTTTTTCAAAGCCTACTACATGGTCAGATCTTTCACCCGGTTCATCATCTGAACACCATGCACAAGGGATGAGCCGCCCCGGATTGCGGCCGCAACGTGGACCGCTTCCATCATTTGCTCCTCCGTCGCCCCTTTTTCCAGGCATCCGCTGGAGTAGGCGTCAATACAGTAGGGACACTGTACCGTATGAGAGACGGCCAGAGCGATCAGTGCTTTCTCTCTGGCAGTCAGGGCACCCTCTTCAAAGACAGATCCGTAGTAGTCAAAGAATTTTTTCGCCAGCTCAGGCTGAAACTCTCCGACCTCTTCAAATTTTTTCAGGTCTTCCGGATTGTAATAGGTTTTACTCATTGGAGTGATTGCATTGTTTGGATTATAGAATTTTATATAATAACCGAGCTCATTCTTTGAATGTTGTAACGATTAGTAAATTTCGGTTGACAGGCACCGGATCGATAGCACCCTTCCTATTTTACATAGACCGTCTTGATATTCACAAACTCTTTGATCCCGAAATGAGAGAGCTCCCGGCCGTACCCGCTCTCTTTGATTCCTCCAAAGGGGAGACGCGGGTCTGATTTTACGAATTCATTGACGAAGCAACAACCCGCCTCAAGTTCGGTTGCCGCGATCCGTTCACCCCTCTCAACATTGGAGGTGAAGACTGCCGCACCAAGGCCGAATCGGCTCCCATTGGCAATCCGGATAGCATCCCGCTCATTGTCTGCGGAGATAATGGCTGCGACAGGGCCGAACATCTCCTCTTCCCAGGCGGGCATGCCGGGCTGCACACCGGCCAAAACAGTCGGCCGGTACCAGGCCCCTTTCTCTTCCGGAATAACACCGCCTGTCAGACATTTTGCCCCTTGTCGAATACTCTCCTCTACCTGGCTGTGCAGCTCATCCCGAAGATCGGTACGGGCCTGAGGCCCGATATCGTACGCCTCATCCATCGGATCTCCCATTGTTTTCTTCTCCATCTCTTTGGTAAACATCTGCTCGAACTCATCCAGAACAGATTCTGCTACGATGAATCGCTTGGCGGCGATACAACTCTGGCCGCTATTGATCAGGCGGCTGTTCACACAGGTGGGAACCGCCAGTTCCAGGTCCGCATCCTCCAGTATGAGATAGGGATCGCTTCCCCCCAGTTCCAAAACTGTTTTTTTCAACAGAGAACCAGCTTTTTTTGCAACAGCCTTGCCGGCAGGTACGCTTCCCGTCAGGGTTACCGCTTTTACGATCGGGTTTTCAATGATGGTGCCCACCTGTCTGCTCCCCACCTTCAGAGTTCGAAAAAGATCCTCCGGAAACCCCGCCTGTCTGAAAATCTTCTCAATCTCAAGGGCACACCCGGTCACATTGGAAGCATGCTTTAAAACGGCACCATTTCCCGCCATCAAGGCAGGGGCAGCGAAGCGAAAGACCTGCCAAAGCGGAAAATTCCAGGGCATGACCGCAAGAACGACGCCTAATGGTTGAAAGGTCACATAACTTTTGGAAGCATCTGTTTCAACATATTCATCTGAAAGAAACGTTTCAGCGTTCTCTGCATAATAGTCGCAAACCCACGCACATTTCTCAACCTCCCCCTTGCCGCCGGTTATCGGTTTTCCCATCTCGGCGGCCATGAGATTTGCCAATTCGGTACTTCTGCTTCGTAATACCTCTGCTGTGCGTTTCATTCGATCGGAGCGTTCAGAAAAAGGAGTCCGATTCCACGAATCATACGCATTCTCCACGCCCTTCAAGATGGTACCGATCTCTCTCTCCGAGTGCTCTGTGTACTCTTCTATAACTTCTTCTGTTGCGGGGTTGATCGATTGTAACATGGGTCTATATCCGTTGGTTTCCGATAGAGTGCTGTTGATGTCTTCTCTTTGATGAAAGAATTCAAGTAAAAAATCGTTCGTCAGGAACGATGATCCGCCACAGTGGATTGAACACAGAGAGCCGGGAGACATTCCCCATCTTTGAATCCTGAATCATTCTGAATTCACACCGATCCATGAAATCACTTTTTGCACAATCCAGCAAGCTTGCCGAACCCTCCTTTCAACTTGATCTGATTAACAACCATACCGACAGAATCCGGTCCCTGACAAAGTTTGACGAGAAGCTCAACGGAATCGGACTTTTCCCGCTGAAACCGACGGGCATCGAAATCTTTCAGATCAACCTGGGGTACATGTGCAATATGACCTGCAAGCACTGCCACGTGGATGCAGGGCCGGACCGAAAGGAGATCATGACCAGAGGGACTCTGGAGCAGTGCCTGGATGCCTTGCGGGGAAGCAGTATTGAAACCGTAGACCTGACCGGCGGCGCTCCCGAAATGAACCCTCACTTTCGTTGGTTTGTGGAGGAGGCCCATCAACTGGGCAGAAAAATTATCGTCCGTTCCAACCTGACCATCCTGGATACACCAAAGTTCCGGGATCTGCCGGAGTTTCTTGCAGAGCGAAAGGTTGAAATCACCTGTTCACTCCCTTTTTACAACAAAAGGAGAACGGATAGCCAGCGGGGCGAGGGTACCTACGACAAGTCGATCAAGGTTCTGAAACTATTAAATGGCCTAGGTTATGGTAAAGAGGAGAGCGGGCTGGAGTTAAATCTGGTCTACAACCCGGTGGGGGCTTTTCTGCCCTCCTCCCAGGAATCGCTCGAAAAAGATTTTAAAAAAGCTCTGAAGCGGGACCATGACATCGAGTTCAATCAGCTCTTTACCATTACCAACCTTCCGATCAGCCGGTTCCTCCATTTTCTGCTTGAAAGCGGCAACCTGGAGGAGTATATGGAGAAATTGGTTACTTCTTTTAATCCCTCCGCTGCCAGTGGAGTCATGTGCAGAAACACCATTTCAATCGGGTGGGACGGCTCGCTGTACGACTGCGATTTCAACCAGATGCTCCAGATGAAAACCGGGGAGAGCGCACCGGATCATATCCGCGACTGGGATGAGAAAAAACTCAATGAGCGGGAGATTCTCGTCAACCAGCACTGTTATGGCTGTACAGCCGGTGCAGGAAGCAGTTGCGGAGGAGCGACTGTCAAACAGGCGTGACGGAATTATTTCAAAGACCCCTGGAACTAATCAGACCCTCTCAAACTATCCGGTCCGGGTCACTCATATCTGGCAACGGGCCGCGGTACCCGAACAGGCGCCGGATCCACTTCACTACTGTACGGCTCTGGTTTTTGATATACCACTGGTCAGCGGCCCTCCGGGCGCCCAGCCCATAACTGGGATAGGGAAAGATCGTGTCGGCCATTTTTCTCAATGTAACACCGTTCTTCATCGCCAGTGCATACTGGCTGATCATCTCGCCGGCGTGTACCCCCAGAATATCTGCGCCAAGAATTCTGCCCGACCACCTTTTGGCATAGATGTGGATCCACCCCGTTGTCTCTTCATCTGTAACCGCCCGGTCGATCTTGCTATAGGGGAAGCGGTACAATTCATAGGAGATCCTTTTTTCGTCGAGTTCTTTCCGGGAAGCCCCGACATGTGCCAATTCAGGATCGGTATAGGTACACCAGGGAACATGATCGTGGTCGATCTTCATCGGCACCTTGAGCAGGGCATTCGTGACAGCGACCTTTGCCATATGCTCAGACATATGGGTAAATTGGTAGAGGGCCGTCACGTCTCCGATTGCATAGATATTCCGCCGGCTCGTGCGGCAACGGTCATTCACAGTAATTCCACGTTTATTATACCTTACACCTGCCGCATCCAGATTCAGCTTCTCGTAATTGGCCCTTCGGCCGACAGCAATCAGAATCTTGTCCGCTTTGATCCGCTCCCGGTTGTCTTCTTTCTCGATGGTCACCGTTACTCCGGATTCATCCCCTTCTACCGAACGGACGCCGTAACCGAGTTTGCAGGTGACCCCATCTTCTTCAATTTTATCTTTCAATATAGTCGTTAACCCTTCGATATCATTGGAGAGAATCCGGTTTTGCATATCAACCACCGTTACATCTGTCCCGAGCCTCTGGAAGGCCTGGGACATCTCCGTACCGATCGGGCCGGCTCCTATGATGACCAAACTGCCGGGCTTTTCACTAATGTCAAACAGGGTATGGTTGGTGAGATAGGGTGATTCATTCATCCCTTCGATTGGCGGGACAATCGCACGGCTGCCCGTTGCGATGACAAAGTAGCGGCTGGTTACCTGCCGGATGGTTCCGTCCGGCTGACGAATTTCAATGGTATACCTGTCCCTGAACGTAGCTTCTCCCGGTGTCACTTCGACCCCCATCCTCCTGAAGATATCCGGATGGTCAGCATCCTCATAGATTTCCTGCCGGATCGAATCGAGCTTCTCTTTCACTTCGCTAAAATTGGGCGGCTGGCCCGATATTTTCGCTTTTTTCGCAAGATTCAACAAGATTTTGCTCGGTACACACCCATACCATGTACAATCCCCGCCCAGCTTCTCTTTCTCCACCAGCATCGTTTTTGCACCGAAACTCACCCCGACTCCTGCAGCCGTCAAACCGGCGGCCCCGCCGCCGATCACAATCAGATCATACGATTTCTTCATGATGGAACTCTTCTTTTTTCTGTTTTACTTTTCTCAGTGTGGACCAAACGGCATAGATAATGATAACAATGATCAGGCCGTAGACCCAGTAGGGTACATTTTCACCTGCAACAATCAGGTAGACATAGGAAGACACGGCACAACCGCATGCCATCAGAACCGGACCTGAAACAGAACGTTGTCGACGGATATTGTATGCCAGCCAGACGAGCGCCAGCCAGAAAAACGGGATTGCACCTACATAGATAAGGCCGAAGATCAACGGGTCTACCCCATAGGATTCACCCAGTCCCATAAACCACTCGTACAGATGTTCCATACTCACTCTATTTCAATGATTCTTTGAGTGCCTCAAACACCGATTCGTATCGGCCTGCAGCTCCTAAGATAGGTGATGTTGCCGTTCTTTCTAATCAAATCAATCCTCGTTTCAGTATTCTTCAACATTACTTGAACCGATAAATAGCTGTTGTTACTTGCTTCATCTTTCGCTTGAACCAGATAGATCTTACATCTCAGAAGACTTGTATGCATCCCCGAGAACTATTATCATGGAGTTCTTGATAGCGTTAACGGTTTAGCCATTCGGGATTTATCCTGGGTTCATCACACTCATCCAAAGAATTGAATAATGGAAGGGGGTCATGTTCTCATGATCTTCTTGAAGCCGATTGGCTGGCATCCTGAATCGATACGCATCAGGCCCACTTTTTTTATCAAACCAAAATTGAACGGATATGTTTTTGAAAAAAACCTTTACTCCCCTGATTACCCTTATCGCGTTGATTGCCGCCGGTTGCGGAGCTCCCGATGAACAGGAATCGGCAACAGCCGGCAACGGCGATGTGTACGAATCCATTCACCATAACTTTCGTGTCACAACGGTCGTCGATGGCCTCCACCACCCCTGGGCGATCGCCTTTCTTCCGAATGGAGACAAATTGGTTACCGAGCGCGGCAGCAACTCCCTGCCCGCACAGCTCCGGATTATTCGGGACGGAGAACTCCTGCCCGATCCCGTACCCGGATTGCCCGAGATCAGAACTGGCGGACAGGGCGGCCTGCTCGACGTGATTCCTCACCCGGACTTTGAAAACAACAACCTGATCTACATCAGTTACTCAAAACCGAATGATGACGGATCGGAAGGAACCACAGCGGTCATCCGCGGAACATTTGAAAATGATCAACTCCAGAATGTGGAAGAGATTTTTGAAGCGCAGGCATGGACCGGCGGCCAGGGCCACTATGGCTCGCGGCTCGCTTTTGACCATGACGGATATCTGTTCGTAACCGTCGGAGACCGGCAGGCAAATCCGGGCGGAGGCCTCGAAGCGCAGCAGGAGCACCCCTCCCAGGATCTGTCCAACCACTACGGAACAGTGAACCGCATCCATGACGATGGATCCGTTCCATCAGACAACCCGTTTCTGGATGAAGAGGGAGCCCTTCCTGAAATCTGGAGCTACGGGCACCGCAACCCACAAGCTCTCGCCGTCCATCCGGAAACCAACGATGTGTGGGCGACAGAGCATGGGCCACAAGGTGGTGACGAACTGAACCACATCCGGCCCGGAGTAAATTACGGATGGCCGATTATCGGTTTCGGTGTTAACTATGGCGCCGGCTCACCGCTCCATGAAATCATCAACCGGGACGAACTGGAGCTTCCGGTTCACCACTGGACCCCATCCATTGCTCCTGCAGGAATGGCCATCTATAGCGGAGATCAGTTCCCGCAGTGGCAGGGAAGCTTCTTTGCAGGCGGGATGTCCGGGCAGTACCAGATCCTCGCCAGAGTCACCGTACAGGGTACAGACTTTGTTGCCGAAGAGGTATTGCTTCCCGGAGAGTATCGAATTCGCGACGTACGCGAAGGGCCTGACGGATATATCTATCTTGCCATCGACGATCGCGGCGGTGAAGCGACCCCGATCGTAAGACTGGAACCTGCACAATAAGTGTAGACAGCCTTCTATATTTCAAGGGCCGGTTCAGCAGATGAATCGGCCCTTTTTTCTTTCATCTATCCCTGTCACCTATTCCCTGTCCCCCCTCACCCACCATAACAGCAACATATCGTAGAGAGCATGGGCAACCATCGCCGATATCAACCCTGCGTATTCAAACAGGAACCCGAGGAGAAGACTGAGGCCGAACATCAAGGCCCCGAACAGCCAGTGCCCGGCACTCCGAAACTTGAAATAGCCGTGAATCCCTACAAAAATCAGGGAGGTAACCCAGATGCCCAGCAACGGCTGCAGTGCGCCCCGGAAGAGCAGCTCCTCGCCGGCGCCGGCAAACAGCGAGAGCTGTATCCGGTCGAACGGACTGAATGTCATCTGCCGGACCGTTCGGACAACCGCAAAATCGTCCAATACATCGGCAACAGGAGAACGGTTCGCAAAAAAGATAATCACACAAGCGGCTGCCAGACCGGA
Source organism: Balneolaceae bacterium (assembly GCA_040905265.1). GTDB lineage: Bacteria > Bacteroidota > Rhodothermia > Balneolales > Balneolaceae > JBBDRW01. Next base: position 22,261 of record JBBDRW010000147.1, on the reverse strand, counting down.
CGCGCTTCCCACCATAAGCTGGGCGGAAAGAGAGAAGCCGTGAGAAAAAGCACCTTCCAGGCCCTGCTCATGAAAAAGATAAAAAGCACCGGCAGCCGCCAACAGATAGAAGAGTGCGGAAGCCAGAGACATGCCGAGCAGACTACGGCTCGTGATCTCGTCCGTACCGGTGAACCCTGCTGGCATATCGTTACGGTCCTCAATGCCTGTTTCATGCAATTTGGTGCTATCTTCAGAAAACGGCTCTTCCGGGTTGGACATTTTCTTCAAAATATCGGATGTTTTTCAGATGAATTCCAAACCTCTTCATCCGGCTTCCGTACTACCAAATTCTGACACGAACGATTCCACCTCGGAACCGAAATACAAAAACGTGCCGCCTCCGGCCCGGTGTCTCTACTGCGGTTTTACAGGCCAGCTCGTCTGGGTGCACGGTCATGGCCAGTGTTCGAACTGTGGAGTCAATACGGATGAGTGCTGCCGGGGGGAACAGTAGACGCAGGAACCCCTACTCAACCATCCTGACCCGCTCCAGAAACGGCTCTGCCCGAAGGAACCCGACCACCCGGGCCTCTTCCACCTCCTCCCCGTCACTCCCGATAAAGACGATCGTCGGAGGGCCGGATACCTGAAACCTCTCTCTCAATTCAGACGCCTCTTCCGATTCATATTGAGTCATGTCCACCTTCAGCCTGGAAAAACCGAGTGTCGCTTCGATCACATCCGGATCGGTGAAGGTATTCCGTTCCAGTTCAAGACAGGGAATACACCACTCTGCCGTAAAGTCGATCACCACCGGCTGCCCCTCCGCCAGGGCTGATTCAAATCGCTCCGGGGTATAGGGTTCCCAGACAATACCCGGCTTCTGAAGGTTCTGGATAAGCATAAAAGCTGCGATCAAAGATACCGCTCCGACGGCCCACTTGATCCGGGTAAAGAGTTTCTGCCCCTTTCCGGACCCTTCCAGAAATCCGAGATAGATTCCGCCTGCAACCAGAGTTACGAGAATCGTATGGACCGCATACCCTGGGAAGAATGCGAGGGAGAGGTAGAAGAGCGCTACCCCGACGAGTACTACGCCGAACACTTTCTTCACCCAGACCATCCAGGTTCCCGATTTTGGAAGCCGGGAGAGCAGTCCGCTGAAGGTTCCCAGAATCAGATAGGGAAACCCGAGCCCGAATGCCATCACAAAAAAGATCAGAAAACCGAAAAGAGGGTCTCCCTGGGAACCGACAAAAGCGAGCAGAGCAATAATAGGAGGCCCGATACAGGGAGCCGCAAACACTCCCACCACCAGCCCGGAGAAGAAGTGGCCGACTACCCCGCTTGTCTTTCGCTGGGTCCCGCTCAGAGATTGCATCCAGGAGGAGGGGGGCTGCAGCTCATACAGCCCGAACATACTGAGCGAAAGTCCCAGAATGAGAAGGCCGATTCCGGCCAGAACCCATGGGCTCTGCAGCCAGCTTCCGAACAGAGCTCCGGTAAAGGCAGCCACCACACCCAGTACGCTATACATAAATACGATACCGAGTACATAGACCAGCGCCATAAAGAAGGAGTATTTCAACCGGCTCGCCTCCCCCTCTTTGCTCCCGAAGAGGGATACTGTTACCGACAGCATCGGGTAGACACAGGGAGTCAGGTTCAATGCAAGGCCAATCAGAAAAATACCGGCAAAAGCCCAAAACCAGCCCAGGCTATCGAAGAGAGCGGCAATCTCTCCGCCTCCCCGTGCGGAGAGCACATCCCGGATAGAACCGGAAGCCATCTCTACCCCCTCAAAGAGTTCCGCATTCAACGTCTGAAATCCGGTTCCCGGAGCTGTGATTTCAACAGGAATTGTAAACTCAACCGTTGCGGGTGCCAGACAAACCTCATTGTCACACGCCTGCAGAATCAGCGATGCCTGAAGTTCAACCGGGCCCGGCTCCATCACTTCAGACGTTGTGAGGGAGACAAAGATTGGGGCCTCCCCTTCATAGACATCAATCGGTTCATCTGCGAAATCAAAGGAATAGGTGACCGGGTCCGGGTAGCGCATACCGGTAACCCGGATTCCCTCCACCTCCTCAAGAGTTAACTGTGTCCCGATCAGAAAATCCTCGGAGGGGACATTGGAGTTCACATGCCAGTTCTCTTCCAGGTTCAGAAGCAGAGCCAGTTGAAAATCTGTTCCGGCCGGAACCAGATTCTGTGAATGTCGTACGTCAAGGTCGACCCGGTCAGCACTCGACATCAGGGTCGATCCCTGCTGTGAGTAGAGATTTGTCCATGCTGCGAGCCAGGCCAGCAGCATCAGAACCACCAGGGCCAGGAAGCGGCGGAGAAGAGATCGTGGAAATTGGTTCTGGATCATTGAAAGATCTGACAGGTTGAAGGGGTCATTGTTTGTTACTCGCCAATAATCTCCAGTATCAGCCGCGACAACTCGTCCGGAACTTCACGGTGCAGATTGTGCCCTCCCGTCAAACCGTAGACCGGCCATCCGTACGCTTCCGCCCTCTCTGCATGCTTGCCGAATCCGCCCGGCTCGCCCTCTTCATTGACGGCCAGAATGTATGCCACGGGTATCTCTCCAACTCTTTCCTGGTTGACTAGTGTCACCGGCTCACTCAACGTACCCAGCGGATGAGGTACATCCGGCCACGGGTCCGGCCAGCTCGGCGGAACTTTATAGCCGTCTCCCTCTCTCTCGGCCAGTTCCAGAAACCGGGTTCGGGTGGCTTCACCAGAAAGGCTGAACAACGATTCGCCATCCTCCGGCAAAAACGCATCAAGATAAATGATATGGGAAAAGAGTTCGGGTTCCCGATCCACAACACCCGTAATCACCATCCCGCCGTAACTGTGGCCGACAATCACCAGATCCTCCAGTTGTTCAAAACGGATCACATTGAGAATATCGGTTATGTGAGTCTCCAGGGTTACGTCCGGGCTGTTCAGATGCTCACGCCTGCCCTGCCCGGTCATCGTCGGCCGGTAGACGGTGTGGCCAAGATCCTCCAGAATCGACTCCATCTGGCGGTAATCGTGGCCGCCTCCCCAGGCTCCGTGTACAAAGAGAAATGTCCTGGTGGCCTCCTCACCCGATTGAGCCGTTGTATCCGGAGTGGCGGTAAACGTTACGAAAAGCAGGAGAGTGAGGGAGAGAAGCAGTTTTTTCATCGAAACGAAGATTGGTGGCTACCGGTCAGGCATCCAGTTTCTGTTCTAGCTTGGTTTTGTATGCCATCGCATAAATTTTCATCTGTTTGACCATAGAGAAGAGGCCGTTGGAGCGGGTCGGTGAGAGATGTTCCTGCATGCCAATTTTCTGAATGAAATCTGGTTTTGTCCCAATAATTACATCAGGCGTTTCATCAGAATAGATTTTGAGAAGCAGGGCAACCAGGCCTTTGGTAATCGCCGCATCACTGTCTGCACGAAACATCACCCGGTCCTCCTTGAGATCTGCGATCAGCCACACCTGGGACTGGCATCCCCGAACCAGGTTCTCTTCCACCTTGTGCTGCTCATCAAGCGGAGCCAGTTTCCGGCCCAGGTCGATAATATACTTATACCGCTCCTGCCAATCCCCGAGTGCCTGAAAAGCACGTATAATCCGATCCTGTTTTTCTTCAATAGTCATAACAGACAAGATACAAATTCCTCTCTCTATCGTAAACCGGCAGACTCCTATATTCTAACGCCTCTGCAAGAGTTGCCCTCAAGGGCCATTCATTCCGTCTGCAAACCATGAGCACCCGATCTTCAGGCGGTGATCAGGCTATAAGACACCTTGATAAAACCGTCTGTCCATTCCCTGTTGGTCAAACGCCTCTCTTCTCGGAGGATATTTCAAATGAGGCACTCCCCTTGATCGCCTCAACAGTGCCGTCGTCACTGACAACCGGACGTGCATAATCAATAAGCGGCAGATAGTCTCCGGCTGCTGTCCGGTAGCGTATTATTTCCGTGTGGGATACACCATCCAGAACTTTATAGTAGTGGCTCGCCGCCTTATCAATATCCTCAACATGTACTACCTCGTCAATCGCGATCCCGGATTCGGAATCCTCATTCAGTCCGGTGATTAACGAAAACGTGTTATCCACAGAAAAGAGCCTCAACCCGGAATCAAAATCCCGCACCTTATATTGAAAATCAGTTTTTTTATCAAAAAGACGCTCGAATCCTTCTGTTTTTTTTGCCAGTATTTTCAGAATACGCTTCTGACGCAACCGGTTATAAAAGGAGAGGCGCACAATTTCCTCATCATTAGCCCGAATCAAACGTGCCTTTGCGCAGACCTCAATCTCTTTTCCCTGGCTGTCCGTGATCCTGAACTCAAATAGCTTGTCATGCAGCTCATCACTGCTGCCCGTTTGAAGTGCTTTCAGAAGGTCCCCGGCAGTATCCTCATGAATACAGCCCTGAAGCCCGATCTTCTGCAGTTCAGATTCCTCATAACGAACCAGGTCGCGAAAGGCACGGTTGGCAGAGCGGATCTCACCATCGGTTGTAACATCGACCAACAAATTCATCGACTCCTCGGTCAGATCATCAAATTCAATACCGGTATCCACAATTTTCTTCTCGGAACGCTTTCTGGTCGTGATATCATGCTGGTAGGAGACCCAGTGGGTAACCTCTCCCAGATCGTTGGTAAGTGGATGGATATCCCATTGATTCACAAACTCTGAACCATCCTTGCGGTAGTTCACGGTATGGCCGAAAAACGAGTTTCCCTCCAGCAGCCTCTTTTTCAGCTTGTCCAAAACGTCCCTGTCCGTCTTCGGGCCCTGAAGGATACGAGGCGTCTTCCCGATCACCTCCTCTTTTGAGTATCCTGTAATCCGGGTAAATCCGTCATTCACATAGACGATTTTTGGCCCCGGTTTCTCAAGCTCAAGCTCCGTAACCAGAATCGAATCATAGTCATTCCGTGTAACCCGCTCAAGCAGTTCGAGCGACTGCTCCAGTTGATCCTTTTCATCCACAATCTCTGCAAACAGTGACTTGAGTTTTTGAAAAGACTCATCATCCTTGCTATACCTTTTGAGCTTGTCCAGTAGTTCCTGCATCATCCCTTTTTTTGATTCCCTTCAAAAATTCCTACAAGTAACAGTCCGATCTTTTCAAAACGTTCCAATTAGAGGCAATTCATTTGAAAAGTTTATACAATCGCCACAAAGGAGCTGTAAACGGTGTTTCCAGCAATTATCTCTTGCAAGAATTTTCCAGCTTCGTCAGTTTTGCATACCCTGTTAACAGGAGGCTTTACAATATCAGGATTTTTGGTCAAGATCGAGGCCAGAGGGATTTTGAAACCGCAGCATATTGAGCATATGTGAGGATTTCAAAATCCCGATAACGAAGATATTGAGCAAAAAGACGGTTTTGTAAAGCCTCCTAATAAATGATAATATAGAATCAGAATGCCCAATCGGGGCATCTCTGCACCATCCCATAAATTCCGAAGGGGTGAGACCCGTTTCCAGCCTGTGTCCGACTCCAGCCATATCAACCTAACTGAGAATCTATTCGGAGAATTCCCGCCGGTCCCGACGGAAGAGTGGGAAGCCGCAATCCGGAAAGCGCTCAATGGAGGTGACTATCGTGAAGAACTTGCCTGGAACAGCAGGGAGGGATTTGCAATCCTGCCATTCTACAGAGAACCGGAAGTGAGCAGCGGAGAGAGCCCTCCCGAGACGGGGCTCCGTCTCCAACAAGATGCCGTTGAAGCTGGCTGCAAGATTGTTGAACAAATTGACGGGCCAACTTCGCTGATCGCTGCCAGTCAAATCGAAACTGCCATTCAACGTGGTTCTGACTATCTGCAGATTACATCCAGGTTGTATCCAAACGATAGCTCCGAACCTGGCCGATCCTCTTCCCCAGGCCTGGCCGGCCTTGACATCCAGACACTGGAGAGGTTCGAATCCATGATACGTGAAACAGACCCGAAGCAGACCGGGTTCCTGTTTGACAGTGGTGTATACACACCCGCATTGGCTGCCATGCAATCCGCTTCAGACAGAGCCGGGGGGGCGGATAAACAGACACTCCGCAATACATTCTTCACCTACGACCCATACACGTTTGCCGCAGAGACCGGCTCCCTTCCCATGCCGGAAGAACCGTTAGAGAAACTGATTCTCCAGCTCGCGAACCTGCCACAGAAAACGCTCGCCGGGGACGGGCTTTTCTATCACAACTGTGGTGCCACTCTGAGTGAAGAGCTCGGCATCGTTCTGGCGACCGGAAGTGAATATCTGGCCGCTGGCCGGAAAGCGGGAGCAAACCTGAACAAGCTCTCCAGGGCGATCTGGATACGCCTGTCGGCCGGGCCACTCTATTTTCCCGAAATTGCACGCTTCAGGGCTGCAAGAATCCTCTGGAGGAAGCTTCTCGATGCCTATGGTGTTGAGCCGGAAGAGGCTGATACCATTCATATCCATGCAGTAACATCCCCCTGGCACCAGACAACAATCGATCCGTATAACAACCTTATCCGAACCACCACAGAGGCGATGGCTGCCATCATCGGAGGAGCTGATTCACTCACGGTCCTGCCATTTGATTCCCACTGTGCAACAGACTCTGACCGGTCACGACGTCTGGCACGCAATCTCCATCACATTGTTCGGGAAGAGGCTTTCCTGGAGCAGGTGGCGGATCCCGCCGCCGGATGCTGGTATATCGAAGAGCTGACTGACCAGATTGCCGAAAATTCCTGGAACTTTTTCCGGGAAATAGAGTCGGAGGGAGGGCTGCTGCAATCCCTCAGAAACGGAACGATTCAGGAGAGAGTCCGAAAGTCCGCAGAGCATAAAATCAACGCGGTTTTGACAGGCACCCGAATGGTTACAGGGGTTACCTACTATTCGGATCCGGAAGAAGAATTCCCGAGCCCATCCGCTCCTAAAAGGCCGTATGCCCCACTCCGGCAATCGGGCCGCCTGTTTGAGACAGATCCGGACCATCTGATTCAGAGCCTGGGCAATGCCTATCAGGAGGGAGCTTCAACCGGAGACCTCACCATGTTTCTGCTGGATCCACCGCGGAAGAAATTCACTACCATGACACCTTCCCGGTTAACGGCAGAGCTGGAAGAGAGGTGGGCGGAAAGCGGAAAATCGTTCAAACCGAATCCAACAGGCCGGAGGGATGGCTAAAGATGAACCGGCCCGATTTCTCACAGAACCCATACCAACACAGATCCTCATCCGGCGAACCATCCGACCGGGTGAAATGCAATTCTAACGAGGGCAGAGGGAGCGAAAAACTCTGGATGACTCCGGAGCAGATCCCGGTAAAACCCTGTTTCAGCCAAGGGGATATCGATTCGATCTCACATCTTCAGTTTGCATCCGGTATCCCCCCCTTCCTCCGCGGCCCCTATGCAACGATGTACACACAGCGGCCCTGGACGATACGGCAGTATGCCGGATTCTCAACAGCAGAAGAGTCCAACGCCTTTTACAGGCGGAATCTTGAAGCAGGACAGAAGGGGCTCTCCGTCGCATTTGACCTTCCGACACACCGTGGGTACGACTCCGACCATCCGAGAGTCAGCGGAGATGTCGGAAAAGCAGGGGTAGCCATCGACTCTGTTCTCGACATGAAACTCTTGTTTGACCGGATCCCCCTGGATGAGGTTTCTGTCTCAATGACAATGAACGGTGCAGTTATCCCGGTTATGGCCTTCTATATTGTTACAGCGGAAGAGCAAGGTGTTCCTCCCGAAAAGCTTCAGGGCACCATACAGAATGATATCCTGAAAGAGTTCATGGTCCGCAACACCTACATCTACCCGCCCGCGCCTTCTATGCGGATTGTAGGAGATATCCTGGAGTATACGAGCCGGAAGATGCCCGGCTTCAATTCAATCAGCGTTAGCGGGTATCATATGCACGAAGCGGGTGCAACCGCGGATCTGGAACTTGCCTATACACTTGCCAACGGGCTCGAATATGTTCGAGAAGGGCTGAAGGCAGGAATTGATATCGACCTGTTTGCCCCAAGGATCTCTTTTTTCTGGGCTGTCGGCATGAATCACTTCATGGAGATTGCGAAACTGAGGGCAGGACGGATGCTCTGGGCAAAACTGATGAAACCTTTTGAGCCGAAAAATCCCAAATCGATGTCCCTGCGTGCACATTGCCAGACCTCCGGATGGAGCCTCACTGCACAGGACCCATACAACAATATTCCCCGAACCACCATTGAAGCACTGGCTGCCGTACTCGGCCACACTCAGTCGCTCCACACCAATGCTCTGGATGAGGCGATTGCTCTCCCCACTGACTTCTCGGCAAAGATTGCACGAAATACCCAGCACTACCTACAGGTTGAGACAGGAATCACCCGCGCAATCGACCCCTGGGGGGGCTCCCGCTATGTAGAGTACCTCACAGACCGGCTGGCACGCAGTGCATGGGAACTGATCTCTGAAACGGAAGAACTTGGAGGTATGACCGAAGCGATCCTGTCGGGAATCCCAAAACAGAATATAGAAAAGGCCGCCGCACAGAAACAGGCACGGATTGACAGCGGCAAAGAGACCATTGTCGGGCTCAACAAATACCGGTTGGAAAAAGAGGATTCGATCGATATTCTACAGATAGACAACCGTCAGGTTCTCCGGCACCAGACCGAAAGGCTGGAGAGGCTCCGGTCGGATCGAAACAAACAGGATACGGACCAGGCGCTCCGGGCGATCAGCCGATGCGCCGAAACCGGCGAAGGGAATCTTCTGGAACTCGCTGTTGAGGCGGCGCGCAGGCGGGCAACATTGGGCGAAATTACTGACGCAATGGAAGCGGCCTTCGGCCGGTACCAGGCAACCACAAAAACCCTTTCAGGTGTGTACTCTTCAGAGCTCAAACAGAATGAACGATTCCGGAAAGCGCGGGAGATGGCCGACCGTTTCGCTGATTCAGAAGGGAGACGGCCACGTATATTGATAGCGAAAACCGGGCAGGACGGCCATGACCGGGGTGCCAGCGTCATAGCCTCAGGATTGGCAGACCTCGGTTTTGATGTCGACATCGGCCCTCTCTTTCAAACTCCTGCGGAAGCTGCAAGACAGGCAGTAGAAAATGACGTACACATTGTCGGGCTTTCGAGCCTCGCAGGCGGCCACATGAGCCTGGTACCGGAACTGATCCGGGAACTGAACGATGCAGGCCGGGAAGATATACTGGTCATCGCCGGTGGAGTGATTCCGGAACAGGACCACCCAAAACTCTATGAAGAGGGTGTGTCAGCTATCTTTGGGCCTGGAACCGTGATTTCGGAAGCTGCGATGGAGATTCTCGCAATCCTCTCCGGAGGCAAGCCGGAAAAGCTGTAAACCGCGACTGAGCTATTCCCAACCGTCAACCTTGAGGCAGAAGAGCTATACATCCATGCCAGATCCCAAACAGAGCCACACAAACAGCGACCAGCAGGGTGAACGAAAGAAAACTGCCTCCTCTACCCTCCCCAAGGCCGTTGCCTGCGCAGAAGCTATCCGGGCCGGAGACCGCCAGGCACTCGCACGGGCAATCACCTGGATCGAAAGTACCCGGGCCGACTACAAACAACTCGGCAAAGAGATTCTCAGCCACTCTCTACCCCATACTGGAAACTCACTCCGAATTGCTGTTACCGGTGTACCGGGAGTTGGAAAAAGCACCTTTATTGAAGCCTTCGGCACCAGGCTTCTGGACGAAGGGAAACGAGTTGCAGTACTGGCAATTGACCCGAGCAGCAGCCTGAGCCACGGCAGCATACTGGGCGACAAAACCCGGATGCAGAAACTGTCTCAACACCCGGATGCCTTTATCCGTCCCTCTCCCACTTCCGGAAGACTCGGCGGCGTCGCCCTGACGACCCGTGAATCGATGCTCCTGTGTGAGGCGGCAGGGTTTGACATTCTCTTGATCGAAACAACCGGTGTCGGGCAATCGGAGACAGCCGCTCACTCCATGACCGATCTCTTTCTCCTGCTGGTGCTTGCCGGGGCCGGAGACGAACTGCAGGGAATCAAGCGAGGCATGATGGAAATGGCAGATCTGGTCGCCGTCAACAAAGCGGAACCGGCCAATAGCCAGGCAGTATCCCGTACGAAACATGAGATCGAAAGCGCCCTGTCTCTGATGCCACAACCGTTACCCGACTGGAGCCCGTCTGTTCTCACCTGTTCTTCGCTGAAGAATATCGGTATCGATGAGGTCTGGAAACTTGTACAGGATTTTACCCGGCTCTCCAAAACAACCGGAGCTTTTGAAAACCGGAGGGCTTCTCAGGCAATCTATTGGATGCATGAAACTCTGAAAGAGGAGATCATCCGAATTTTCTACCGTCATCCTGACATAGAGGAGAACCTGAAACAAACAGAAGAGAGAGTCAAAAACGGGTCGATATCGATCTACGAAGCGACAACAGAGCTGATGCGCATGGCTGGCATCAAGCAGCCATCCTGAACCTCCGTGCTGAAAAGAGAGCTGAAAACCGGATCGCTTCAGGTTCGGATGCTACCCCTTAAGTTTCAGTTCCGACTTTCCAGATGAAAACCCGACCTCCTCGTTGGGAATTGCCTCCTTCCCAAACAGATCCTCCATCTCGGCCCGAAGTTTTTGAATCGAGAGACCGCTCGTCAGAGAACCGTCCCTGGCAATAGAGATCCTGCCCGTCTCTTCGGATACGACAATGACAAAGACATTGTTCGTCTCACTGATTCCTACTGCCGCCCTGTGGCGTGTCCCGAAGACTGAAGATATATTCGGATTTTGAGAAATCGGGAGATAACAGCTGGCGGCAACGATGCGATTATTCCGGATCACTACCGCTCCGTCGTGAAGCGGTGTCTCTTTCTGAAAGATCGTCTCCAGGAGCTGGCTGTTTACCCGGGCATCCAGCTTCACACCGACATCCACCAGATCCTGCAAGGAAGTGCTCCTTGCGAAGACAATGAGCGCACCGGTCTTGGAGTGGGCCATGCTTCGCACTGCATTCACAACTTCATCCACGATCGATTCGGTACTGGTTCGCCCGAAAATACGGTCCAGGGTTGTATTCTGCCCCAGGTTGTAGAGAAGTTTTCGAATTTCGGGCTGAAAGATGATGAAGACGGCAAGGACACCTACATCGAGTATACTTCGAAGGATAAAATTGAGCGTCGACAGGCCAAGTATACTTACACCTGCATTAATCAGGATTACAAAGACAAGGCCGAGTGCCGCCTGAATGGCAAACGTTCCCCGAACCCACCGGTAAAGGTAGAAGAGCACCAGTGCGATTACCAGTGTTTCGATAAGATCGGTGATACCGAATTCCAGAAATCCGATCGGGAGCAAACTATCTCCTGTTTGATGGTTCCGATTAACAAAAAGGCAACAGAGCTATACCGGTTTTTTTTACATTGCCAGCCGGCAAAATCTCTTCGACAACCTCCACATCACATGGTTGACACGACACAAGACTGCTGAGGCAAGATAATGAAAAGAAAGGTTCTATGACTCAACGGAACGGATCGCTTCAAAAACCTCCACCGAATCCACTGCTGCACGTACATCATGGACACGCAAAAGCCGGGCACCATTCACCATACAGTGGTAGTGAACAGCCAGCGTTCCCGCCAGCCTATCCGAAACAGGCCGGCCGTGTAAAATCTGGCCGATCATTGACTTTCTGGAAGCCCCCGCCATGAGCGGACAACCGTGCACAGCAAAAGAACTCAGGCCCGCAATGATTTGCAGATTGTGCTCCAGATTTTTCCCAAACCCGATACCGGGGTCAAGGATTACAGAACCCACCTTTTCCCGTTTCAGTATGGAGAGCTGGTTTCGGAAAAACCGGTTCAGGTCGGTAATTACATTCCCATAGGTTGGGTTCTGCTGCATCGTTTCCGGATCACCCTGGCTATGCATGAGAATATAAGCAGCGCCATACTGGCTGCAAAGCCCGGCAAAACGGGGCTCCTTACGCAGCCCGCTCACATCATTCAGGATATGGGCACCGGCTTCCAGTGCAGCTTCAGCAACTTCATATTTTGTCGTATCAATAGAAAAGAGAACCGAAGGGAAGCGAGAGACGGCAGACGTCAGAATCGGGATTACACGGCGGATCTCCTCATCAGCCGAAACCGGTTCTGCACCCGGCCTTGTGGACTCGCCGCCAACATCAATGATATCAGCACCCTCACCGACCATTTCGTCAATCCGGTCAAGAGCTGCCTGTTTTGAATCAAAATAACCGCCATCGGAAAATGAATCGGGCGTTGCATTCAGGATTCCCATCACGCGCGGGACCGTCAGGTCCAGAGTGATCCCTCTGCACGATATCTGATGATTTGACCCAGGCCTCATGGTTTACCCTGATGTAACTGCAGGGAGGCTTTACAAAACCGTCCTGTAGGTGGAAAACCGTCTGTCAATCCCACTCTTTCTGCAACAGATCGTCCTTGTCTTCCTTTTCAGCCCAGTCGTCTGCATCCGGAAAGGGATCCTTCATCTCGTTGATCAGCCTGTCTTCCCACAGCTCAGTCAGTTCAGCATTCAGTTCTATGTAGTGCTCCCATTTTTCAGGTACTTCATCATCCGGGAAGATAGCCTCAACAGGACATTCAGGCACACATGCATCGCAGTCGATACATTCAATGGGATCGATAGTCAAAAAGTTGGGTCCTTCACGAAACGCGTCAACAGGGCACACTGCCGCGCAGTGAGTGTATTTACAGTTAATACAGGGTTCAGTAACTACGTACGTCATGGTTTGTCATTCTTGAATGATTGGTCAGTATAGGAAACGACGATCCGATTGGGATACTATTTCAATATCTTGTAAGAATCAACATAGAATCGTTCTAAAATAAGAAATCCTGCAACCGATCCATAAAGGAGATAGGGAATAGGCGAGAGGGTATAGGGCATAGCAATGAATACGCTGACTCCTGAAACAAGATGGAACAAATCCCTATATTCCGGGTATAAAGAATCATTCTGGAAACTACGTTCAAAAAACATAACACCAATGACTACTGTGAATAAACAACGATTGGCTCTGCTTTCTATCCTCTTTCTATTTGCAGGGGGTACAACACTCTCTGCTCAAAATACCCCCACATCTGCTGAACTGGGAATTATTGTCGGTGAACCTACGGGAATCAGTGCCAAGCTTTGGACAGGTGGTAACAAAGCGATTGATCTAGGACTCGCCTGGTCATTTAGCGGGAGCGGAGCGATTCATATCCATTCTGACTATCTGCTTCACGGCAACCTGAATGCTGACACCGGAACATTGATGTATTACTACGGTATCGGCGGAAGGGTCCTTTTTCGGGACGATCCGAAAGTAGGGGTCCGGGTTCCATTCGGCCTTCAATACATCATTCCGGACAGCAGGCTCGGAATCTTTTTTGAACTGGCCCCACTTCTGAATCTGGTTCCGGCCACGGACTTCGATGTCAATGGCGGGCTTGGAATCCGGCTGTTCCTTTAGTGTCGTGATCTGCCCGCGACAGACAGGATGTCGCAGCTCTGCAAATCAACCGGAAGGAGAGACGGGAATCAGAGGCTCACACCTTTTTTAGGGAGTGTTACATCCATCCCCTCCCTTGCAAGTTCCAGCCTCAAAAAGGGCTCCCCGCGATACCTCTCCAGTTTTGAGTCTACCTCTTCAAGGTATCCGTCCGTTGAATCCGGGTCGTGGTGTGTCAACAGGAGGCGCCGAACACCGCACTCCCTGGCCACCTCTACTACACTCTCCCAGGAGGAGTGTCCGCGGCCAGCCCTGGACGGGTAGCTTAACCGGTCATACTGGGCATCGTGCACGAGAAGGTCGCATCCCCGGATAAACTCTTTAAACCGTTCCATAAACCGGATCATCGATGGATCCCGCTGGTCACTCAACTCATTATCCGGTGCAAAAATAATCTGACACCCATCCATACTGATCTTGTAAATCGCCGTCTTGTTCGGGTGGTTTGCCACCATATACTCAATGGAGTAGCCCTCATACCCGGATCTCTCCTCCGGCTGTGTGACAAACGTTTTCGCCGCCTTCAATGCACTCAGATTAATTGGAAAGAAGGATTTGGTCAGGTAAGCGTCCAGTACCTCCTCTGTTCCCCCCTGATACTGCTCGGGCATATGGATCGTAAATGCACTTTTCTCGGAATAGAATGGTTTAAAAAAAGGGAGGCCCTGAATATGATCCCAATGAGAATGGGTAATAAAAATACGTCCCGCTTGTGCATTACTGTTACTCTCCTGAAGCTGGTCGCCAAGACATCGAAGGCCGGTCCCGGCATCCAAAATCAACAACTTCTCATCACTCTCCCGGCATATCTGAAGCGCCGTTGTATTCCCGCCATATCGTACATACTCCCTGCCCGGGCAGGGAATCGAACCCCGAACACCCCAAAACCGAACATGGAGATGGGTTTCAGGTACTTGTCCTCCCGAAGGTCTCTCAGGCATCGTCCCTCTTCAACTTGTCAATCTCCATATCAAGCTTCCTCAGCTTCTCCTCCTTGCTGCGGAGTTCCTCTTCAATACTCTTCACCTTCTTTTTCACATCATCCAGCATACTACTCCCTTTTGCCGGTTTGAAGTAGGAGAGTGACTCCTCCATCTGAATCTTCTCCTGTTCCCTCCTGCTGATCTCTGATCTCAGTTTGTCAGCCTGATTCTGCATTTTCTGGATTTCGACGATATCATCCGTTGAGTATTCCGAAACATTCTCACGGCCAACAACAGTTGCAGCAGATTTTGCAGCCCGGTATCGGTCATAAATAACGTCACAGATCTCCCGATACTCTTTCCACATCTGGTTCTTGAACCTGATAGGGACATACCCCGCCTCTTTAAATTTCTCCTGCAGGGGTTTCGACTCTTCCACTGCCTGAATCGGATCCTCGTGCTTCTGCAACTCCCTCAACTGTTCAAGTACCTGCTGCTTCTCCTCCAGATTCTCTTTTCTGCTCTTCTTTATCTCCTTTTGATGCTTTCGGCGCCGGTCGTAAAAGAGATCCATCGCCTTCTTGAATTTCTTCCAGATTTTCCCCGACTGGCGCCGGGGCACCGGACCGATCTCTTTCCACTTCTGCATCAGATTCTGCATTTTCTGATGGGTCTGGTCCCACTCCTCTGACTGATTCAACTCTTCTGCCTGCCGGATCAATTCATACTTCTCCTCCAGATTCTTCTCTTCCAGTTCACGAATCTGATCAATATTCTCAGTCTTCTTGTCATTAAAAGCATCCGTAGCCGCTTTGAATTCATCCCAGAGCTCATTTTCATCTTTCTGGGGCAAATTGCCAACCTTCTTCCAGCGACGGTGCAATCTGTTAACATCCCTTGAGGCAATAGCCAGATCCTCTTCGTCCATCAGTGCTTCCGCCTCGCGGATCAGCTGCTTCTTCTGCGAGAGAAATTTCTCCATCCGTTTGCGATAGGCGGCGTCATGTTCAAATCTGAGTTTATGAAAACGATCCTGAATAGAGTGATAACGATCCCATAACTCATGATTCTTCTCTGCCGGAACCCGGCCGATTTTAGTCCACTGCTTGTCCAGTTTCTGAAACTTTCTATCGACGTCACTCCAGTCTGTCTCTTCACTCTTCAATAAGTTGGACAGATCATCCATCTTGTCAAGCACAGCCAGTTTTCCTACAAGGTTCTCCTCCTCCTCCTGCTTCTTTTTAACCAGGCGATCTATCTTGTGATCATCGAACTCGGCAATCAACGATTCATACGAAGGCTGCAATTTCTCCACCGCCTCTTCCGGAAGCGGTTTGATCTGGCCCCATCGGTTCCGGATTTTATTCACCTCACGGGTTGCCGTCCACTTTTTTTGTTCAACGATCTGCTTCAACTCATCCAGCAGTCTCTTCTTCTGCTCAAAATTCTCACTCTTGATCCGCTTTTGCTCCTCATAGTGAGCCTCTCTCTTTTCATTGAAGGCGGTTCGAGCCTGATCAATACGTTCACGAAATGGCGTCAGATCAATCTCACCGGATTCAGGCCCCTCGCCCCACTCTTTATCGATCAGATCCAGTTCTACAGATACATAGGCCCAGTCAGTGACATCAAGTAATTTTTCCGCCTTTTCAGCCAGCTCTTGATAAAATATTTCAGGTGAAGTCTCACCACTCTCGTCGGTTGACCTGTTCTCAGAATCAGACACAGCAAATTCCTCTTTTCGGTTGCACTTGTTACGGCTCGAAGCCTGCTTTCATCCAAAACCTGCGGCCCACTCTCATTTGACTCATCGTCGCCCCGGAAACCTATGCATTGGCCCGGAGGTACAACATGGAGCGATGCCTCAACAAGCGGATGTAATACCCTCAGACAGTTTACTCAACATTCCAAAGGGAAGCAACTTTATCGGGCAGCCAAGCGTCTTTCGGACTTAAAGGATCGAAGCCAGACACGTTCAAAAAACGAGGTCAATTCTTTTTAAAGAGATGAACATCCCGTTGTGGAAACGGAATTGAAATATCGTTGGAGTCAAACTTCTCTTTTACTTTCTGAGTAATATCATAGCGAAGCGGCCAGACATTGCTCGTCTGGGTCCATGGCCGTACACGGATCACGACCGAACTGTCTCCCAGATTTGAAACTGCGATCAGGGGCTCCGGCTCCGGAAGTACCCGTTCATCTTCATTCAATACTTCCATTATCAACTTTTTCGCTTTCTCCATATTGTCACCGTAGCCGATTCCAAACTCCATATCCACACGGCGGGTTTCATGCTTGGAGAGGTTTTGAATCCGGGTTCCCCATACCCGTGAATTGGGAAGGATAATTCCGATGTTATCAAACGAGTGCATCTCGGTGACAAACAGACCGATCTCATCCACAATTCCCATGGTACCGTCGATATCTACCACATCTCCAATCTTGAACGGCCGGAGAATCAGAATCATCATTCCGGCAGCAACATTGCTGAGTGTCCCCTGAAGTGCCAGACCTACAGCCAATCCGGCTGCACCCAAGACAGCAATAACGCTCGTCGTTTCTACCCCGAACTGGGAAAGTACAGCCAGCAACGTCACAATCAGGACCAGAACCTTTGCAGTCTGGCCAATAATCGGAGTTAGTGTATCATCAAATCGATGCGATTTTTTTAATGCCCGGATAACCCTTCTCTTCACCCAGCTGGCAGCCATCCAACCAAGAACCAGAATCAGAATTGCACCAACCAGACTCAATCCGTGCTCCACAATCAAAGGAAGCAATTGTTCTGAATATTCTCCAAACTCGTTCATGTTTTTTCTCCTCGCTGTATCTGGTTTCTGTTTTGTTACTATATGAAGGCTTTGAAAAACCCGGGGTATAGGTCAAGCTCACTGCCAGGAGGATTAGCACTCCACTGACTGGCGGATGTAAAGCCTTCAATAACAAACCGGCTGACAGAACCTTTCCATGTTCCGGCAACCGGTATCGTATGAGCTTTCTATATCCCCTGTATCTATCCAGGAGGAGACTGTCGGGCTTCCGTCGAATCTACTGTGGAGGGGTAAACCCCGATCTTACCCCTTCGACAACCCCCACATCGCATGGTTGATACGACACTGGCTAATCGAGCTGGCTTCTGAGCATCCAGGCTGTTTTGGAATGAACATGCAGCCGTTGTGTAATCAGGTCGATCGATGCCTCATCCCCTGCATCCTGGCACGCCTTCAGCGCCTCTCTGGCCGTTCTCAATATGGTTTCATGAGCTTGTGCGGCACGGCGTATCATCTCTATTGCATCGGGATGGTCCGTATCCTCCTGAATCGATGTGATTTTTGAAAATTCAGTAAATGAGCCGGGTGCACGGCGCCCAAGCGCCCGAATCCGTTCCGCGATCACATCAATCGCTTCAGCCAGTTCTGTATACTGCTCTTCAAACTGTTCGTGCAACGGATGAAACAGCTGCCCCGTAACATTCCAGTGATAATTGTGGCTCTTCAGATAGACCATATATGAATCGGCAAGAAGGCGTGACAACCCGTCTGCAATTTTTTTTCGGCTGGCCTCATCAATTCCAATATGTACTTCCATAGTTTCCGCTCCGTTTATTCTTTCTGTTATCTTGCTGCTCATAGCAGTACCTCCCATGTTGGTTTCCAAGCCGGAAGTGGCCAGGAATTCCTTCAGTGGAAACACCGGACTGATTTCGGTGACGTTCCGTTATGAATTCACTTTGCCACCGGTGAATCGATCTGAAACCATCTTCCGGATTCATTCTTGTTTCTCTCTCCCGTCTGCGTCTGTCCGACAAAAAACAGGATTGAGTCATTTGCATGACTGTATCAAGAACGAATCTTGATTCGGCATCATTCCGGCAGGCGCCATTATGGCCGGCAGTTCTCTTCGATATACGGCGGTACAGATCAGAGCACATTCTAGAAATCTGGCAACTGACCTGCAATAAAGAGGTCTGTCCGATCTACGGGATCGTAACGAGGCGAGTGCGGCATCGAAGTCATCTTTTTAAGGTTTCGAAGCGCATAGTGATGCCAGAAATCTGTCGTTGATTCGACAGAAGCCCGACAGACTCCTACGATTCGATATTGTGAACCTCTTTCAGGATCGCTTTGGCGTTTTTGTCACTCTTCTGCATTACCCGGTGCTGAAGGTTTGTTATGATCTCCTGCTGTGCTCTCTCAAACGCCTCATCTTTTGCTTCTCTCTCGTTCGTCGTCCGGATCAGGTCATAGATATCATCAGCCCGTACCACGCTATAGAGCTTGTCTTCATTAAAAGCATGAGATCGCAACTCTTCATACTCTTTAAAAATATCTGGAAAATCCTCGTTTTTATCTGCTTTGGATACGATTTCCACATCCTGTGGGCCTTCAGCACTGAGTGGTGTCTTGCAAAGAAAATAGAATTTATGCTTGTAGAGCATGTCGGGATGGCTGGTTGGTTACTGTCAATTATTACTGGGACAAATATAATCAATCCATCTCCATTTTGCATCCGGAAACCGAAAACGTCCCTTTGCAGATCTTTGAAGTGTCTCTCTGCTCAAACGGGCTCTCCCGGCACACCTCGTTACACGGACAGATCCATATTTTCAATTTGAATTTTACAAATATTTATAATATAGTATTAAGGAGCTTCCTTGATGTAATCCTGTGTAAATCAGGAAGCAGGCAAAAAATGCACCTGCAATACGATGTTCCGGCAGAGTCTGAATCAACTCCTATCTGTTCCTCTGACAAGAAAAACCAAATTGGCAACGAAAATGAACGCTCAAACCTCCCGCCATAACACGAAAATAGAGCTGAAGCCACTGTTATTCAAAGTTGGTTTTCTTCTTTGGATCTTGTGTACAGCGATCGGATGCGACGAAACCTTCCAACCCCTGAAAGAGAACGACCGGTTTCACTTCTCTGTTTTCGGGTATCTAGATGCCACCGCAGACACACAGATCGTTCGGCTCATTCCGCTTCGGAAATCGATCCTGGAACTGCCGCCTATCGATGATGTAACCGTAACGCTTACTCACCTGGAAAGTGGAGAACAGACTGTCATGCAGGACTCTCTCTACCGGTTCTACTACGATGAGGCGCAGACGTACAACTACCTGACAAACATGGAGATTCTGCCGGAACAGAGGTACCGGCTGGATGCAAAACATGCAGACGGACGTTCCAGCCATACAACCGTTACGATTCCCCCTGAATTTCCTGAGCCCTGGTTTTCAAATCCAACTGTTCTTAGAGTGGAGGGGGTAGAACGGCTGGCAGAGGTACGGGTCATCTACCATCTTCAGTATCTGCATCCACATGGATGGGGAGAGCCGTTCACTATCACCATTCCGCACCTGGAACGAACGAACCAGTTTACGCCCACCAGCCACCGGGTGTTTCTCAATCCCACATTAGATCAAGAGGCCATCAGGGGGGCTAATTGTGATGTACTCGATCAGAGCCTGTTGAACATCTACATCCGGAACCGGGAAATCTTCGTTGCCTCTGCCGGGCCCGAATGGGTCGATTTTCTCGCTCTGGATGAAGTTGTCGAAACCTTCCCTGACCAGATCTCCAATATTGAAAATGGTACCGGCTTTTTTGCTGGAATTGTGAGCAAGATAATCCCATATAACCAGAATTTGACAACCCTGATAGAGTGTGAAATTGATGATGATGAGGAAGAAGATGAATAGACAGCGACTCTTCAGACAGATCTGTGCGGCAACCACCCTGGCTCTCTGCAGCCTGCTAACAGTAGAGCTTCTGCAGGCGCAGAGTGCAACGGTACAGGGGATTGTCTCCGACGCGATCAGCGGCGACCTGCTCAGCGGCGCCCACGTCATTCTGGAACCGGTCGGGCAGGACGACTTTCACGGCCAGGTGGTAGACCAGAACGGTTTCTACCAGATCGCAGGGCTCCAGCCGGGGGCCTACACCTTTCGCATCAGTTTTATCGGCTACATCGCACATTCGGATACGCTCGAACTGGTGGCCGGTGAAACGCAAACCCACAGCATCCGGCTCCTTCCTGATGATGAACTGCTCGATGAACTGATCATCTCTCAGGAAGGGGGAGCCGCACGTCTTCAGGCCGGGCGGCAACGAATCACAGCCGCCGAACTGAGACGGGTACCGACCCCTGCAGCAGGCGGCGACCTTGCCACCTATCTGCAGGCGATGCCGGGAGTCGTCTCCGCCGGAGACCGGGGCGGACAGCTTTATATCCGGGGTGGAACCCCGACAGAAAATCTGGTACTTGTAGACGGAACGATGATCTATCAGCCCTTTCATATCATCGGTTTCTTCTCCGTATTCCCGTCTGAACTGGTCTCCGGGGCGGATTTCTATGCAGGAGGGTTCCCCACCCGATATAATAGCAGGCTCTCCTCGGTCCTGGATGTCCGGATGCGAGACGGAGACCGCAACCAGAACCGATTTTCCGGCTCGGCCAGCCCCTATCTGACAGAGTTCACTAGTGAGGGGCCGTTAGAGCAGGGGCGCTCCTCCTGGATCGCTTCGGTCCGGCACTCCCTGATCGAACAGACCAGCCCTCTCTTTATGACGGAGCAACAACCACTCCGCTTTGACAAACAGTATCTGAAAATGACCCACTACGGTGTAAAAGACTCCCGCTGTTCAGCGATGGCGATGCGCACCTATGACCGCGGTCAGCTTGACTATGAAGGCGGTGAGGTCTTCCAGTGGAAAAATGTGATCGTCGGAGGCCGGTGCGTGATCCTGCCGGTTAACTCGGATTTCCTTTTCGACATCAATGCAGGGTTTTCCCATATATCCAACGGGGTTGGCAACAGTGAGGATCCGGAACGATTTGCAAAGGCGAGCCGGGCCAACCTGGACGCCAATATCACCCGCTATGTTCAGGATATCCGGCTGGACTACGGCCTCTTTGTCCACATCAAGTCCCTCCGGTACGATATGAGTGAACAGTTTACCGAACCCCAGTCAGATAAAGCTCATATTCTGGTTCCGGGAGTCCATTTCCGTGCGTCGATTCCTATTACTGACCGGCTGCAGGTCATCCCGGGAACAGTTGTGAATTTAAGATCGAACAGCGGAGAGAACAGCAACACTCTTCAGCCGCGGCTTCAGGTCACCTGGCAGCCGTTCGGCCGGCCGGAGGAGGAGCTGAATGCGGCAATCGGCCTCTATCGTCAATCCATAGCGGGCATCTCCGACACGCGCGATGCGAGTACTCTTTTTACCGCCTGGGTCCCTCAATTTGACAGTGAGACCACTCTGAGTTCAATCCACACTATTCTAGGCTGGAATCAGGAGTTGAGACGCGGACTCCACTTCTCCATCGAAGGATATCACAAACGGCTCTCCGGCATCCCGGTTGCCGTCTGGAGTACACTGGCAAAGTTCAGCTCGGAACGGGCGACAGCGGATGGCAATGTCTACGGGGGTGACTTCCGGGTGGAACTGAACCGCCACCCCTTTTATGGATTTATCGGGTATGGCCTCACATGGACCAAATATTCATCCGCCCAGGATCATTTCGGAATCTGGTTTGGCGAACCGGTCCAGGAGTATCACCCGCCGCACGATCGGCGTCACCAGCTCAATACACACGCAAGCCTTCAATTGGGCAGTTATACGATTGGCCTGCGGTGGCAGCTCGGCTCGGGCCTTCCCTTTACCCAGCCGATCGGTTTCGACGAACTGCACAGGTTCCGCGGCCAGCTACCGGACGTGGATCGCTATTTCGGCGAGCGTCGTGTGATTCTGGACAAACCCTATCAGGGAAGGCTGACCACCTATCACCGCCTTGACGTCTCCCTGGAGAGAGAGGTTGACACC
>JBBDRW010000146.1:0-21760 GCA_040905265.1 Balneolaceae bacterium | reverse complement strand
CAGATCGACTATGAAGAGGTTGACACGCAGAGCCCGTTCGACCTGGCACTTCTTCAATACCTCAATAAACGCAAACGGCTCTGGTAGATGTCCCGACGGTTTGTATGCCAGTAGCCGGTTCTTGACGCGAGAGGCATGAAATTTTCGGAAAGCTTGTAAGGCGCCATCTGCCGGTTTACAGTTCCGCCTGTTCAGGTAACCCGTACTTTCTGAAGGATCTTTTCCAGAAGCCCCGGCAGAAACCGTTTCATGTAGACCGCCCAGACCTCTCTTCCTCCGATATAGATCTCCCTCTTCCGCTTCGCCAGTTTCGGCAGCAGCGAATTGGCAAACGACTCTACACTCATCCCCTGCATCTGTCCGCTTCCCATTCTGCTTAACGGAGTTCCGTCTGCCAGAAGTGCATTGAATGTAACATTAGTTTTGACATATCCGGGGCAGACCAGGGTCACATCCACATTGTGAACGTAGGTCTCCTGCCGAAGACAGTCGAACCAGCCGTGAAGAGCATGTTTGGAGGCTGCATAGGAGGAGCGGAGGCGTGTACCGAACTTTCCCATGACACTGCTCATCACAACGATATGCCCCGATTTGCGTTCGATCAGATGAGGCAACAGCTCTTTTGTGAGAGAGACGGTGCCGAAAAAATTTACTTCCATCACCTGCCGGATGACATCAATCTCCGTTTCGTGCGCCAGGCCCCTCTGGCTGATGCCGCCGTTATTCAGGAGCATATCGATATGTCCGAATCTGGAGATCGCATCTGCTACAGCCTCCCGATGGCTGGCCGTATGGCTCAGGTCCAGAGGGAGAATCTCTATTCTTCCGCTGCCTGTCCGGCACGCCGCTTTTACCCGTTCCAGTTCATTTGGCCTTCTGGAAGAGATGATGAGGTTTGCCCCCTGTTTGTGAAAAGCGATTGCCAGTGCTTCCCCGATTCCGGAAGAGGCACCGGTAATCCAGATTACCTGCTCGTTAAATGGCATTCAATTTCGATTTCATAGTTGTATCTGCCCTGCCGGGAGGGGTTGTTGTGACACTCTGGTTTGTTGCTTTCCTGCGGAATATCTTACATTGAACCAGAGCGTGAAAACAGCAAGATAACACAATTCCGGTTCCGTCTTTGTAAACTCTCTGCCGGGCGGTACCTGTCTGTTGACGCAATCGCTGAAATCGTAAACACTGATTCCCTGTTTTGCATCCCAAACATACAATCCTTCTTGTAGAAGATGAAAAAGAGTCGGCGGAAATGCTCGCCAATTTTTTAAAAATGCACCACTATGAGGTGTTGACTGCACTGGATGGCGATACAGCTCTGAAGTATATCGAAAACCGGGCAGGAGAGATCCACCTTGCAATACTCGATATTATGGTTCCCGGGGCAGATGGAATGGAAATTTGCAAGGCTATCCGGGAGCATCCGGTAATTTCGCACATTCCGGTCCTCTTTCTGACAGCCAGAGATCAGGAACAGGATGAGATTGAAGGGCTTGAACTTGGAGCGGACGACTACATCGCCAAACCGGCAGGACTTCAGCTGATCAAGGCGCGGATTGAAACCCACCTGAGAAGACAGGATCCGAAGCGGAGCAACTGGATCGGGTTCGGAGAGCTCTATCTGGATCTGGAGGGGAAAGTGCTTTACCACAACAAAACCCCTGTGGACCTGACCTCGATGGAGTACTCGATTATCGAACTGCTAATGAAACATCCGCACCGAGTCTTCAGCCGGCAGGAGATTCTGAAGCATATTTCTGACATGCAGCGCTATGTATTTGACCGGACGGTGGATGTTCATATCAAGAACCTGAGGCTGAAACTGGAGGAGGCCGGATCTTTTATCAAGACCTATCGCGGGATGGGATACGGCATGAACCGGAATATCGGAGAAGAATGAGTATTCAATCCAAACTTGCCTGGACCTTTATCCTGCTGCTGATTTTCGGAATCACAGCAATCAGCAGCTATTCAATCCTTTTCATTCGAAACTATCTGCTGGATGAAGGGGTCCGCCAGATTCAGAGTGATGCCGAATGGCTGGCGATTACCATCCGCAACCTTCAGCCAAACGACCGATTTGAAACCAATCTCAATGAGGCGGCACTCACTTCCGGGTATCAGATTGCAGTATACGATGAAGAGGGATTTCCCTATGCGTCTGTCCCCTATGATGAAGAACCTCTGAACCAGGGCAGGCTTCTTCCGGAATTGAGGGATTCCCTGACAACTGCCAGCAGTGCGATTGTGGATGGTGAGAGTGATCCGGATCGGCTGATCTCCTGGATAGCCCTGGATGAAGGCGAGAATCCTGCCCGGTATCTGCGGGTCAGCCAGCTCAAAGATCAGATCTACGCTCCGATCAAGACGATACGATGGATCATCTATACCGGTATGTTCATCTCGATCGGGCTGGTTCTGATAGTTAGTATCTGGTTTGCGCGCTATATGTCGAAACCGATTCTGCAACTGGAAGATATGGCTAAAAAAATCGCATCAGGAGATGTAGACCGTACTCTTCACTTGAACCGTTCGGATGAGTTTGGTACACTGGCTCTCTCTCTGAACCGGATGGCCACCCGGCTGCGGGAGGATCATGAAAAGCTGAAAAGCACCTACGAGCGGCAGGGGCAGTTTTTTGCCGACATTACACATGAACTTCGCAACCCTCTCCATACACTAACCGGTGCACATGAAATGCTTCAAATGGAAGATCTCCCGCCGGCACAAAAGAGACACTATCTCGAAACCGCAATCCGTCAGACCGACCGTATCAATCGTCTTTTCAAAGACCTGATGCTACTGCAGAAGTACGATTCGGACGGATATTTTATTGAGAAAAAGGAGTTCAGCCTGTCCGGACTGATGACCCGGATGTATGAGCTCTACTACAAAAAGGCACGTGAAAAGGGGCTGGAGCTGGAGATCGATCCCTGTGCACACCGGGTATATGCAGATCCGGACAAGATGGAACAGGTATTTGATAACCTGATCTCCAATGCCCTGAAATATACCAGCTCCGGAAGGATAGCGATTACATGTGAACGGATTGGGGATGTACTGGTGGTCCGTGTTCAGGATAGCGGTATTGGAATATCCGCCGAGCATCTGGAGAGGCTGTTCGACCGTTTCTACAGGACGGACAAGGCGAGGTCGAGGGATCAGGGGGGAACCGGCCTGGGGCTTGCTATCGTGAAGAGTATTCTGGATGCTCACGGTGCCGGAATCCGGATTGAGAGCCGGGTTGGTGAGGGGACGACAGTGGAGGTACAGTTGCCGGTTGCTCCCGGTTCTACGACTCCCGCTGCAGAAACGTAAAGAGGTATCCTGCCGCCAGCCCTCCCGTCATGGGCGCCAGGAGGAACGCTGTCAGGTAGCTGGACCCTCCGCTAGAAGTAAGCAGGGCAGTCAGAGAGTGACCTGCTGCAAATGCAGGATTGAAAATGCCGCCGGATATCGGGCTGCCGGTGGCAATGAGACCCGTATAGGCCATCCCGATCACGATACCGTGGATCGGAAATGTCCGGTATGCTTCGTTGAGGAACAGATTCAGGTAGGCCAGAGCCAGTATGAGTGTGAAGAGGGTTTCAATCAGAGAGAACTGCAGAGGTGTTGAGGTAGAGGGAGGGGCAATCTGGAATGCGCTCTCAGTCAGATAGAACAGCAGGAATCCGCCGGTCAGGGCACCCAGGAACTGGCTGCCGATATAGCCCCAGAACCGGCCTGCCGGCATCCCCTCAGCAGCCCAGAAAGCGATCGTGACAGCCGGGTTAAAATGTGCGCCGGACACACCCGCGCCAATATAGATCAGTGCTGTTAGCAGAAATCCGGTCGGAAGGGAGCCTGCCGACAGTCCCAGAGAGACTGCAAGCAGTAATGTGCCCAGGTACTCGGATACATATGAAGACATAGAGTCAGGTTAATCGGTGCGAAACAGTGCGAAATCTATATGATTCTGTTGCAGGTAAGCAAGTTATTTACAAATCTTATCGGTAAGATAATCGGATTATTTATCGGGAAGTTACGCATATTCTTTAATCGGCAGCCTTTCGCTCGAACGGAAACCGCATTCAAAGGGGGTGTCAAGAGGGTTTCTTCACGAATTCTTCATATAAATGGGGTATCTTTCATCATTGTGCTCAGCGATAGTGTGTTCGTGGGAATCGATTCAAAGTACCTCTCATCATGAACAGTTTCATGCAAACAGGATAAATTTTCAGCCAGGTTACGAAATATGCGGATCGGAATTGTACTCATGAATCTTGGCGGCCCTACGAGCGAGGAGAGCCTTCGTGACTTTCTCTACAACCTTTTCAGTGATGAGGATATCATCAAGCTGGGTGGCGGGATCACCCAGGAACTCTTTGCCAGGATCATCGCAAAATTTCGGGCCCCTTCTGTCGGGGAGGATTACAAACGGATTAACGGGTGCCCGAAAGGATGTACCGGAAACAAGGCCTGTCCGAACCGTCAGAACGGTGTGGTCTCCTCCTGCTGCTCGCCGATTAACGGATTGACCGAGCGGCAGCGCCGCGCGCTTGAGAAGCATTTCACAAGGGTGCTTCCGGACAGAGACGTCAAGGTCTATACCTGCATGCGCTACTGGATTCCGTTTGCAACCGACATCATGGACCAGATGGTGGAGGATGGAATCACGCATACGGTTCTGGTGCCGCTCTACCCGCAATTTTCCTGGACAACGACCGGCAGCAGTTTCCGCGACTGGGAGACGGTAAGAACCGGAAAGTTTGGAAGTGAGACTCCCTGGAAAGAGTATCACGTGAAGAATTACCATCTGAATGAAGATTATCTCCAGGCGATGAACGACCGGATTGATGAATCACTTGCGGAGATGGACGAGGAGGTCCGAAGCAAAACGCACTTCATCTTCAGCGCTCACGGGACGCCGCTTCTTGAAGTTCGAAGCGGAGATCCCTATACAACCGAGATCAAGGAGACGATGGAAGCGGTGATGGAGCGCAGGAGAGTGAAGCACTCCTATTGGCTCGGGTTTCAGTCCCGCGTTGGCCCGCAGAAGTGGACACAGCCAAACACGGCGGAACTGGTTGAACGCCACCTGCAGTACGGTATTAAAAACCTGCTGATGATTCCGGTTGCTTTTGTGACGGATCACATCGAGACCCTCTATGAGCTGGGCCGGGAGCTGCCAGAGGATCTGGAAGAGGAGGGGTACTCATTTGAAAACTACAAGGTGATGGATGGCATAAACGAACACCCCTTGTTTATCAAGGCGCTGGCAGATGAGTCGTTGAAACGGTTGTCCGGCGTAATCGGCCCGGAAGCCGTTGCCGGAGAAACAGTATTGGTAAAAGAATAAACCAGAGACAGGGATGGTTCAACCGAGTTTCATGAATTTTACGCTGATCGGCATCAGCCACTGGGACGCCCCGATTGAAATCCGGGAGAAGTTCAGCATGAGCGATTCGCAAAAGAGAGCCCTTCTGGAGGGTGCAGGCAGGGAAGGCCTCGAGAGCCTCTTTGTCATCTCTACCTGCAACCGGACGGAAATTATCGCTCAGGGAGGGACTCCCCATGAACTCGTCCGACTCTTTGTTACCTATTCCGGCGGGACTCTGGATGAGTTTCACAAATACGGGTTTGAACTGGAGGGGAAGCGTGCTGTCGAACACCTTTTCAAGGTGACGACCGGGCTGGATTCCCAGATCCTCGGAGATCTGCAGATTGTGAACCAGGTCAAAGAGGGGTATGAGTTCTCCTCCCGTGAAGAGATGGTTTCCGGTTCGCTTCACCGGCTGATGCAACACGTGTTTCGCGCACACAAGCGCTCCCGGAATGAAACCTCTCTTGGCCATGGAGCGGCAACCGTGGCATTTGCCGCAGTCAAATTTGTTGCCCGAACGTTCGATCAGCTTCTGGACAAACGCATTCTTCTGGTCGGAACCGGTAAGATCGGGAAAGTTACCTGCAAGAACCTGCTCTCCCTGGGGGCAAGCAAGTTGACGTTGATGAACCGTACACGGGATCGGGCGGAATTCATGGCAAGCCGCTTTAACCTGGAGGTCGCCGATATGGATCAGCTTCCGGAGCAGATTGCCGATGCCGACCTGATTATTGTCGCGACCGGAGCAAATCGGCCGGTGGTAACGATGGAGCATATGGCGCCATCGCTCCGTAACCCCAAATACCGGGTGATTCTCGACTTGTCAGTTCCACGGAATGTAGATCCGGATGTGGGAAACCTCGAGTTTGTCGATGTGGCAAACATGGACATGTTGAGTGATGTGACCGATGAGGCCTACCGAAGACGTGAAAAAGAGGTTCCGCTGGTGAAAGAGATCATCCGCGAAGAGCTGGGCGCCTATGAACTCTGGCTGAATGAACAGCGGGTGGTTCCAACCATCAAGGCGTTGATTGAACGGCTAAACTCTATCCGGGATGATGAGATGGAGTTTTATCGTAACAAGATTTCAGAACAGGATGTGGAGAAGGTGGACAATCTCACCCGGCGGATTGTGAACAAAATTGCAGCGTACAGTATCGAACACCTGCGTGACCACCATGATACGGATGAAGTCCGCCGCCTGGTGGAGGAGATGTTCAAGCTGGAGGCGGAAAAACCCAATGAATAGACCTGTTCGGATCGGTACGAGGGATAGTGAACTGGCCGTCTGGCAGGCGGAGACGGTGCTCAACGCTCTGGAAGGAACCGGGGTGCCCGGTGAGTTGATTCATGTAAAATCGGAGGGTGATCTGGATCTGGAGACTCCGCTCTCCGAGCTGGGTGGCAAGGGAGTCTTTACCAAGGCGCTTGATGAGGCCCTTCTGAATGGTGATATCGATATTGCTGTCCAC
This sequence comes from Balneolaceae bacterium, assembly GCA_040905265.1. Classification (GTDB taxonomy): domain Bacteria; phylum Bacteroidota; class Rhodothermia; order Balneolales; family Balneolaceae; genus JBBDRW01. Next base: position 14,929 of record JBBDRW010000146.1, on the reverse strand, counting down.
TCCTACAAGGATCTGCCGACTGACCAGCCATTGCCGCTGCAGGTGGCGGCTGTACTGAAACGCGGAGACCACAGGGACTCGCTGGTGGCACCAAAAGGGGCCGGTTTTTTGGAAGATGCGTCTGCAGGAGCCGTGGTAGCAACGGGGAGCAACCGGCGGCGTGCGCAGTGGCTTCACCGTTTCCCGAATCATAAGATGGCCGATATCAGAGGCAATGTACATACCCGGCTTCGCAAAGTGGAAGAGAATGAGTGGGATGGTGCGATTTTTGCTGCTGCCGGCTTGCAGCGGGTCGGACTGGAAGATCGGATTACAGAGTATCTCGACTGGATGGTACCAGCTCCGGCACAGGGGGCTGTCGCTGTGATGGTTCGTGAAGAGGACAGGCGTATTGCATCGGTTGTTCGTCCACTCCACGATCCGGAGACGGGGCTCTGCACGGGGATTGAGCGGGAACTGCTGAACAGGATGGAGGCGGGGTGCAGTGCGCCGGTTGGCGCTTATGCCTGGCTGGAGAAGAATCTGCTCATTCTCTATGCTGTAGCACTGGAAACGGACGGCTCTCTGCAGTACGATGTAGAGTTATCGGAGAAGCCGGAGAGAGCACCCGGGCTCGGAATACGGGCAGCGGAAGCCTTGCTGGAGAAGGGGGCAGGCCGCCTTATAGAGTCCCTGCGATGAGCGGGATGAGCAAGATATTGATCACCCGGAAACTCTCCGGCAGTCAACTGGAACTGGCCCGGAAACTGGGGCTGGAACCGATGATCGAACCGGCTATACGTTTTGAGTTTCCCGATGCGGAGCGGCAGATCCGGAAGAGCCTGGGGAAGAATCCGTCAGCCCCCTGGGTCTTTACCAGCAAGAACGGGGTTCGGGCGCTGCAATCATTTTTAGATTATCAGAATGCAGGCCGCAGAGACAGTGAGAAACAGGCAGGAAGATCGGACTCAGACAGCCAATCCGTCAGCAGGCCGGCTGATGCTCTGAACGGCGGGAAGGAGCTCTCGGCCGCAGGAAGTACCGGGCAAACGGAAGAGGCCAGCCGTGTTATCTTTGCTGTCGGAACAAAGACCGGTGAAGCGCTGTCAAAACTTGGTGTTGAGGCGCGTACTCCTGAACGACAGGATGCCGTTGGGCTGGCGGATCAGATCCTGCAGGATCTCTCCGGCCGTGACGCGGAGAGTCGAACGGTTATTCACTGGTGTGGCAACCTGAGCCGCCCCACTCTGCAGGAGAGGTTATCGGAGGGTGGCGTAGAGTTGATCCGGCTGGAGGTCTATCGGACACTGCTAAACCGGGTTGAGATTCCTGAGGATTCCGTTGAGGGGATTCTCTTTTTCAGTCCGAGCGCGGTGGAGTCGTTCCGGAAATCAGGCGGGTTTCAGAAGGAGCTTCCGGAGCTGTTTGCGATCGGAAATACGACCGGGGAGCTGTTGAGTATGGAGGCTGGAAGGCATGTTCATATTCCTCTCCAGCCGGATACAGAGGCGTTGCTGGCGTTGGCAGCAGACGTTTTAAAGGAAAGAGGTGATAGTAAATAGGTGATCGTATGACGAATGGATTTCCTGAATTAAAAAATGATCTGTTTCTACGCGCTCTCAGGGGTGAAGAGGTAGAGCGGCCGCCTGTCTGGATGATGCGGCAGGCGGGTCGATACCTGCCCCAATATCAGGTGCTCCGGAAAAAATACTCCTTTTTTGAACGGGTGGAGAATCCCGAGCTTGCCTGTGAAATTACGATCCAGCCGATCGATGAGCTGGAACCGGATGCCGCCATAATTTTTTCCGATATACTTACTATTCCACAGGCACTCGGCCAGGATGTTCAGCTTATACCGGGAAAAGGGCCGCAGATCGGAAATCCCATACGGTCTGCCGAAGACGCATTCGCCATCCGCTCGGAGGCTGTTCCGGAAAAGCTTCACCATGTGATGGATGCCATTACGCTCACCCGCAGAGAGCTGAACGGGCGGGTGCCGCTGATCGGGTTTGCCGGAGCGCCCTGGACGCTTTTCTGTTATATGATCCAGGGAGAGGGATCAAAAGATTTTAACCTTGCCAAATCGTTCCTCTACCGTGAGCCGGAGGCATCCCGGCACCTGATACGGGAGTTGACGGTTGCGACGATCGACTATCTGAATGCACAGGTCAAGGCGGGAGCGCAGGCCGTGCAGATTTTTGACTCCTGGGCCGGTTTGCTCAGCCCGGAAGATTTCAACGAATGGGCCTTGCCGTCACTTCTTGAGATAACATCAGCGATCCGGGAAGTGCCGGTCATTCTTTTCGCAAAGGGGGCATGGTATGCCCTTGAGAGGCTCAGTTACAAAAGCGGTGCCGCAGCGCTCGGACTGGACTGGACCATCACACCGGAGTACGCCCGTGAAAAAACGGGGAACGGTATCACACTTCAGGGGAATTTTGACCCGAGCCGTCTTCTGGGCCCCGTCCCGGAGATTGAAAAACAGGTACGCCGCATGATTGAACGGTTCGGGACCCGGCGATACATTGTAAACCTGGGCCACGGAATATTGCCGAATGTTCCGGTCGACCATGCCCGGGCCTTTGTCAATTCGGTAAAAGAGTATTCGGCTATTTCGAAAGGGAACCGCAAGAAGCCGCAGCTATGACAACAAAACGGACAGCTATCAGGGAACGGTTTACCAACTACATTCACAATCTGCAGGAGAAGATCTGCAAGGCTCTCGAAGAGGCTGACGGGAAGGCCGTTTTTCAGGAAGACCGCTGGAGCCGGGCCGGTGGCGGAGGTGGTGTGACCAGGGTGCTTTCAGGTGGTGAACTTCTTGAGAAAGCAGGGGTGAATATATCAACGGTACACGGAAAACTTCCGGAGGAGATTCGGGGCCATTTTGGTGTTGAACAGGGGTGGTTTTTTGCTGGCGGGCTCTCCCTGGTGCTTCATCCAGAGAGCCCGATGATTCCAACGGTTCATGCAAATGTCCGCCTCTTTGAGCTCTATGAAGATCCTTCCCGCGAGACAGTGTCGGACCGATGGTTTGGAGGAGGGACAGACCTGACTCCTTACTATCTGTTTGAGGAGGATGCCGTTCACTTTCACGAGGTATTGAAAAAGGTGTGTGACCGGCATGACGAAGGGCTCTACCCGATTTTTAAAAAAGAGTGCGATACCTATTTTTACAACCATCACCGGAATGAAGCAAGAGGAGTCGGCGGGATCTTTTTTGACTATCTTCGGGAGGATGAAGGGGTATCGGATGAAGATTGGTACCGGTTTGTTACCGATGTCGGAAATCACGTTCTTGATTCATGGCTGCCGATTGCCCGGCGTCGTTCAGATGAATCTTACGGGGATGAACAGCGGTATTGGCAGGAGATTCGAAGGGGACGGTATGTGGAATTTAATCTGATTCACGACCGCGGGACTCTCTTTGGCCTTCGTACAAACGGGCGGGTCGAGTCGATTCTGATGAGCTTGCCACCGAGGGTTCGCTGGGATTATAACCATCAGCCCGAACCGGGCAGCCCGGAAGAGAAGTTACTGGAACGGCTGAAGGAGCCAGTGGAGTGGTTGACAGGTGACAGGGAATAGGTGATAGGAAATAGGGTAAATGAAAGGTGAATGATATGGATGATTTGGGTTCATTTCCGCTCGTCAGGGGGCGCAGGCTGCGTACCAGCGAGAATATCCGGAAAATGGTATCGGAACACCATCTGCGTCCGGAGGATTTTATCGCTCCGCTGTTTGTGATGGAAGGGGCGGGCAAGAGAGTCGGGATTCCGTCCATGCCGGACTACTATCGCTATACGCCGGATCTTTTGTTGAAAGAGGTGGAAGAGATTCTCTCTCTCGGGATTCCCTCACTCCTGCTCTTTGCCAAAGTTCCGGATGAAAAGAAGGATAATGAGGGTACGGAAGCGCTGAACCCGGACGGACTGATGCAGCACACCGTCTCCCTGATCAAAAAGGAGTTCCCGGAGGCGGTCGTGATGACCGATGTGGCGCTGGACCCCTACTCCAGCTATGGACATGACGGAATTGTGAAAGATGGTCAGATATTGAATGACGAATCGGTCCGACTGCTTGCCAAAATGGCGGTAAGCCACGCGGAGGCGGGAGCCGATTTTGTCGCTCCGTCCGATATGATGGATGGTCGTGTCGGTGAGATCCGCCGTTCTCTTGAAGCCGGCGGGTTTGACCGGACCGGGATCATGGCATACAGCGCAAAATATGCATCCGTATTTTACGGCCCGTTCCGGGATGCGCTTGATTCAGCACCCGGTTTTGGTGATAAGAAGAGCTACCAGATGGACCCGGCCAATGTACGGGAAGCGGTTCGTGAAGCACAGCTTGATGAAAAAGAGGGGGCGGATATCGTTATGGTGAAGCCCGGACTCCCCTACCTGGATGTGGTTCGTGCAGTTCGGGAGAGTGTACAACTGCCGGTTTCAGTCTACAACGTATCGGGGGAGTATGCGATGATCAAGGCAGCAGCGGCCAACGGGTGGCTGGAGGAGGTTCCCGCCATGATGGAGTCGCTCACCGCCTTCCGGAGGGCCGGCGCGGACCTGATCGCCACCTATTTTGCCAAAGATGCGGCACGATTTTTGAAAGAGTAACCGTTATCCATGCGATGCTGGGGTTGTCGAATAGAGATAAAAATTTCACTTTTGCCTTTTTATATTTCACAATAGAATCATAAACATCGGTACTGACTATGAAACGTATTTTACTTTTTCTGTTAACCAACCTGGCAATTATCGTGGTTGCCGGAATTGTGATGAGCCTGTTGGGTGTTGGTTCCATGCTCAACGAAGCCGGTACAGGGCTGAACGTTCAGGCACTGCTCATTTTCTGTTTTATCTTCGGGATGGCGGGCTCCTTTATCTCTCTGCTTCTCTCCAAGAAGATGGCGAAATGGACTATGAAGGTGAAGATCATCGACCAGCCGGGGAACCAGCAGGAGCAGTGGCTCTTTAGTACGATCAAAGCCCAGGCGGAACAGGCTGGAATCGGCATGCCGGAGGTTGGAATCTTCCCTGCACAGCAATCCAATGCGTTTGCTACCGGCTGGAACCGCAACAAGGCACTGGTTGCAGTGAGCGCCGGTATGCTTCAGCGGTTTGACAAGGAGGAGATAGCAGCGGTATTGGGCCATGAGGTTGGCCATGTGGCCAACGGGGATATGATCACCCTTGCCCTGATTCAGGGTGTGGTCAACACGTTTGTCATGTTTTTTGCACGGGTTATCGGGTTTGCCGTGGACAAGGTCGTGTTTCGGAACGAGCGGGGATTTGGAATCGGATATTTTATTACAACCATCATCGCAGAAATATTTCTGGCGATTCTTGCGTCTACGATCGTCTTCTGGTTCTCCCGCCGGAGAGAATTTCACGCTGACCGGGCCGGTGCACGGCTGGGCAGCCGGCACGGGATGATTCAGGCGCTTCAGCGGCTCAAACAGGAGGCGAACAACCCCTCACCCCTGCCGGATTCGATGAAAGCGTTCGGCATCAGCGGCGGTAAGAACACCGGGTGGAAGAAATTGTTCATGACGCATCCGCCGCTCGAGGATCGAATTGCCGCACTGCAGAATATGTCTGATTGAGGGAATAGGTGATAGGGAACAGATCTTGATCAAAGAGAACTATCACCTGTTTCCCTATCCCCTCTCACCTGTGGTGGTATTGCCTGCGATAGAATGTGAATTTCTAACGGACCGTTATGTTTACTGAAAGCAAGAAGTTATTCGAACGCGCACAACAGTTTATACCCGGTGGTGTAAACTCACCCGCCAGGGCTTTCAAATCGGTAGGGGGTGTACCGCTCTTTATTGAGAAAGCGAAGGGGTCCATCCTGACGGATGCCGATGGAAATGAGTTTATCGACTATGTCGGCTCCTGGGGGCCGATGATTCTGGGACACGCCTACCCGGCTGTGGTCAAGGCGGTACAGGATGCATCGTTCCGGTCCACCTCGTTTGGAGCCCCGACAGAGGTCGAGATCCGGATGGCAGAGCTGGTCCGGAATATGGTTCCAAATGTAGAGAAGGTCCGGATGGTCAACTCCGGTACCGAAGCGTGCATGAGTGCAATCCGGGTTGCAAGAGGATATACCGGCCGGGAGAAGATCATCAAGTTTGAAGGGAACTATCACGGACATGCAGACTCGTTTTTGATCAAGGCGGGGAGTGGAGCGCTCACACTGGGTTCGCCGAGCAGTCCGGGTGTTACGAAAGGGACGGCCAAAGATACACTCATAGCCGACTACAACAGCCTGGAAAGTGTGGAGAAGCTGTTGAAGAAGAACAACGGAGACGTTGCTGCCATCATTCTGGAACCGGTTGCGGGGAATATGGGATGTATTCCGCCAGAGGAAGGATTTCTGTCTGGCCTTCGGGAGCTGGCGGACCAGCATGGGTCGGTGTTGATTTTTGATGAAGTGATGACCGGCTTTCGGCTCTCCCGGGGTGGCGCGCAGGAGCGGTACGACGTCTGGGCGGATCTGGTTACGTTCGGCAAGATCATCGGCGGCGGCCTGCCGGTCGGTGCATTCGGAGGCCGGAAAGAGGTGATGGCTGTTGTCTCCCCGGACGGCCCGGTCTACCAGGCGGGTACTCTTTCCGGAAACCCTCTTGCAATGCATGCCGGTGTTGCACAATTGACTGCTCTGGACCGCCATCCGGAGTACTACGTCGACCTGGAGGAGAAGGCAGCCTACCTGAAACAGGGGCTCACCAGAATATTAGATGAGAGTGAGATTCCCTTCCGGATCAACCAGGCCGGTTCGATGATGAGCCTCTTCTTTACCGGTTCGGATGTAACCGGATACCAAACAGCGGCAGCGACCGACCGGGACGTTTTCCGGCGCTTTTTCCATGAGATGCTCAAGCGGGGGGTCTACCTCCCTCCCTCACCCTTTGAAAGCTGGTTTCTTGCAACGACACACACCCGTGAGATGATTGACCGGACGCTGAAGTCTGCAGAAGAGTCTCTGGTTTCCCTGAACAGCCCGGAGGAGTGATTATCATCAATCCTGCACGGGAAGCGAAAGGAACCGAATGAAAAAATCTGCGCTTGCGACAGTCTTTCTTGTGGTGGTCATCGACCTGCTCGGATTCGGAATCGTTCTTCCGCTTCTTCCCTTCTATGCACAGGAGTTTCAGGCATCGGCCGTGACGATCGGGTTGCTCTACAGTGTCTACTCCCTGATGCAGCTCATTTTCTCTCCGATCTGGGGGACTCTTTCTGACCGGATCGGCCGCCGTCCGATCATGCTGATGAGTACCTTTGGAGCTGTTATCGCCTATATCATTTTCGGTTTTGCCGAAACGTTGACCGTGCTGTTTCTCTCCCGGATCGTGGCCGGTGTTATGGGGGGTAATATCTCCACGGCGCAAGCTTATATATCCGATGTGACCTCTACAGCAGACCGTGCCAAGGGGATGGGGCTGATCGGTGCCGCATTCGGGATCGGTTTTGTGATCGGCCCGGCAACGGCGACACTGTTGATCCATGAATCGTTTCACGGATTTGTTGCCGGTATCGGATTTACAGAGTTTGCCGCCTGGATGGGTGAGAACCGCTACGCACTTCCAGGGTTTTTTGCCGCTTTTCTATCCTTCTGCAGTTTTCTGATGGTCTGGTTTCGGCTGGAGGAGACGGTGGATACGTCCCTTGAGCGGCCTCCGCTCTCAAAAAGGCCGAGTGTCTTTACCCCGGAATTCTGGAGGAGGCTTTCGGAGCAGAAGGGTAAAAACGCCCGAGGTTTCCTGATCCCCCTGGTGATCGGTTTTTTTCTTCTTTCATTCGGAGAGTCGAGTCTCTACAGTTCGTTCCCGCTGTTTGCAGAATCAGAGCTTGGTATGTCGGCCGAAGATGTTGGCATCCAGTTCTTCTATATCGGCATTATTGTAGTGATTGTACAAGGGTTTTTGATCAAGCCGCTTACCGTCCGGTTCCGGGAGGAGAAGCTGTTTCAGGCCGGGAATATACTGATGGTGGCCGGCCTGGCGATGATTCCTCTGGCAGGTTCAGCGTTTACGCTGGCTCTTACACTCGGCCTGATGGCACTTGGTAAAAGCCTGAATACGCCCACGATTACCAGTCTGATCTCTCAGGAGGCGGATGAAGAGAATGTCGGGGCGGTTATGGGAACTGCTCAGGGACTTTCAGGCCTGGGTCGCATGATCGGGCCGACCTGGGGCGGAGCGCTCTTTGCCATCTGGTTTGGCGTACCGTTCGTCGCGACAGCTGCTGTGGTCGGAATCACGATATGGATCGGCCTGAGGCTGGTCCGCCATACGTAACGGAGCCAGGTCTCGATCTTTTCCCTCACTGCATGGTTGTCGGCACTACCCTGAGAGTTCTTCTCTGAGCTTTTTTGGCAGATTCGTCACGACGAGCCAGTAAGAGTCCCGAACCCACTCGCGGATCAGCTCCTCCGGCAGATCTCCTTTCATGCTCACCGTGTTCCAGTGTTTTTTATTCATGTGATATCCCGGGCGTACTTCCGGATACTCTTCACGCAGGAGCAGAGCCCTGTCCGGGTCGCACTTAAGATTGATGCTCTCAAACTCATCTACGTCACAAAGGGCAAACATTTTGCCATGTACTTTGAATACCAGCGTATTTTCATCAAACGGAAACTCTTCCGTGACAGCGTCGAACGTAAGGCAGTACTCACGAAATGTTAGAATATTCATCGATAATTTCCTTTATTGTGGTTGGCTTGAAAGATGGTGCCTATGCACTGCCGATGAATCAATACCGGGTGCTGCCCGCTGAAGCAACTGGAAGACAGCGCGCGAATTTCAAATTACCAACAATAACGGATAAAAACGAGACTGGATCATGAGCAGAAATCATATAGTACAGATAGTCGCAAATACCCTTATGCTAACCGTTTTGATACTGACAGCACCTCTGCTGCAGGCACAGGAGGGGGTGGAATGGATCACGTTTGAGCCTGGTGAGGGGCCGGGAAATGGCAAACATATCGTGCTGGTCAGTGGTGACGAGGAGTACCGTTCCGAGGAGGCGATGCCATTGCTGGCCAAAATTTTATCGGAACATCACGGGTTCCGGACCACAGTACTCTTCGCCATCGATCCTGAAACCGGAGAGATCAACCCGGATCTGCAGACCAATATTCCCGGACTGGAACAGCTCGGATCCGCAGACCTGGCGATACTCTTTCTTCGCTTCCGGGAACTGCCGGACGAGCAGATGCGGCATATCGACCGGTATATACAAGCGGGAAAGCCGATTGTTGCACTCCGGACGTCCACACACGCATTTAACTATACCCGGAATCCAGACAGCCCGTATGCCAAATACTCCTGGGGAAGCGACTATCCAGGCTGGGAAGGTGGATTCGGACGGCGTATCCTGGGGGAAACCTGGGTGGACCATCATGGTGTCCATATGGGAGAGGGGACCAGGGCGCTGGTGAATGGTCTTTTTGAGCGGATCGACCATCCGGTGATCCGGGGAGTCAGGGATATCTGGGCTCCGACAGATGTCTACGGAACCTACCCTCTTGAAGGGGAAAACGACATTCTACTTTGGGGGCAGTCTACAAACGGTATGACAGCGGATGCCCCGGTTAACTGGAGCAAATCGGTGATGCCGGTTGCCTGGACACGGGAGTACCCCGCTTCCAACAGCCGGACGGGTCGTGCTTTCGTAACGACCATGGGCTCTGCTACCGATTTTGAGAGTGAAGACCTGAGAAGGCTCATGGTGAACGCGGTTTACTGGGGCCTCGGCATGGGGGGGCTTGTCGACAGTGAAAGCAATGTCGACATTGTGGGTGAGTATGACCCGGCCATGTTCGGGTTTGGCGATTTTGTCGAGGGGAAAACACCGTCTGACTACCGGTAGTCAGGAGTCTGTCGGACAAACGACGAATCTCTTGCGGTGACGTAAGTCCGACAGACTCCTAGAGCACAAATATACCGGACTGTGACAGATGGAGATGTTATTCCTGAACAGCATGAAGGGAGAGCTGTGCGACCACCTCATCACCGGTTACCAGTGCTCCGAAGAGCGCTGTCGGCCGTTCGATTTCGTAGTCGCTCATCAGCAGCGCATGGGACCCGTCAAACTGCCAGGATCCATCTTCTCTCTGGCTCCCTTCCAGTGTTACGTCAATTATCCGGGTTACACCTGCCAGCGTTAACTCACCGGTAGCAGTAATCAGATATCGATCCGGGTTCTCCTCGGACGGCTCTGTCTCTATCTCTGTGAGTGAAAATTCAATTTCAGGGTGGGCATTCGCTTTAAGTGCGTTCTGCATCAGGCGGTCCATGACAGTACTTCTGCCTCCCGTCATCTGTTGGGCCTGGACGACAAGTCGGGCCTCTGTGATGGCCGGAACACTGGTTCCTTCCGCTTCCTGTATGGCAACCCAACCGTCAAACTCTTCAGCCGTAACGGTCCAGTCATCCCGGTTTGAGGTACCGTCTACAGAAACTGTGCTTTCAGTGCTGAACGTGAGTCGCTCTGGTTCCGTCTGGGCATTCAGTTGCAGTGGCAGGATCAGAAGAATCCCAAGCAGGAGTGCCGGTAATGTAGTTTGTAATCTCATAACAGGACGGTTCTGAGGGTTAATAGAGGGTGATGTAAACGTCAAGGCTGCAAGATAGCAAAAATCAACATACGGGAGGAGGCCTCACTTGTCAAGAGAATACCCGGCTCAGGTGCATGTTACTTTTCAAAAAGTGATCGCTTTTCTTCTTTTTTTATATCATTTTGAATATACTGTTGCGGAAGCGTTTTTTTAGCCCGTTCAATGCTTTTTTCAGGTACGGTTTTCACAAAAACTCCAAAGGGACATACAATATGAAAAATGATAAAGAACCCAACAAGAATCTGAATAAGGATGATAAACTATCCCGGAAGAATTTTCTGAAAAAGAGCGGGATGGCAGCTGCAGCATTTGCAGCCACCCCCTCCCTGTTTCAGTCGCCGGTATTCGGCAAAGCTCCGGCTACCGGGAGTGTCCTGGGAGCCAATGACCGGCTTGTGGCCGGATTTATCGGTGTTGGAGGACAGGGGTTCAACGCCCATCTCCGTGGCGGTGTTGTCGGTCAGGCTGCAGAACAGAATGTGGTAGGAGCGGCAGCCTGTGACCTCTTCACAAAACGAGTTGACCGTGCGATCAATGAACTTGAGGTAGACTCTTCGAACGGGTATACGGATTATCGTGAACTGCTCGACCGGGATGATATCGATGTCGTCTTCATTGGTACCGTGGACCACTGGCATACGAAAATTGCGATCGATGCCATGGATTCGGGAAAGGATGTCTATATAGAGAAGCCGATGACCCGATATCTCGGGGAGGCGTTTGAAGTCTATGATACTGCAAAACGAACCGGACGAGTCGTTCAAATCGGTTCACAATACTGTACAGAAGGGAAGTGGCATCTGGCTGCAGAGATGGTTCGCGCCGGCAAGATCGGCGCGCCGGTTCTGGCTCAGGACTCCTATATGAGAAACAATCCGAACGGTGAATGGAACTACGGTATCGATCCGGATCTCTCTACTGATACGATCGATTGGAACGAGTGGCTCGGCCCGGTTTCATCGCGCCCCTTTAGCCCGGACGAGTATCACCGCTGGAGAAAGTACTACCCCTATTGCGCTGGAATCCTCGGAGACCTGCTCGCACACAGGGTTCACCCGCTGTTGATCGCAACCGGAGAGCCTCAATTCCCTGTAAGGGTAGTCGGAATGGGTACCCGAAAGATTACAACAGACAGGGATGTGCCGGACAATACCCAACTGATGGCTGAATTCCCGAACGGCCTTACCATTATGGTAACCGGAAGCACGGTGAACGAACAGGGGCTCGGCCAGGTAATCCGCGGCCATGAAGCGACGCTCTACTTTGCAGGAAACCGGCTGGAGTTGCGTCCGGAGCGGCCGTTTGCTGATCTGGTGGATCGCGAAGAGCACGATGATATCCAGCCGGGTGTTGATGTCCAGGCGCATATTGCAAACTTCTTCGACGCTGTACGGACCGGAATTACTCCAAACGGAAACATCGACCTTGGTATCCGGGTTCAGACCGTACTTTCTCTCGCTGAGATGTCCGAACGTCTGGGCCATATGCTCTATTTCGATCCGGAGACCCGTGTCATCACAAATGGCAGCGGTACGGTTATCGATCCGATTACCTACGGAACACTCGAACTCTCCTGACGGTTGACGGAAGTACGGCTCGCCTGCAATGCTATGGCCACCCGGTTCGAGCTGGTACTGCGTGGCAGTGTTTCGTCGTCACAGTTGCGTGCAGCCGGGGAAGAGGCTATACGGGAAATAGAGCGGATTGAGTCGAAACTCAGTTTCTATCGTTCGAACAGTCTTCTGTCCCGGCTTAATGCAACTGCTGGTAGCAGGCCTGTTGTGCTGGATCATGAATTTTACATCTTTCTTACGGAGGTTGCCGAATTGTCCCGCCGTACCAGGAGGGCATTTGATCCGACGGTTGGGCCCCTGATGAAGGCCTGGGGATTGGCTGGTGACAGAGATATCACGCCGGGTCATGAAGAGATTGAGCAGGCTGTGCGTTCTACCGGAATTCATCATCTTCAATTCAATGAACCGGATCGTTCGGTCCGTTTCAAAACTCCTGGCCTGTTGCTCGATCCGGGTGCCGTAGGAAAAGGGTATGCGATTGACCGGGCTGCCCGGCTCCTCCGGGAATCTGGTGTGGATCATGCGCTGATTCACGGAGGGACTAGTACCGTTCGGGCCTGGGGGGAATCTCCCGACGGTACCGGATGGCGTATTGTACTCCGTAACCCCGTTTCCGAAGCCGGTGAGAGTGAAGAGCCGTTCAGAAGTTACTTGCTGATTGATGAAGCTCTGTCGGTCTCAACCATTATGGGAAAAACAGTTGAAGCGGGTGGAAAGAGGATCGGGCATATTCTTGATCCCAGATCGGGGCTCCCCGTAGAGGGTGCTATTCTGTCTGCCTGTACGGCTTCGAATGCAACCGTTGCAGATGCCTGTTCCACGGCGATGCTTGTATTGGGAGCCGATTCCGGGGAGGTAATGGGAACGATGCCTGAAGTGTCTCGTTATGTTGTATTATTGCAAAATCATACGGTGATTGAACAGTAGGAGGCTTTGCATCCGCCGGCTGGCGGATTGCTCAATATCACGCGCTATTGCTCCGTGAGAAACGCGTCTCGTGTAAAAAATGAGCCGGGTTTTTCAAAGCCTCCCAATAGAAAAAGGGTGAAAAAATGGGAATGGACAGAAAAGACTTTTTGAAGAAATTTTCACTTGCATCTCTGGCGCCGATGGCTGCAGGAGAGAGACTGCGGGGGAAAGCGATGGAAGAGGCAGAAGCCGTCCGTTATACCACGGTTGCACCGCAGGATCAGATACCTGTTGGCATTATCGGGTATGGTGAGTGGGGCAGAGAAATTGCATCCACTCTGGAGCGAAATGAGAAAGCCCGGATTGCCGCTATCAGCGATTCGTTTCCCATTATGGTAACCCGGGCCGGGCGCGACTATCCGGACGCTGCCGGATATGAAGATTACCGTGAACTCCTGAATGATCAGGAGATACCGGCAGTCATTGTAGCCACTCCGACCCATAACCATAAGGAGATTGTCCTGGCGGCCCTGGACGCCGGCAAGCATGTCTACTGTGAAGCGCCCATGGCGAACAGTGTGGAGGATGCAAGGGAGATTGCTGAAGCAGCCCGGGGTGCCACCGGTCAGATTTTTCAGGTCGGGCAACAGTACAGGGTTAATCCCCAGCACCGGGATGTATTTCAGTTTATCCGGAGCGGTGCTATTGGAAGGACAACCAATATTCGTACCCAGTGGCACAACAAGACGAGCTGGAGACGAGCATCTGCAACGTCCGAGCGGGCAAATGAGCTGAACTGGAGGCTGGACCCTGCCCTCTCTATGGGGCTTGCAGGTGAAATCGGACTGCATCACATCGATCTCGCCTCCTGGTATGTGAATGAGCGGCCGTCTGTGATACACGGGTTCGGCCAGCTTCTCCACTGGAGGGACGGCCGGGAGGTACCCGATAACATTCAGGTGATTGTTGAGTATCCCAGTGGCATCCATCTGACCTGTGTCTGCAGCCTTACGACCTCCTTTGACGGCCGTTACGATATGTTTTACGGAAGTGACAGTACCATTCTGCTTCGCGACAAACAGGCCTGGATGTTCAAAGAGGTGGATGCCCCGATGATCGGTTGGGAGGTCTATGCACGAAAAGACCGCTTTCACAGGGAGATCGGAATCGCTCTTGTAGCAGACGCCACACAACTGGATGCACAGGGTGTCGACCCCTATGCCGACGACCCGAATGTGGAATCCCCTCTCTTTTATTCCCTGGACTCGTTTCTGGATAACAATAACTTCGGGCCGTTTCCCGCCATGGTCGGGTATAAGGAGGGGTATGATGCGGTTGTTTTTTCATCGAAAGCTGCAGAGTCTATCCGAACGGGTGAGAGGCAGGTGATCGGGGAAGAGGAGTACGCTCTGTAATAGATGGTTAAAACTCTCCCATTTTGAAATAAAGACAAACAAAACAGATTCGTATGAAAGAAATGGCTAACGAGTATTGGCGGCGCAATCTCAGATTGCTGGCAATTCTGCTCTCTATCTGGTTTATCGCATCCTACGGGTTTGGCATCTTGTTTGTCGATCAGCTGGACGCGATTCGCATCGGCGGTTTCAAGCTCGGATTCTGGTTTGCCCAACAGGGTTCCCAGTATGTATTTATCATTCTGATTTTTGTCTACATCTTCAGGATGAATAAGCTGGACCGTGAATTTGAATTTGACGAAGAGTAGCGGATTCAGCAGCACCGAATCTTCCCTTTGTATCCGGTGCTGAATTCCGGTAACCGGCAACACTAACCAACCCAATCGAACGCTTGTACCATGGATATCCAGGCCTGGACCTTTA
>JBBDRW010000145.1:0-21763 GCA_040905265.1 Balneolaceae bacterium | reverse complement strand
AGTTGTTATCCAGTTAATAAGCGATATTTTCTTTTGTTCGATCGTCATAATTTAAAATAAAGATTTTCAGGCCAGAAGACAATTGATGCCAACAATGGCATAATACCAACGACCGGAGAGTCAAATTTCCCACAGGCGTATTTTACAGGAGACTTTTTTGTAAGCGTGCAACTTGAGCCAGTAAAAAAGTTTGTAAGGGTAAACGGGGTTATGTGTGTATACAGGAGAAACAAGGGATAGTACCAGTCAGAAGGTGCCTGTTTTGGCTGTGTAGCTCCCTCTTCAACCTGAACCGGAACTTTTTTACAGAGATGAATCCCAACCAGCCATCCCGCATTCACATGCCTGCTGGACTTCGGCGCCGAACGTTGGCCTCATTTCAGCCACAGCGCACAGGCGGAGATGGTTCCCGCCGAATCGTACCCGGTGTTCTTCTCCTGCTGCTCACCGGCCTCCTCTCCCTGTCTGGCTGCAACGAAACCTTCGAGCCCTGGATCGAAAACGACCGGTACCACTTTTCGATCTATGGCTACCTGGACTCCTCGGCCGACACGCAGTGGGTACGAGTGATGCCGGTACGGGAGGATTTTCTGCTGGACCCCGAACAACCGATTGACGCGACAGTGACTCTGGAACATATCGAGACCGGAGAGACGGTAGTGATGAGTGATTCGCTATTTACTTATCCACATGGAGTTTATGCATACAATTATTGGACAACGATGAAATTGAAGCCGGAACAGACATATCGTGTTGTAGTAACCCGGTCAGACGAAGCCGCCAGCCAGGCAACGACGACTTTGCCAGCGGATTTCCCAACTCCCTCTGTACGAATTCATTTTACAAGCGGAATTCCAAATGAAGCTTTTGTATTTATTGAAGATGTAGAACAGCTCGCTGATGTTCAAACAATCTACTTTGCAAGATATGCGGAAACGAATGAAGAGTATATTGTAGCCCGTTCTCATTTGAAAGATAGTGTTCGTACAGCAACCGGAGATTTGTTAATTGTGATGGATCCGGCAGAAGATTATCAATATGTCGGAACGTTCTTTCAATTAATTCCACCGGTTGCTATCAATCATTTTTTAAGACCTGATTCCAGATATGAACCACATATTTTTATAGCGGCGGCTGGTCCGGACTATCAATATTTTCCAAACATTCATGAACATGTATTTGCTCTTCCCGAAGGAGTCTCGAATATTGAGAATGGGGTCGGCTATCTGGCCGGAATTGTAAGTAAGACGATTCCATATAAAAATTGTCATGAAGAAGGATCTGTTGCTGTAATACCGTGTAATGAGCAGGCCACCCCTCCGTGGTAATTATTCTGCCTACCCTTTGAATTACTCCTTTCACCTCGATATGGAGCATGAATCAACTCCAATGGAATAATCCTTACACTATTTTGTAGGAAGCTCCGATCTTGCATACCAGCCATCCCGCATTCAAGGACCCCGTGAAAATATTCTTGCGTAACTGATTGGTTACATATATATTTGTAACCAATCAGTTACATTTAACAGTTCATTATGCCGCAAGATATTTTCCAGGCCATAGCCGATCCGACCCGGAGGCAGATCATTGATCTGCTTGCCAATAGAACCCTGACTGTAAATGATGTCGCCGGACGGTTCGAGATCAGCCGGCCTGCCGTATCCAAACACATCAAAATATTGAACGAATGCGGGCTGGTAGTGATCCATAAAGAAGGGCGTAATCGGTACTGCCGTGCCGATACACGCAAACTTCTGGAAGTAATCGAATGGGCACAGCGGTACCGAAAATTCTGGAACGAGCGGCTGGATTCACTGGAGGCGACTTTAAAAGGGGAAGATCATCCTCCACAATAACACAACAACATAATATTATGGATAAGAAAACTGGTGATTCCGATACAAAAGGAAGAAAAAGACTTACCATTGTTCGCCAATTCAACTCGATATGAACAAAAAACACGGCATATTTCCCGAACCCGGAACGGTTCAGTTCGAACGGCTGCTTCACGGCCCGCCTGAGCGGATCTGGGAGTATCTTACTCAATCAGAACTGAAAGCCAAATGGCTCTCCGCCGGAGATGTGGAACCTCGCGTGGGTGGCAAGGTGGAATTCAGATTCAAACACAAGGATCTCTCCGAAAGTGATGAACCCATTCCCGAGAAGTACAAACAGATGGAGAACGGCAGCTATTTTGAAGGCCGTGTAACCGAATGGGATCCGCCCAGAAAACTGAGTTACACCTGGGGTGAAGGGACCGGTGAAGAATCGGAGGTGACTTACGAGTTGATCCCGAAACAGAACAATATGGTGTTGCTTATACTTACACACGTTCGTCTGGGTGATGATCCCGCTGTCCTCATCAGCGTTGGCGCCGGCTGGCATACCCACCTCGGTATACTTGAAGACCGGCTGGAGGGGAAAGAGCCGCAGGGGTTCTGGATGGTTCACACCAAGATGGAAAACGTATATGAGAGGCTGACACGACACTAGTGTTATTTTGCATGATTCCCCGATCTCTCTATATTCTGGTTCTAACAGGACGAATCAGATCGTTATGGCCCCTCGGTTTTTTAAACAATTTGCAGAGCAGGAAGGAATCCGGCCTTCGCCGAGCCATGATGAACGGCTCCGGCAGGAGAATCGCTGGGTTGAGGGGTTGCGAAGAGATGATGAAGCTTCGTTTGAGCATCTCTACAGGTTTTACTATCCCCGGCTCGGACAATACCTGTTGCGACAGGTCCGGTCGAAGCGGGATGTTGAGGATATCCTTCACAGTATCTTCCTGAGCCTTTGGAAAAATCGTTCGAGCCTGCAGCCTTCCGGAACCCTTCGCGCCTATCTCTACCGTGCCGCACGGAACCGGGCGATCAATCATCAACAGAGAGAGAGTGAACATCGGGAGCTGCCGGCGGATATTCCGGAACCGGTGGAGATGGACTTACACCGATCCGACACTCTGGAATACAGGGAGTTTGAGGAGGCATTTCAGAAAGCACTCTCAAACCTGCCTGAAAAAAGGCGGCAAATCTTTCTCATGCATCGCACGGATCAGCTCACCTATCGTGAAATTGCAGAGATTCTGGAAATATCTATCAAGACGGTGGAGAGCCAAATGAGGCGTTCTCTGCAGCATTTTGAGCAGAAACTCGAATATTTTATCTGAATCTGAATTTTTTTTAAAAAAGTTTGTAAGGGTAAACGGGGTTTCTTGTGTATAGTATGGGTAGAGACTGGAATAGGATATCTTTATGAACGAAAAAAACCCTCATATCGACCGTAATCTGCTTGTTCGATACCTCTCGGGCGACTGCTCCGGGACGGAAATCCGGCAGGTCCATGAGTGGCTGGAAGAGGATCCTGACAACGAAGAGTATCTGCTCTTCGTCTTTCGGATCATGAGCAGCCCGGTGGAGGAGAGTACAGAGTGGGATACGGCTGCGAACTGGAACAGGTTCCGGGAGGAGCATCTGCCTGGTGTGGAAACGGAGCACGAAGCCATTGTCCGGAAGTTTGGACGTGACGCGACCCGGACTAAAAAGGCTTTGCGAAAGCCGGTTGCCGGAAGGGTTCGTGAGCATTCAACCTCTCTCGTAGCAGGCCTGATCATTCTCTTCCTGATCGGGATGGGGTGGTTTTCGTCCGGTTCCTGGCTGCAGGACGAGGGTGCCGGGCCGGTAGCGGATGCTTCACCGGAATCCAGCCGGTACGATGAAATCGCGACAGCAGCAGGCGAGAGAATGCGGGTCAATCTGCCGGATGGAAGTTCTGTCCATCTGAACGCGGCAAGCCTGATCCGGATTCCCTGGGATTTCAACCGGTCCGGATCACGGGTGATCTACCTGCAGGGGGAAGCATACTTTGACGTGGAACGTTCGGAAGGGCAGGATTTTATCGTTCAGACGGACCGCTCTGAAACCACGGTGCTTGGCACCTCATTCCGGGTTCAGGAGTATCCCGGTGAGGAGCGTTCAGAGATTGCCGTTTCCAGTGGTGTCGTTTCCTTTCGGGGCCGCGCTGCCGGTGAATCCTCATCTGCTATTGTTACGGTAAACCAGTCGGCAGCACTGGGCCAGAACGGCTTCCTGACCGTAGCGGATATCGAGGAGCCATCAGCCCACTTCGGCTGGCTGAACGGGGAACTCCATTTTACAAACACCAGCCTTGACAATGTGATGAAAAGGCTGGAGAGATGGTATGATGTGGAGATTCAAACGGACCCGTTGGATCCGGAACTCCTCGAGCTTCCGGTTACGGGAAGATACAGGGAGGGACAAACCATTCAGGAGGTTCTGGAACAGATCGCACTGAACCTGGACATTCACTTCATCAGACACGAAGATGGAACACGTTTCAAACTGTATCGACAAATAAAAACACAAAGAAATTGAGTATTTCACAATTGAAGCTGACCCGATATATCTTTCTGATTCTGCCAATGTTGGTTCTTTTATGGAGTCCGAATCTGGCAGTCTCACAAACAGCGACCGTACAGGGAATTATCTCCGATCAAGGGACCGGCCAGCCCCTGGAGGGTGCGAGTGTTGCTTTGCAAGAGCCTGAAGCCGATAATCTGCGTGGGATGTCCGCCGATCAGAACGGGTTTTACCAGGTAGCAGGGCTTCCGGCCGGTGAGTACTACCTGACCATCTCCTTTATCGGGTATGTCACGCACCGCGATACGCTGCAACTGGAGCCGGGAGAAACCCGCACGGTCAGCCTGGATCTGGCACCGGATGACACACAACTTGATGAGATTGTCGTGGCTCCCACCGGAGCCGGGGCTGCCGGAGTTGAAGCGGGGCGCCAGCGGGTGACCGCCGCTGATTTCGGGCGGGTACCGACGCCGGCCGGCGGCGGGGATCTGGCCAGCTACCTTCAGTCGATGCCGGGCGTGGTGACGACCGGAGACCGGGGCGGCCATCTCTATATCCGGGGCGGGACTCCGGCTGAAAACATGATCCTGATTGACGGTGCCCTCATCTTCCAGCCCTTTCACATCCTCGGCTTCTTCTCTGCATTCCCGGAAGAGCTGGTTTCCGATGCCGATTTTTACGCCGGCGGGTTTGGAGCCCGCTACAACGGGCGAACCTCGTCGGTCGTGGATGTCCGGATGAGAAACGGAGACCGCTACAACAGCAGGGGGTCTGCCTCGATCAGCCCGTTTCTCGGGGAAGTGATGGTCGAGGGCCCGATCGAAGCGGGGCGCAGCTCGTTCGTTGTTTCGGCACGGCAATCACTGGTGGAAGAGACCAGCGGACATTTTCTGGGAGACCAGTATCCCTTGCGGTTTGAGAGCCAGTATATGAAGATGACCCATTTCGGTGTGAGTGATACCCGGTGCTCCATGATGGGGATCCGGACGTACGACCGCGGACGTCTTGATATCGAGCAGGATGATGTGATCCGCTGGAGCAACCTGGTGGGAAGTGGCCGATGTGTGATCCTGCCGGAGGATTCGGATATGCTCTTCGATATTAACGCCGGAATCTCCCACCTCTCGAACGAAACGGGCCAGGCGGATGACCCGGAACTCTCCTCGAGTGTGACCCGTGTTCATCTGGATGTAAACGTAACCCGCTATTTCCAAACGGTACGGTTTGATTATGGCGCCTATGTCCATATCCACAACCTGGATTACGATATGAGTGAACTGTTCGGTGGCCCGCAGACCGATACGGAGCACCTGATGAGTGCGGGGCTCTATACAGAGACAATCATTCCGCTCGGGAATCTCTCCCTCATGCCGGGTGCCTCATTTGCCTTCCACAAGGAGACCTACTCACCGACAATCGACCCGCGACTCCGGATGACCTGGCAGCCCTGGGGCCGGGAAGAGCAGCAGCTCAGCGCCGCTTTCGGGCTCTATCGGCAGCCGCTGGTGGGAATCACTGGTACACGGGATGCCGGTTCGGTCTTTACTGCCTGGATGTCTTCTCCCTCCGGTGATTCACAGATGGAGGCGGTCCACGCCTTGCTTGGGTGGCGTCAGACTCTCTGGCCGGGTGTTCAGCTCTCGGTGGAAGGGTATCGGAAGTGGTTACGAAATCTCTCCGTCCCGACCTGGAGCACACTTGTTCAATTCACGACCGAACTGGCAGAAGCGGACGGGGAAGTGTATGGCGGGGATCTGCGGCTGGAGGTGAACCGAAACAATTTTTACGGGTTTGTCGGCTATGGATTTACCCATACCACTTACAACTCCTCGCAGGTTCATTTTCCTGCCTGGTTCGGAGAAGAGTCCCGCTCGTATCACCCCCCGCATGACCGGCGCCACCAGTTCAACTCCATGGCCAGTTACCGTGCCGGAAATTACACTGCTTCGGTTCGTTGGCAGCTTGGAAGCGGCCTCCCTTTCAGCCAGCCGATGGGATTTGACGAGATGCTCCGGTTCCGGGAGAAGCTCCCCATTGTCAAATATGAATATGGAGTTCCGAGAGTCATCCTCGAAGAGCTCTACCAGGGCCGGATGACAACGTACCACAGGCTGGATGTCTCTCTGGAGCGTTCCTTTTCGATCGGGAATGGTTCCCTGGACCTGCAGGTCGGGGCGATCAATACCTATGACCAGGCCAATATGTTCTACTACGACGTCTACACTCACCGTCGGGTCGACCAGCTACCGTTCGCCCCCTACTTCTCTTTGAAGTACGAGACGAGGTAGTGTAGGGAGCGGGGGGCGTATAGAAGCAGAGCCTGTTTACCCCTTTGCGACTGCTTCCTCCGGGAGTTGAATTCGCCCTTCAAGTTCCTTCAGAGTGGGTGCTTTCCTGATCTGAACCCGGACTGTCAGGGGGTCTCTCGGATCGTTTTCAACCTGCTCCAGCGAGACAGTTCCCGAACCGAACAGCTCTTCTACGGTTTCCCGGAGATCCTGTTCTACCGATTCATACACCTCTGTTTTGTTCGGGTAGTTGAGCCGGTCCAGAAGGCGGATCTCCACTTCATTGGTAAGGAAAACAGGGTTCTCTTCCAGGGATTTGTCATCCTCCAGCCGGAGTGCACCGCTAACGGCCCGTTGTAGCGCAAGCGTCAGCTGGTCTCTGATGGCTCCTGAGAATTCCCGTTTTCTGCGGTAGATCAGGCCGATTCTTCCGTCTGCCAGGTCGATGGCAAAATCGCCTTCGTGGGCGACCAGCAGGATGCCGGGGCCGTGATGCATGTGCGAATAGTTGTGGACATCGATCAGCAAGTCACCGGTCTCCTGCTTCTGGATCCACTTGTGAAAGACCGGGATGAACGATTTGATCTCTGTTTTCACTGAATCGTCAAAAAACAGTTTTACCTGTAGTCGTTTGGGGCTGCTCATTGCGTATTTGTGCTGTTCATTCATTTTGTTAGAACTACTCCTCTGCTGCTGCTGCCTGGCTCATGTTCATTTCGCAGGAGTGCGTCGCCTCGATAAAGAGTTGCGCCTCCTCAACAATCTGGTGTGCGGTATCCTTGTCGGGATTTGCAACAGACTCTTCGTACCTGTCCAGCAGGTAGCGGCCGAATTTCCCCTTTGCGAACTGGTCGAAAAAGAGTTTTGTGTCAAAAAAGCGTGTTTTGAACTCCCGGACGATGGTATCGGGATCATCCCCGACATCCAGGAACTGGGTGCGTACCAGAGACCGGGCGGCAAGGATCATTGACTTGTAGGCCTGATCGTATGCTCGCTTGTACTCCTTCTCCTCCAGGGAGACCTGTGCTTCAAACACTTCCGATTCCGCTTTGGAGATCTCGATCGAGAAGAGTGAGACCATTTCGCCGGCACACTCGCCTACACCCATATCATCCATTGTAAAGAGACGGGGGTCTGCCCAATCGGTAAAGTAGTCGGGTTTTTCCTGGAAGTCCGGAGTATCCATGTAAGGGCGGATCAGTTCGCGTGCTTCCCGCTTCCCGAATCTGCCGGTCCACTCCTGGAATGATTCATCTTCCTTCCTCTCCTTCATGTAGCGGTCGGTAATTCCTTCCAGCACCTGTGGAACCGCCTTGGAGGGAACGGCGCCAATGGCCATTCCGTAACTTCCGGCATTGTTATCCCACTGGCCGCCGAGGACCACCTGAAAGTGGGGCATCCGGTGATTCCCTACTTTCCGGCTGTTGCCATAAAATCCGATATCGGATACATGGTGCTGGCCGCAGGAGTTGAAGCAACCACTGATTTTGATTTTCAGGTCGCGGACCTCTTGCGGGAGGCTCTCCTTCTTTGCGATCAGCCGTTCCGTCAGTTCCCCGGCGAGCCCGCGGGAGGAGGAGATACCCAGTTTACAGGTATCGGTGCCTGGGCAGGAGGTGATGTCAACCAGAGTGCCCGCACCAGGATCAGCCAGGCCAACTGCTTTCAGTTCCTTGTAAAGGTCCGGCAGATCCACTTCCGAGACCCATCGCAAAACGAGGTTTTGCTCTACGGTAGTCCGGACAGCGTCCCCGACATATTTGCGGGCGATGTCCGCCAGCTGAAACATCTGCTTTGTGGTAATATCCCCCAGGGGCAGGTTGATGGTTACTACATTGTATCCCTCCTGCCGCTGTGGATAGATGTTGGTGGAGAACCACTCGTCAAATCCGTCCGGGCGGTACTCTCCATTCAGGAAAGCCGGCATTCGTACCGGCTCCTCTTCAAATTTGTTGATATCGTCCAGGTAGGCGGTCCATCGTTCGTCATACGGCAAGGTTTTGCGCTCCTCGTCCACCAGCTCGCGGAACTCCTCGATACCCAGTTTGGCGACAAGGAATTTAATCCGCGCACGGTTTCGGTTCTTCTTCTCGCCGAGACGGGCAAAGACCCTGGAAATCGCCTGAGATACAGGAAGAATCTCCTCCTCCGGCAGAAATTCATAGAGAACCTTCGCCTGGTGAGGGATGGTTCCGAGGCCTCCGCCGACATAGACGTCAAAGCCCCGTTTCTGTTCGCCGCCGACCTCTTTGACTTTGGCAATCAGGCCGAGATCGTGCAGCCGTACCAGCCCGCATGCCTCGTGTTCACAGCCGGAAAAGGCGATCTTGAACTTCCGTCCGAAGTCCTGGACGTCGTCGTGCCCAAGCAGAAAGTGGGTCATCGCATCGGAGTAGGGGGTCACATCGAAGGACTCCGTCCGGCAGACGCCTGCCAGCGGGCAGCCGGTAATATTCCGGACCGAGTTTCCGCATGCTTCACGTGTCGTAATCCCGGTTGCCGCAAGCCGCCGCATCATGTCGGGAGTATCCTCAATGTGAACAAAGTGAAGTTGAATATCTTGTCGGGTCGTGATGTGCAGTACACCGTCTGCATACTCGTCGGCTACCTCGGCCAGGGCTTCCATCTGTTCAATGGTCATCCCTCCATAGGGAATCTTGATCCGCTGCATGCCGGGGGCGTCCCATTCGGTATCCGTTCCCTTGTGAATTTTTTGCGGATAGTCCAGCTTCTGGTTTTGGATTCCGTCGTACCGCTGGCCGTTGTCGTAGCGCTGCCCGTAGGCACCTCGCCTCAGCCGCGTTTCAGCAAATACTTTTTCATCCAGTTTGTCCTGCTTCATCAATTCCATCTGCCCTTCGAAAATGTCTATCTCATAGGCATACTGTTCGGGCATCTTGTCCTGAAGAGTCTCTTTCCAGCTTCGGTTCTTCATTGGTTTCCTCGTGTCGTTACAACTGATTGTTTTATGAAAAAAAGTGTGTCGTGAATGTTCCGGATATCGGAGAGTTTTTTATGATAGCAACCCGGATGTACAGGCAGATGGGAAGTTGTGTTACTGAAAACAAAAAACCCACTACCTGGGAGAAGCAGCGGGTTGATCAAAAAACTCAATACTTCATGAGCTTGTGAGTTCCACTACCTCCCCTGGGTACACAGACAGCAACAGCACATGGCTGTGCAGGCGTGAATCAGGCTGATAGTGGTACAGGTCATTTGCAAGCTCATCAAACTCTTGGTTTAAACTGGTTTTTCCGCTTTTGCAGAAGAATTGTAAATGTAAGAACTTTCAATTCTTCTATCAAACCTTTTTTGATATCAGCCGATCATCTCTCTCCATCCCGGCCGAAACTGTTTTTGCTCTTCAAGCCAGGTGTTGGCATCATCCAGGTTCGTGAATCTCATAGATTCGGCTTACGGGTGCGGTAGCCAGGGTTCAGAGAAGACCTGCCGGCCACAGCGGAGAGATGCTATTTCCGCTTTTTGGGCCGTCGCTTGTTCTTCTTCTCGTCGTCTCCGTTGAGATCGATATTGATGTTCTTGTTGATCAGAAACTGCTGGCCGATCGACATCACGTTGTACACCAGGTAGTAGAGGCTGAGGCCGGCTGCAAAGTTGTTGAAGATAAAGAGCAGCATGACCGGCATCACATAGGTGAACGCTTTCATATTAGGCGCGCCGGACGGTGCGGAGCCGGAACTCATACCTCCCGATATCTTGGTCTGTACAAACATGGCTGCCGTCATGAGCAGGACAAAACCTGCAATCTGATCACCCATGAAAGGAATTGCAAAAGGCAGATCCAGGATGTAATCCGGGGAAGCGAGATCAGCCGCCCAGAGAAACGGTTCGTGCCGCAGCAGAATGGAGCTCTGGAAATACATCCAGAGTGTAATCAAAATGGGGAACTGAAGAAGCATCGGGAGACAGCCGCCCAGCGGGTTCACCTTCGCCTTTTTGTAGAGCTTGATCGTCTCTTCCTGCTGCTTTTTCGGATTGTCCTTGTACTTCTCCTGGAGTTCCTTCATCTGCGGCTGCAGCTCACGCATGGCCGCCATGCTTTCGAAACTCTTCTTGGTCAGCGGGGCGAGAACCAGCTTGATCAGAATACCAAATAGGATAATGAGAACTCCGAAATTGGCGATGTAGTCACTGGCGAATGTGAAATAGGGAATGATGACCCAGCGGACCAGCGGATCGGCAAACCAGCGCATCCAGGCATAGCTGATATCGACCATATCAAAGGCATGGTCGTCAAACTCACTCAGCTCATAGTAGTCCAGCGGGCCCAGATAGAGTTCGTAATTGAGGTGTCCGTTATCGGGGATGGAGGATTGAACGGAGGTTTGATAGTGATGGATTGTGGCGGGGTCATCGTTCGGACCATTCAGTTCACCTTCCATGTGGGCAGAGACGGTGCCGGAGAGAGGTTTGATGATCTGGGTAAAGAATTTGGTCTTGGTGGAGACCCAGTCGACGGTCCCGTTTACCGTCATGTCATTGCTGCCTGGCCCGGTAACGGTAAAGTTCTCCAGTACTCCTCCTGCATAGATGTAGGCGGAGGAGTACTGAGCGTCCTGCATCCGGTCCGCTTCGGTAAAGTTCAGGCGCGGTTTCCAGCCGAAGTCAACCACATTTCCGATGATTTGGTCGGACAACCCTTCAATCTGGATGTCCAGGTCGATAGCGTGCCGCTCGGCGTGAAACGTGTAGGTATAGAGAATCCGGCCGCCATCCGCCAATTCCAGTGCATATTGAAGCTGATCGCTTGCATTTCCATTCAGCCGGATCTCTTCTCTTTCGGTGATCTGGCGAAAGAGGATCTGGTCGGTTTCAATATTGTAGTTCTGGCTGGAGAGAAAGCCGAGATAGTAGGCGGAGCGGGTTGTGTCTCCGATCATCTGAACCGGAGTCTGATCGCCGGTATTGTACTCTTTCAGCTCGTAGAAGGAGGGGCCTGCACCGAGATTCGTGAATACGGCCTCATATTTGGAGGTCTCAACGACCGTATAGGTGGTATCGCTAACCCCTTCCGGCTGAAATACCCCCAAGGCTGGTGCTTCAGGCTGTACTTCCTGTTCCGGAGGGAGCCCGGTTGTTGTGTCCGGCTCCTGGCCGGGTTCCTGATCTGCCGCCAGCTGGTTGTTCTCCTGTTCGATCGCTGCGAGGCTGTCCTGCAGTGCCTGCTCCTGTCGTTGCTGCTGGAGTTCTTCCGGGCTCGGCATGGTGAAGTAGGCCCAGGCCATCATGATAAAAAAGATCAGTATAAGCCCTGTGACGGTATTTCTGTCCAAAATAGCTTCCTGTTACGATTTATTGGTGGCGTGAGGGGTCTCTCCTTCGCTGATTCTCGAGAGGTGTTGCCGGGTGCGTTCGAGCAGGGGGATCAATTCTTCGTTTACACGTTGCAATGTGAGATCCGGGGATTTGGCGATGAGTACGCCGTGAAATCCAAATTGCCGGGTGGCAAAAAGGCCGGCCAGGTGGGCCTGATGGGTTCTGTAGGATTCCCGAAGGAGCCGTTTTACCCGGTTGCGGGTAACAGCATTTCCAAGCCGTTTGCTTGCGATGAATCCGATCCGGCACCCTTCCTGCGGCTCCTTGTACACCCTGTAGCGGAAATGCAGAGAGGGTGATTTCAAAACAGTGGCACGCTCAAAGAGACGTTCAAAGTTTCGTTTGCCACGCAGTATACCGGATTTTGGCAGAGAGAAGTCAGGACTTGCAGGACCCGTTTCTCTATTTGGGTCCCTTTTCATTGCTCACTGATAACTTGTGGCGCCCTTTGGCACGGCGGCGTCTTAAAACGTCCTGTCCGCTCTTGGATTGGGAACGTTTACGAAAGCCATGCTTGTTTGTTCGCCGTCGTTTGCTGGGTTGATACGTCCGTTTCATGGTCCTGAATATCTTGTGCGTTAAAAACTATCGGTTTTTGGATAGACCAGAAAGGTAAAAAGAATTTTCGTAAGGGAGAAGCTTTTTTACAGGTCGGAAGACAGAACACGGAAGTCAGGAGTTGCGAGCTGAGAGCCGGGAATCAGTTAATCTGTTAATCCCCTGTTCCATAATAAACCGTGTTGTCGACAGTTTAATAAATTTGAACTGGCAGAGGTGAAACCGTAACTTAACAGACTGCAAACCATTCAAATTCAGAGTTGAATCCATGTTAGAGCAAATTACCAACGTCCTTACAAAAATATTCGGGACCAAAAGTTCACGGGACCTAAAGGGAATCTGGCCCATTGTAGACGAAATCAAGAGTTTTGAAGAGGAGATCAAGTCGTTGAGCGATGAGGAGCTGAAGGGAAAAACGGAATCTTTCCGGCAGATGCTTCGGGATGCAACGGCAGATCTGGATGAAGAGATTGCAGCGATTAAGGAGAAGATGGACAGCAATGACGAGTCGATCACCCTGGAGGAGCGCAGAGAGCTGGCCGATACACTGGATCAGCTCAAGCAGGAGTGGCTGGATGTAATCGAAGGGGTTCTGGAGGATATTCTTCCGGAAGCATATGCTGTCTTGAAAGATACCTGCCGCCGGTTCGTCGGAAAGAAATGGAAAGTTGCGGGCACTGAAATCGAGTGGGATATGATTCCCTACGACGTACAGCTCGTCGGTGCGATTGCGATGCATCAGGGGAAGATCGCCGAAATGAAAACCGGGGAGGGAAAAACCCTTGCTGCTATCTTTCCGGCTTACCTGAATGGACTTGTCGGCCGCGGGGTCCATGTCGTAACCGTCAACAACTACCTGGCCAAGCGGGATGCGGAGTGGAACGAACCGATATTCAATTTTCACGGATTGACGGTGGACTGTGTGGACCACTACGATCCCAATTCCGAGGCGCGCCGCAAAGCCTACAGGGCGGATATCACCTACGGTACGAACAACGAATTCGGGTTTGACTACCTGCGGGACAATATGGTGATCGAATCCGAGCAGCTTGTGCAGCGGGATCATCACTTTTCGATTATTGATGAGGTTGACTCGATTCTGATTGACGAGGCTCGAACGCCGCTGATCATCTCCGGGCCGGTTCCACAAGGATCTGATTCGCAGAAGTATGAGGAGATGATGCCCCGTGTCGAGGCTCTGGTAAAAGCACAGAAAAAAATGGTTTCGGAGCTGGTAGCTGAAGCGGACAAGCATATAGAGGAGGGGAATGAAGAGGAGGCCGGCCTCGCCCTGTTCCGCGCCTACCGCGGATTTCCGAAAAACTCCCGCTTCCGAAAAATGATGCAGGACCCGAAGAGGCAGAAGCTGATGCAGCAGACAGAAAAGATCTATCTGGCGGATAACGCCAAGAATATGCCGTTTGTGGATGAGTATCTCTTCTATGCGGTCGACATGAAGATGAAGTCGATCGAGATGACCGAAAAGGGGCGGGAATTTCTTACACACAAGGATGAGGACCCCGATATGTTCGTGATCCCCGACCTGGGTGTCGAGACCTCCGAGATCGAAGAGGAGGTCGAACGGCTGGAAAAAGAGCGAATCGACGAGATCAGGTCGAAAGACGAATTCAGCGATGATTACAAGGAGAAGAAGACGGAGGAGATCCGTGACGAAGTGAAAAAGGAGCGGGAGCAGAAATTCAGCGAGATTCACCGCCTCTTTGCCGAACGAAGTGACCGGATTCACACAATCAACCAGCTTCTGAAAGCCTACACGCTCTTTGAAAAAGAGGAGGAGTATATCGTACAGGAAGGAAAGGTCCAGATCGTGGATGAACACACCGGCCGGGTCCTCTCCGGACGGCGCTATTCGGACGGGCTTCACCAGGCGATCGAGGCGAAAGAGAAGGTGAAGGTGGAGGCAGCCACCCAGACCTATGCGACGGTAACCCTGCAGAACTACTTCCGGATGTACCACAAGCTGGCCGGTATGACCGGTACCGCCGCCACAGAGGAGGGCGAGTTCAACGAGATCTACTCCCTGGATGTGGTGATCATCCCGACCAATGAACCGATTATACGGGATGACAAGGATGACCTGATCTTCCGTTCCAAACGGGAGAAGTACAACGCGTCGATCGAGAAGATTCGCGAGTACCACGAGAAGCGGCAGCCGGTGCTTGTCGGAACCACCAGTGTGGATGTCTCCGAGACCCTCAGCCGGATGCTGAAGCGGGCGAATATCCAACACAACGTATTGAATGCGAAACAACACGCCAGCGAGAGCGAAATCGTCGCCAATGCCGGGAAACCGGGCGCGGTGACGGTGGCCACCAACATGGCCGGGCGGGGTACCGATATCAAACTTACACCTGAAGTGATAGAGCTGGGAGGGCTGGCAATCCTTGGAACCGAGCGGCATGAATCGCGCCGTATTGACCTTCAGCTTCGCGGGCGGGCAGGGCGGCAGGGTGACCCGGGAGAGACTCAGTTTTTTGTCTCTCTGGAGGACGATTTGATGGCGCTCTTCGGCGGGTCCGAACGGATTGCAAGCATTATGGACCGGCTCAACTTTGAAGAGGGGGAGGTGATTCAGCACCCCTGGGTCTCCAAATCTCTGGAGCGGGCGCAGAAGAAGGTGGAACAGAACAACTTCAGCATTCGGAAAAAGCAACTTGAATATGACGATGTCCTGAACAACCAGCGGAAGGTGATCTACTCACGCCGGAAAAATGCACTCCGGGGCGACCAGCTCCAGAACGACATCTTCGATATGCTGGAAGACCTCACCGAAAACCTGGTACTGACCTATTTCCCGGAAGGGCAGTTTGAAGAGCTCCGGGATGAAGTTCTGCGCCATCTGGCCGTGGATATCGAGATCGACCGGGACGAGTGGGCCAGGATGGGCGAGGACGGCCTGATTGACCATGTCATCGAACGGGCGTTCGACGTATACCGGAACAAGGAGAAGATGATTGCTGAGCCACTCTACCAGGTTGTGCAACAGATTCAGGCTTCCGATGCCGAGAAGAAACCCAGCAAGATTCAGGTAATCTTTACCGACGGCCTCCGCCGGATGCGGGTCGTGGTCGATGTGGAACGGGCGGCGAAGAATGAAGGGCGTGAAGTGGCGCGGGCTTTGGAGCGTACGGCTATTCTTTCAACCATTGATGACAAGTGGATGGAGCACCTCCGGGAACTTGATACGATCAAAGAGGGGATCGGACTCCGCTCATTCGGGCAGAAAGATCCGCTTCTGGAATACAAAAAAGAGGCATTCGAGATGTTCAAGCAGTTGCTGGACAACATCAACCAGGATGCCATCTCCCTGATCTGGAAGTCGATTCCGGAGATGCAGGCCGATCCCTCCAGGGTACAGCAGGCTCAGAAACAGAAATCGAAGGTGGATATCGACAAGGCGAAAACGCAGCATGCCGACTCCACCAACATGGGTTTCCGCGGTGCACAACAGCCACAAAACGGAGGGCAGCAGGCCGCCGCTCCCGGGCAGAAACGGCAGCCTGTGACTGTGGAGGATGAGCCGGGGCGAAATGATTACGTGAAGGTGCAGAATATGAGTACCAGCGAAGTGAAAGAGGTCAAATGGAAGTATGCAAAACGGATGATTGACGAAGAGGGCTGGATTCTCGTCGAGAAATAGGAACACTCAGGGGTAACCAAACAGAAGGTACAATGGCATCGGAAGACAAGCGGGCGGAGGATCTGATCAATGTAATGCGGCAAATTCCGTTTCCGGTAACAGTTGTCACGGCCAGCAACGGATCTTCAACCAGAGGAATCACCATCGGCTCCTTTACCAGCCTCTCTATGGAGCCTCCGCTGATCTCATTCAATGTTGAGAAGGAGTCTCAGATGCACGAGATCCTGCAAGAGTGTGACTCCTTTGTGGTTCAGATTCCGCATGCTGCTCAGGATGAGCTCTGCACCCGGTTTGCCCTTCCCGACCAGAGTGATGAGGAGCAATTTGAGGGGATCGCTTACCGTCTCAGCGAGAAAGGTGTCCCGATTCTGGAGGATGTCGTCGCCGTACTTGAATGTTCTCCCTACAAATGGGTGGATGCGGGGGATCACACCCTTATCATCGGCGAGGTTGAGAAGGTCGAAATCCTGAAAAATGATCCAGCCATTCTCTATCTGAACGGAGCCTATCTGAATATGTGAGGAGTTGAACCTTTTCCTCACCAGACAGGTGTTTCCGGTTCACAGGGGATCAGTTGACGGGTTTCCTCGTCATGACAGCTTTCAAACGGGATCGTTTTGCTGACGATCCCGGCGAGATACCCGATCCCGTTTTCAATGTTGGAGATGCCTTCCGGCAGTGCGATGATCTTTTCATCTATGAGTCCAAAATTGTGGTATTCTGGCCCGGCTGAAGCGATAAAGATCTGACGGTCTCTGATCGGGACAGAGATGGCGTCAAGAATCAGATTGTGTCTTCTGGTATCAATAAACACCTGATACCCCCCTGTTTCAAGGTGCAGGCTGTCCTCAAGATGAGGAAATATTACTCGAAATAGGCCTCCTGTATGTTCAACTCCACTATATACAACCTTGGCATCCGCCAGTTTCTCTACCCCTTTAATGGTAACCACCCTCGGATTTTCAGTCATTCGAACAGTTGGAACAGGAAAATCGGGGGGAACCCTGACCTGAGCCCGGCTGAGCAGACCATCCGTCCGGGTAGCAGTAAGACGATAGGTCTCCTCCGGCCGAATCTCCATATCTGTCCAGAAGTTCCAGGCATAGACACCATGAGCATAGCTGATCAGGGTATCTTTCATCGTGACTGTATGCCCGGATTCGACATGTTCAAGCATCACCGTTGCGTCGATGGGGTGGTCCGGGTCGAGCGTGAAATCTTCCCGAACCGGCATAATCCGTACCCACTGAGTGTCTGCCGTGGCATCCAGGTAGCCGTAAATAGAGTAGTGGTACTGATCGTTTGGCTGATAGGGGTCAAAAACCTCGTCACAAGCAGTGACCCATAGACATAGGAGAAAAAGAATTCCGGCGATTGTAACCTGAAAACTTCTGGAATATGGTTGAATAGACATTTTCGGAGTATTATGATATCGGTTGTTAGGAGTCCGACAGACTCCAAGATTCAATCCGGCAGGTTGCTCCTACTGTGGCAGGGAACCATACCGATCTCTTCAACGATATATACACGGATCGTCCTGTTTACCCTGACAAAAAAGTTGAATTTTTTTTTAAAATCGCCAATTCTACTTGGACAGAAGATGGGGTGAACAGTTCAATACACAGCCAGCACTGGTTATTTGGGAATCGCCAGAAACAGGAGGTATTGAAACTCAGCAATAATCAAATAAAGATTGAATGATCCGGAATCACTCCACAGCCGGCAATGAAAAAGCGATGTATGAATTTCCGGAGGGTGTACCCATCTTTCCGCCGCCTGCTGCGATGACGATGTATTGCCTGCCGTTAACCTCATAGACAGCCGGAGTCGCGTACCCACCCGCCGGTAGCGAGGTCTCCCATAGCAGCTCTCCGGTCTGTTTGTCAAATGCACGGAACTTTTCGTCCTGGGTAGCCCCGATAAAGAGTACTCCGCCAGCCGTGACCGCCGGCCCTCCGTAATTCTCCGTTCCCGTTTGCGGTATTCCCCGTTGGGTCAGCTCCTCAAATTCACCAAGCGGAACCTGCCAGAGCGTCTCTCCGCTGTTGAGATCGATCGCATTGAGTGTTCCCCAGGGCGGTTTGATGGCGGGGTATCCCTCCGGGTCGAGGAACCGGTGCCAGCCGGTATGGGCATAGGGAATTTGCAGCAGTTCCCGGATATTGAACGGGCCGGGTTCCTGTTCGTCCATCTCTGTTCCGGTAAGCCAGGCGATGAGGGCATCGGTTTCATCGTCCGTAAGGTATCCGAAAGAGGGCATAATCCCCAGCCCCTCTTCGATCGTGCTGCGGATCTCGTTCTCGGAAAGGCGATCCTCAAGGTTTATCAGGGAGGGATAGATACCCTGGTTGTCTCCGGCACGGTCAGCTCCATGGCAGGCGGCACAGTTCAGGGCGAAAATACGCCGCCCCGGAGAGGCCTGGCCCGTTCCCTCTCTTTCGGCCTCTACCATGGTTAGGATCCAGGGCATTTCATTGGAATTCACATAGAGAATTCCCGTTTCGGGGTCAACCGCTGCACCCCCCCACACCGCCCCGCCATCGAAACCGGGAAAGATGAGGGTACCTTCTTCACTGGGCGGCTCCCATGTATCTCCGGAGCGGACCTCCCGGAACCGTTCCATAACAGCGGTATGAGATTCCGGTGAGATGTCGGTGATATCCTCTTCTCCAAAATCCTGCCGGGCAAACGGCTCCGGAAGAACCGGAAGCGGCTGTGTAGGCCAGGCCTCCTCTCCTGCCAGATCGGAAAGAGGTGTCTCCACCTCTTCGATTGGAAAGAGTGGTTCCCCTGTCTCCCGGTGAAACAGGAAGACGTGGCCGGTTTTGGTGGTTTGTGCAACAGCGTCAACTTGCCGCCCTCCATGCCGAACGGTGATCAGAGAGGGAGCTGCAGGAAGGTCCCGGTCCCAGAGGTCATGCCGTACAAACTGGTAGTGCCAGATCCGTTCACCGGTGGCGGCGTCCAGGGCAAGAAGGGAGTTGGAAAAGAGATTCTCCCCGTGCCGGTCTCCGCCGTAAAAATCGAATGCGGTGGATCCGGTCGGGATGTAGACGATCCCCCTCTCCTCATCCAGCGTCATGCCGGGCCAGCTGTTGGCACCTCCCGTTCGGGTCCAGGCGTCTGGCGGCCAGGTCTCGTATCCGTACTCACCGGGCTGCGGAATGGTGTGAAATACCCATCGGACCTCCCCGCTTCGGACATCAAACGCCCGGATATGGCCGGGCGCCGCATTGGGCAGCTCGGAGACCCTCGAGCCGTGAATCAGCAGATCTTCATAGACCACCCCGGGGGATGTGGCCGAGACAAACAGATCGGAGACATCCCTGCCCAGCCCCAGTTTGAAATCGACCGAGCCTCCCTCCCCGAAACCGTCAACCGGTTCACCGGTGTCAGCGTTGACGGCGTAGAGCCGGTCTCCCGCTACGTAGAAGAGCCTGCGGTCTCCGGCGCCGTCATTCCAGAGTTCAACCCCACGGTTTACTCCCCGCCCGCCCGGTTCTTCCCCTTCAAACGGGTCGAACATCCAGAGGAGTTCGCCCGTGCCGGCGTGGAGGGCAAAGAGCTTGAGTTGGGGGGTGGTGCTGTAGAGGATATCGTCGACGACAATCGGGTTTGCCTGTATTTCGGTGCGTACCCCTTCAATCAGGTCTCCGGTGGAGAAGGACCAGGCGACGTCAAGGGTATGGACATTCTCCACGGTTATCTGGTCCAGGGAGGAGTACTGGGTGCTCCCCTTGTCCCCGAGGTAGGTCGACCAGGTACGGTATTCAGGCCGATCGGCCGGAGAGCGGGAATCGAGTGAGCAGGCGGTGAGGATGAGGAACAGAGAGCACGTGATAACGGATGTAAACTTGTTCATCGGCAGAGTGTTTCAATGATGGATCGGTGATGGAGTCTAATACATATCCGGTTGAATGTCTATCTTGTCTGCATGAATCTGTGAGATCTTCCGTGTGATTCCGGTTATATTCCGGACACGACTCCAGACTGCAAACAGCTTAGATTACAGAGATGCCTGACATCCGCCAAAACCCGCCCATCGCTGCCATCGCCACTCCTGTCGGAGAGGGCGGGATAGCTGTGATCCGTGTTTCGGGAAGGAGTGCCATTACGAAGGTGCAGGGATGTTTCCAGGGAAAGGATCTGACAAAGCAGGATTCTCATACCGTTCACTTCGGAAAGATTGTCCGAACATCGGGCGAGGTTGTGGATGAAGTACTGGTGACGATCTTCCACAGCCCGAAATCCTACACCGGCGAGGAGACGGCGGAGATCTCCTGCCACGGCGGAGTGCTTGTGACCCAGGCGGTGCTGGAGACGATTTTTGAACAGGGGGTGCGGCCGGCCGAACCGGGGGAATTTACCCAGCGCGCGTTTCTGAATGGCAAGCTGGAGCTGAGCCAGGCCGAAGCGGTGGCCGACCTGATCCATGCCCGGAGCCTGAAGGCGGTTGATGCCGCCCACCAGCAGCTTGAGGGGAAACTGGGTGAGCATATCCGGCAGTTCCGGCAACAGATTATCGATGCCACGGCGATGGTAGAGCTGGAGCTCGACTTTATTGAAGAGGATGTGGAGTTTGCCGACAAGGAGCAGCTCGAACGGCTGCTGAACGAGCTTGACAGTGAGATCGGCAATTTGCTCGATACCTATGAGACCGGCCGACTGGTCAAGGACGGGGTGCAGACGGTCTTTGCCGGCCGCCCTAATGCCGGGAAATCCACCCTGCTGAACGCGCTGGTCGGCTCCGAGAGGGCGATCGTGACCGAGATTGCGGGAACCACAAGGGATACCATTGATGCCGACTGGAGCTATGAGGGGCTCCTCTTCAAGCTGATCGATACGGCCGGGCTGCGGGCTACCGAGGACCGGGTGGAAGCGGAAGGGGTCAAACGGACCAGAGAGGCGATCGCGAGGGCCGACCTGGTGGTTTACCTGAAAGACCTCTCTCTGCCGATGGATGAGGAGGAGCGCAAAGAGATCGGAGAGCTGCAGAAGCAGGCGAAAGAGACGCCGTTCCTGCTGGCCGGAACCAAATCCGACAGGGACGGGAATGCAGGCAATGAGCGGATCGAATATGACATCCGGATCTCGGCACTGACGGGCGACAATCTGGACACCCTGAAACGATTGATGAAAGAGCGGGCGCTGGAATCCAAATCGTACGATACTTCTACCCTGCTGGTCACCTCCTCCCGCCACCGGGACGCACTACAGAAAGCCCGGAAACATGTCCGGAGTGCCCTTCAGGGCCTGGAAGACGGCATGACCGGAGACTTTCTCTCGATCGACCTGCGTGCCGCCCTTCGGGAGATGGGTACCATCACCGGCGAGATCACCACCGAAGACCTGCTCGACTCGATCTTCTCGCGGTTTTGTATCGGTAAGTGAAGGAAGGCGTGGAAGTGATTGTTTGCTGTCGGGTCAATTATTATCATATTGCGTAATGATCCTTGACACATCCTATCCATATAAACTGATCATGTTATATGTCAACCCATTCTGACCCAAACGGAATCCAGCAGCACAGTCATGCTTTCTTT
>JBBDRW010000144.1:0-3639 GCA_040905265.1 Balneolaceae bacterium | reverse complement strand
AGGTTTTCGTGGGTTTTTTGAGTTGTTAGACCGACCGCAGAAACACCAGTTTGTTATTCAACTAAATACTATAATCGCAAATGAAGTGCTCAGTTTACATTGCTACAAGTGTTGACGGGTTTATCGCAAAACCGGATGGAGATATTGAGTGGCTCCATAGATCCGAATATGGTGATGCAGCAAAGCTCGGCTTGGTCTACACTGAATTCATTTCGACGGTTGATGCAATTGTTATGGGGCGTCATTCTTTTGAGAAAGTATTGACGTTCAACGAATGGTACTATGAGGATACGGAAGTCATTGTATTGACTACCCGGGATTTGACAGTACCCGAAAATTTAACTGGTAAAGTGAGAATAGAATCTGGAGCACCTCAGGAAATAGTAGCGAAGCTTGCCGGAGAAGGAAAGAAACATCTGTACATAGACGGTGGCATAACGATTCAAAGATTTCTTGAAGCGAAGTTGATCAATGAACTGACCATTACTGTCATCCCGATTCTACTTGGAAGAGGTATTCCATTATTTGGCAAGGGGACGATGGAACAGTCATTGGAACTGATTGACGTGTTTACTTCTGCTAGTGGGACTGTTCAGAAGCGATACAAAGTAAAACCAGTCGAATAACACTTCTACGACCTCATCAGCTTCTTGTAGCGGATTCGCTGCGGTTGATCTTCGGTGATTCCCAGCCTCTCCCGTCGGTTCTCTTCATACTCGGCATAGTTCCCTTCAAACCACTTTACCTGGCTGTCCCCTTCAAATGCAAGGATGTGAGTTGCAATCCGGTCCAGGAACCACCGGTCGTGAGAAATCACCACGACACAGCCTGCAAAATCGAGCAGCGCCTCTTCCAGGGCGCGAAGCGTATTGACATCCAGATCGTTAGTCGGTTCATCCAGCAGCAACACATTGGCCCCTTCCTTGAGCATTTTGGCAAGGTGTACCCGGTTTCGTTCTCCCCCGGAAATCTCACCCACCCTCTTCTGCTGGTCACTGCCACTGAAATTAAACCGTGCAACATACGCTCTGGAGTTCACCTCCCGGTTTCCCAGTTTCAGCAGCTCCTCTCCTCCGGAGATCTCTTCCCAGATCGTTTTGGCAGGGTCCAGCGGCCGTTTCTGATCGACATAGCCAAGCTCTACAGTCTCTCCAACCGTAATCTCACCCTTGTCCGGTTTCTCTTCACCGGTAATCATCCGGAATAGTGTGGTTTTTCCGGCTCCGTTCGGCCCGATCACGCCGACAATTCCGCCCGGCGGCAGGCGAAACGTCATCTCCTCTACCAGCAACCGGTCTTCGTACCCTTTGGAGACCCCTTTCACCTCAATGACTTTATCTCCGAGCCTTGGCCCGTTCGGGATAAAGATCTCCATCTCCTCCCGGCTCTTTTGCCGTTCCTCAGAGAGCAGCTCCTCATAGCGATTGATCCTCGCTTTGCTCTTGGTTCGCCGCCCTTTCGGGTTCTCCCGAATCCATTCCAGCTCCTTCTCCAACGTCTTCTGACGTTTTGACTCCTGCTTCTCCTCGGTTTTGAGCCGCTGGCTCTTCTGCTCCAGCCAGGAGCTGTAATTCCCTTCAAACGGAATACCCTCACCCCTGTCCAGTTCCAGTATCCAGCCGGCTACATTGTCCAGAAAATAGCGGTCGTGTGTAACGGCGATGACAGTCCCTTCATACCGGTCGAGATGCTGTTCCAGCCAGCCTACCGACTCTGCGTCCAGATGGTTGGTCGGTTCGTCCAGAAGCAGGACATCCGGTTTTTTCAACAGCAGCCGGCAGAGGGCAACCCGCCGGATTTCCCCTCCGGAAAGCACCGAAACGGACGTCTCTCCGGGCGGAGTCCGCAGTGCATCCATCGCCTGCTCCAGTTTGCTGTCAATATCCCACGCGCCGATCCGGTCGATCTTCTCCTGCAGTTTGGACTGCTTGTCGATCAACGCATCGATATCGGCATCAGGATCCCCGAACGCCTCATTTACGGATTCATACTCCCGAAGCAGGTCCATCGTCTCCTGGACACCCTCTTCAACAATCTGGCGAACGGTTTTCGAAGGGTCCAGTTTCGGCTCCTGCGGCAGGTAACCGAATGTAATCCCTTTTTGTCGGGAGATATCTCCAATATACTCCTCATCCTCGCCGGCAATAATCCGGAGCAGCGTACTTTTCCCCGATCCGTTTAATCCCAATACCCCTATTTTGGCACCATAGAAAAAGGAGAGGTAGATATCCTTCAGTACGGTCTTGTTGGGTTTGTAGACTTTGCTTACCCCAACCATCGAAAAAATTATTTTTTGGTCACTCACAACGTGTTCCTCACTTTTTAGATATCCGGGTTCCTGAAATTAGTTCAGGCAAAAGGTACAAATTCAGATGTTTACCTTCAGGTTCTGACGGATCTCTTCGTAATAGTTCTCGTAGACCTCTACCACCCGATAGAGTTCAAACCGTTCCGCCTGTTTTCTCGCATTGGAGGCCAGTTGAGCATGCAGTTTTTCATCAGACAGGATGTTGATAGCATGGCGGCCCATACACTCAATGTCATCCAGGCCACAGAGATAACCGGTCTCGCCGTCGATATTCACCTCCGGCAACCCCCCAATATCGGAACTGATGACCGGAACTCCGCAACCCATCGCTTCCAGTGCCGCCAGGCCGAACGTTTCACTTCCGGACGGGATCAGAAACAGGTCAGCAATGGAGAGTATCTCCTCCACCTGCTCCTGTTTACCGAGGAACCTGACCTTGTCACAGATATCCAGCTCCCGGCAGCGCCTCTCCGCCTTGACCCGGTCCGGCCCGTCGCCAACCATCAGCAGCCTCGCCGGAATTCCCGCTTCAATCACTTTGTGAAATACATTGACCACTTCCGGTACCCGTTTCACTTCACGGAAATTGGAGACGTGCACGACAATTTTCTCATCGGACAGGCTCATCGCCTCTTTAAACTCCTTTTTTTTCTGCCTCTTGAATCGCTTCAGATCGATAAAGTTCGGAATTACCCGAATATCTTTCCGGATATCGAAACGGCTGTAGGTCTCCTCTTTCAGGAATTCGGATACAGCAGTCACACCATCGCTCTGATTGATCGAAAAGTCGACCACCTGTTTATAGCTTGGATCACTGCCGATCAGGGTGATATCCGTTCCATGAAGGGTTGTGATAATCGGGACGTGAGATGCCTGTTCGCCCAATATCTGCTTGGCGAGGTAGGCACTGGTTGCGTGGGGAATGGCATAATGGACATGCAGTACATCCAGATTCTCATACTGAATCAAATTGACCATCACATTAGCCAGTGCCAGGTCGTACGGCGGATATTCAAAGAGCGGATAGGTGCTCAGGTCCACCTCATGGTAGGAGATGTTGGTCTGGAATGTCTCCAGCCTGGCGGGCCGCGCATAACTTAATATGTGGATCTGATGGCCCCGCTGCGCCAAACCTTTGGCCAGTTCCGTTGCAACAACACCACTTCCGCCATACGTCGGGTAACAGACAATGCCAATATTCATAATGGTATTTATCTACATCTAATTAGTGTTTGTAAGAAAACTCATAGTGTCCTGAGAAAACGTCAAGGTCAAGGCGCGCGAAGGCCAAAAAAGCACAGTGTACTAAGCGTACATGAGCATTTTTTGGA
>JBBDRW010000143.1:0-3768 GCA_040905265.1 Balneolaceae bacterium | reverse complement strand
AACGAAGATGAAGAGGAGGATGCAACCAAACTTTGAGAGTAAAAAAGCAAAATTCAGCCACTCAACATTCTGCGAAGGAGCTGATCTCTTTTCCGGATCAGTTCCTTCGGGCCTTCAACATCCAGCTGATCGCCATACTGAAGGAGCCACTCGTTGATATAGTCCAGATTATCGAACCGAAAGGCGACTTTAATTATTTTTGAAGAACCGTCACTTTTCTTAATTATTTTTGTCGGCAGATTCGCTTCAAACCGCTTAAAAGCCGAACGGCCGATACATATCTCGATGAGGTGTCCGGGGCCGTCAGATCGAAAAATAAGCCCCTCTACGTCCAATTCCTTATCCAGGTCAAATTTTTGGTCTGTAATTTTGATCTCAGACATCCGGTCGAGCACAAAATTACGAACTTCCCCTCTTTTGTGAGAAAATCCGATCACATTCCAGTGATCCCGATAAAAAACGACCAGGTACGGATCGATCTCTCTTTCGCTGCTACTCCTGTCCGACTTGCTCCGGTAGTGAAATGAGATCTTCCGGTTTTGAGATATTGCACTGCTGACCAGATACCAGTTTCCCCCCTCTTTTTTCTCTGCGCCAAAGTGTAGAAACGGATCAACAACAGTTCGCTCACCCAGTGAATCCATGAACTCTTTCAGCTCCTCCGGAAGCACATTCTTGATCTTCAGCTCAACGCCTTTGGCATCTTCAACCAGTTTCCTGTCCACCTGGGATTTCACAAAGTTCAGGCCAACCATAATGGTGGCCAGCTCTCTGGACGTAAACATCAACGGCGGAATTTTATAGCCAGGCATCACGCCATATCCGCTATACCGCTCCCAGGTAACGGGTACATTGATTTCTGAGAGAGAATTGAGATCACGAAAGATCGTGCGACGGCTCACTCCGAACGTTTCGGCCAGTTTATCTACCGTGATTCTTCTTTTTGACTCCTGCAGCATCAGGATCAACTTCATTCGCCTTTCGGAACTCTTTAGTCTGCTCATAAGTATAATATTTACAGAAAGATATATATTATCCAGCTGGCTTTTTCTCACGGTCTAGGAGTCTGTCGGACTTAGTCTGATCTACGTCCGACAGACTCCTGGTTCAATAATAACCAAACCTTTCTGTTTGTAAAACAGCTCATCATCTCCGAAATCAAATGAGAGGAGAGTTGCCTGAAATCTGTCAGGTACAGATTTCAGCTCCTCTTCCGCGTCAGTTACTCCTTTAAACAGTATCACTCTCTCCCATCTCTCAGCTCCATCTGTCATCTTCAGAAGATCGTTCAGGTCAAAGGCGTGTTTTGAAATAATCCCGCAACCATCTGGCAAACTCAGGCTTTCAATTGACCCGTCATCCGTTTGAACATTATCGATCGATAAGCGATACACCATTTGCCGGATTGCAGCGATCTTCTTTTTAACCACATCATTCAGTATCCA
Organism: Balneolaceae bacterium; assembly: GCA_040905265.1. GTDB lineage: Bacteria > Bacteroidota > Rhodothermia > Balneolales > Balneolaceae > JBBDRW01. The sequence continues at coordinate 2,323 of JBBDRW010000143.1, read as the reverse complement.
CTCTTTCTCCGGTTCTACAATTGAGAGTGGAATCCCCGGCAAGCCGCCACCGGTACCGGTGTCAACCCATTGTTTCTGATGAAGCAGATCCATAACAGCCGGAATGAGTGAGTGAACGAGATGTTCCCTGACTGTTTCACGTGAAACATCCCGGCTAACCAGATTGACTCGCTCGTTCCACCACATGAGCTGGTCCAGATAGTGATCCAGTTTTTCCCCATACCTGGCATACAGTTTTCTGGCTTTATTTAATGTTTCACGTGAAACAGTCTGTCTTTGAAAATCCATTCAGTTCTTCAGATAAATCATCAGTACGGAGACATCACTCGCAGAAACACCGCTTATGCGGCTGGCCTGGCCTATCGTCTCTGGCCTGATTTTGTCCAGTTTTTGGCGCCCCTCCGTGGATAGGCTCTTCAATTTTTCATACTGGATATTAGCAGGTATAGACGCTTCTTCCTGCCGGCTGATCTCCTCAACCATTGCAAACTCTTTCTCAATATACCCTGAATATTTGATCTGAATCTCAACCTGTTCCAGTGCATATCGGTCTGAAGTTACAGAATTGATCATGTCCTTAAGCTCAGAGTCTGCATTGAGAAGATTCTCAAGATGAACTTCAGGCCTTGGAATAAGGGACTTAGCCTTTACTGGCTGGCTTAGAGGGCTTGTTCCCAGTGTTTCAAGCATAGGATCCATTTTTTCAGGCCGGACAGTATACTCAGAGAGAATATCGTGAACCTGGTCAATCGCATCTTTTTTTGTTCGATACCGCTCATATCTTTCACTGTCAGCCAGTCCGACACGATATCCGAGTTCCGTCAAACGCAGATCTGCATTATCCTGGCGAAGCAGAATTCTGTGTTCTGCTCTTGACGTAAACATTCGATAGGGTTCTTCCGTACCCTTGTTAATCAGATCATCAATAAGAACTCCGATGTACCCCTCCGACCGCTTGATTATGACAGGTTCCTTCTCTCCCGCCTGAAGAGCGGCATTCATTCCAGCCATAAGACCCTGGCAAGCAGCCTCCTCATACCCGGTAGTTCCATTAATCTGGCCGGCGAAAAAGAGTCCGTGAATGACCTTTGTCTCCATACTCCTCTTGATTTGATAGGGAGGAAAATAGTCATACTCTATGGCATATCCGGGACGAAGCATAATCACATTCTCAAATCCGGGAATCAGCTTCATCGCTCTATACTGTACTTCTTCCGGAAGAGACGTAGAAAACCCGTTCAAATACATTTCATAAGTACTTCTTCCTTCCGGTTCCAGAAACAGCTGATGTTCACTCTTGTCTGCAAAGCGGTTTATCTTGTCCTCAATACTTGGGCAATATCTTGGCCCAATCGACTTGATCCTGCCTGTAAACATCGGGCTTCTGTCAAAACCGGTTTTTAACAGATCATGCACTTCCTGATTGGTATAGCCGATCCAGCAAGTCATTTGATCCTCAAGTGATGGCAATGACTCTGTTAAAAACGAGAACGGGGTTGGATCTTCGTCCCCATACTGAATTTCCAGTTTATCGTAGTCAATCGTTCTGCCGTCAATTCTTGGCGGTGTTCCGGTTTTCAGACGGCTTACTTCAAATCCAAGTTTTTCCAGTGATGCAGAAATACCGATTGACGCCCTCTCCCCGGATCTCCCTCCTCCAAAGCGGGTTTCCCCGATATGAATGGTTCCGTTTCCAAATGTTCCGGTTGTCAATACAACTGTTTTAGAGAGAAAGATCTGCCCGGTCTGGGTGCGTACACCCCGGATGGCAGAATCCTGATCCGTAAGAATCTCAATAACATTGTCCTGTCGAAAATGCAGGTTTTGTTTCTCTTCGAGAAGTTCTCTCATTCGCATGGCGTACTGCATCCGGTCGCTTTGACACCGGGGGCTCCACATTGCCGGCCCCTTGCTCCGGTTCAACATCCGGAACTGAACACCTGTCTGATCACTGACAATACCACTCAATCCACCAAGTGCATCGATCTCACGGACGAGTTGTCCCTTGGCAACCCCGCCCATGGCTGGATTGCAGGACATTTTGGCAATCGCCTCCAGGTTCATTGTAATCAGGAGGGTTTTCGCACCCATTTGCGATGCGGCTCCAGCAGCTTCACTGCCTGCATGGCCACCTCCTACTACAAGTACGTCGTATACCGGGTTTACAGATTCCATCTTACTGTTTTTATTATACTTAATAGTATAAATAAATGAAATAAAAAAAGCCTTTGACTCTCATCCATCGATGATAACCAAAGGCTTTTTCATTGCGATCCGGACGAGATTCGAACTCGCGACCTCCTGCGTGACAGGCAGGCGTTCT
>JBBDRW010000142.1:0-22604 GCA_040905265.1 Balneolaceae bacterium | reverse complement strand
AGGAGGGCATAATCGTTACTATGAATCAGAAAGACCGGTTCGAAAGAGATGGCAAGGTGGTTCGGGTCGTCCCTTGTTATGAATATATGGGATGAAATTCTCTTCCTCTCAATCTTCCGCCGGCCGTAAACCCGGCACGGCACATGTACCGGGATCTTCACATTTTTTCCGGCAATATTCTATAGCTATACTATTCGCTCCGCAGTGCATCCACCGGATTCGCCAACGCCGCCCGGACCGACTGCCAGCTCACCGTCGCGAAAGCGATCAGGACGGCCACAGATCCGGCCAGCAAGAAGACACCGGGGCCGATATCAATACGGTAGGCGAAGTCCTCCAGCCATCGGTTCATCACGTACCAGGCAACAGGGACAGCAATCACGAAACCGATAACAACCAGTTTCAGAAAGTCTTTGTTGAGGAGAATCACGATATGGGCCAGGGTGGCCCCCATCACCTTGCGGATACCGATCTCTTTGGAGCGCTGCTGTGACGTATAAGCAGACAGGCCAAAAAGGCCCAGACAGGCGATAAAGATGGAGAAACCAGAAAAGGCACCAAACAGTTTTGCCATGCGGATCTCGGCCCGGTAGTCCCGGTCCAGGATCTCGTCGAGAAAGTTGTAATGGATCGGGAAGGCGGTCTCGAACTGTGCCCAGACCTCCCGCACATGTTCCAAACCGGAAGCAATCCCCCCCTCCTGAAAACGGACCAGGATCTGCCCCCTCCCCATGCGGGAGTCACGGATCCGGATCATCACCGGTTCTGTCGGGTCAAACAAAGTGCGTGTATGAAAATCCCTCACAATACCGATCGGCACGCCTTGTGAAAAAGGTACATCAATCTCTGCCTCGTTCCCATCCAGAGATTCATCAACCCCGAACACCCGTGCAGCCGTTTCATTGATGATTACCGAACCGGAAGTGTCTTCACTCCTCTCCGGGTCAAAATCCCTTCCTGCAATCAACTCAAGCCCAAGAGTTTCCAAATAGTCGAACTCCACCCCAAAGATATGTACCGTGGCCATATCATCATCCGGCAGCCGGTAGCCCGATGTCATGCCAATGCGGTTCGGCACGGTACCTCCCGATACCGAAACCACATCCGGATGCCGGAGCAGCTCCTGTTTGAACGCTTCATACCGGTTGTCAATCTCCGGGCTGTTGTTTTTGATGGAGATGACACTTGCATCATTGCCGTTCAGCCGTTCCGACTGGATATACTCCATCTGCTGCGAAATCAGCAGGGCAGCCATCACGATCGCAATCGAGATGGCAAACTGGGACACTACCAATGTTCTCCGGAGAGTCCCCGAAGAGTACCCTGCATTCAGACCTCCACTTCTCAATACCTCGGCCGGCCTGAAGGAAGAGAGCCAGACCGCCGCATACGCCCCGCTGGCGATCCCAACGGAACCTAATGTAGCAATCAATATCCCGAACCATCCCGCGGAGATGGAGAAGAGGGATAGCAGCTCGATATCAAAAAACCGATAGACATACGAGATCATCAGTTCAGCCAATAGAAAGGCTATAAAAAAGGCGATCGAACAAGTAATGATCGATTCAACCGTGATCTGAGTCATGACCTGTCCCCGGCTTGCCCCTACGGTTTTTCGTACTCCCACTTCCCGAGAACGGCCGGCCGATGCGGATGTCGCCAGGTTGATATAGTTGATGCAGGCCACAAGTAGAATCAAAAGAGCGACCACAAACAGAATCCGGATATAGATCACCCTGCTGTTGCCGGCTTCCCGCCCTTCCGGGTAGAGGTGCGCGTCGGCTATCGGCTGCAGAGAGATCCGGTAGTCTACTGCCGCACCCGGCTGTATCTGTGCATACTCTTCTACATATGCCGGGAGCTTCTCATTCAGGGAGTGTACAGCTTCCGCATTCGAGAGCTTTAAAAAACCCTGGGCAAGGTGCATATTCCAGCCGGAGAAGTCCATATCCTGCCGGTGGCTGATCAAGTCGAACCGGATCGATGAGTTGGTGGGCATATCTTCCACAATCCCGGTAATGGTCATCTCGGATTCATTGTTCAATACTACCGTTTCTCCCAACACATCCAGGCTGCCAAACAGGTTCCTCGCGGTAGTCTCCGTAACCACAGCGCTATTCGGTTCATCCAGTGCGCGCCGGGAATCCCCGGCGAGAAACGGGAAGTCAAACATCTGGAACAGGCCGAGGCTCCCCTGAAGCACCTTATCGGAGTAGAGTTCATGCTCCCCCGAAGAGAGAAGCACCTCCCCGGCAACAGGCCAGGAGGATACTTTTGCCATTTGTTCCACTTCAGGATACAGCTCCTGAAGTTCATTTACGATCGGTTCCGGCAGTTGCGTATTGATTTTCGGCTCTTCAGGGAAATCGTCAATCAGTATCACCCGGTAGATGTTTTCAGAATCTGTGAAAAACCGGTTGAAGGAGGTTTCATGGCGTATGAAGAGCATGATGATCAAAAACACAGCGAGTGCAACTGCCAGGCCGGTGATGTTGATGACAGAGAATCCCTTGTTGCGAGTCAAATTCCGGAAAGCAATTTTTACGTAGTTTTTAAACATGGTGGTAATGGTTTTCACTTACATTTCGCCCTTCTCACTCGGTTCTCAATGAGTCCACCGGATCCGCCACTGCCGCCCGGACCGACTGCCAGCTCACTGTCGCGAAAGCGATCAGGACGGCCACAGCGCCGGCCAGCAAGAAGACACCTGGGCCAATCTCAATGCGGTAGGCGAAATCCTCCAGCCAGCGGTTCATGACGTACCAGGCGATGGGAATGGCAATCACGAAACCGGCGAATACAAGTTTCAGAAAGTCTTTGTTGAGCAGGGCCACAATTTGGGCAACACCGGCACCCAATATCTTCCGGATGCCGATCTCTTTGGTACGGCCCTGGGCGACAAGGGCGGCCAGGCCGAACAATCCGAAACAGGCCAGTGCGACAGCCATGAATGTGGAGAAACGCATGATGCTTTCCCATCGCTGTTCTTCCAGGTACTGAAGAGCCACAAGTTCATCCAGAAAGTGATAGTTGAACGCCTCTTCCGGAGCAATCCGGTTCCATAAATCGGTTAACCGGTTGACAGCTTCACTCAGTGAAACAGATCCGGTTTTGACCAAAATGGTTTGGGGAGGGATGTCTCTGGTTTGAAGATGTTGCAAAACGATCGGCCTCATTTGCTCAAAGAGGGGCTTGAAATGAAAATCACCGACGACCCCAATCACCTCTTTTCCGTCTAAAGACGGAGTCCAGCCTTCTGCTTTGTCATCAAGTACTTCACCTACCGGATGTTCCCACCCCATCACTTCGGCAAACGTCTGATTCACAAGAACTCCATTTCCAAGATCGCCGGGACGGTCGGATGAGAAATTACGGCCAGACAGCAGCTCTATCCCCAGTGTTTCCAGATAATGCTCATCTACAATTTCAAAGGTAATAATCCCGTTTTCAAAACCCGGAAGTGTTGTCGACGTTTGCCACGTTCCCATCCCAATTCCATACCCTCGTTGGAATGGTACATGATCCGGAAAGGACCGGTATGTACTGCCGATAACAGAGACCTGAGCTACGTCAGGCAACATACGAGCCTGCTCACTGAAGAGTCCGGCAACCCGGCTGGCATCTTCTCCCTCAATATTGACCTCGATTGCAATGACCTGCTCGGCAGAAAACCCGAGGTCTTTATTCAGTACGTACCTCATTTGGCGATTCATGGTAAAGGTCACAATGATAAAGACGATTGCCAGAACAAATTGCAGACAGATCAAACCGTTGACGAAACGGGGAATACGTGCCGCAGATTGCCGGGATGAGAAAAGCAGGGAGGCTTTCCTGCGCGACATTTTCAATGCCGGGTAGCCACCCGTGATCAGAGTGACCAGCAACACCATACCAGCCAGCCAGAGCCAAAGCATGGGGTCGTTCATCACGTCGACCCGGAATGTCCGTCCGGTAATTTGCTGAAACAGCGGGTTTGCAATCTCGGCAATCACCATGCCCAGCAAAAATGCGATGCCGCAGGTTACCGCTACCTCCCCGAGTAACTGAAAGCGAATTTGACGGGCGTGTGCACCGGCAGCCTTCCGGATACCCATTTCATGGCCGCGGCGCCAGGCACGTGTCAGCGAGAGACTCATAAAGTTCATTCCGGCAATCGCCAGGATCACAAGGGCAATACCTGCGAGTATCATCGAATAGAGCCGGTTGGTGCTTCCGGTAATCGCAGAGGAGTAATCCTGATCGAAATAGACTTCGTTCAGGGCTTGAAGGCCGAGCTCCATGTTTTGTCTTTCCGCCATCTCCCCGAAATGTGTTGTGAGAAGGGAAGGGAACACAGCCTTCAGATGTTCCGGTGAAGTGCCTTCCTTCAGGGTTAGCCAGGTTTCGCTGAACCCTACCCACCAGCTTTCTCGCATGGTTTCCTGTTGATCGGGATGTTCGTTTCTGAAAAAGTTCTCGAATGGAAGAACCATCTCAAACCGGATGCTGGAGTTAGCCGGCACGGTTTCGGCGACACCGGAGACTGTTAGCGTGTACAAATCCTGATGGAGGCGGACCACCACAGTTTCACCAACCACTTGCCTGCTGCCGAATAACCTCAAAGCCGTCTCTTCGGTCAGAACGATGTTACCGGGGTCGGACAGAGCCGTTTCCTTATCACCGTAAAGTAGTGGAAAGGTGAACATCCGGAAAAAACCGGGGGTGGCAAAGGTAGCACGTTGAGTGACGAATTCTTCCCCCTCCCGGAGATAAATTTGCCCGTTCGAAATTTGTACAAGCTGATCGATGCCCGGAAATGAGGACTCCAGCGCCGCTCCGAGTGGATAGGGATGGATCACCGATTTACGTATCTGAATTTCACCGGTATCGGGGTCCGAACTCTGAGTCTGATCCGTAATCCTGTATATCTGTTCTTCGTTTTCATGAAAATTGTCAAACGTCCACTCAAAACGCACATAAAACAGTAGGAGGATACAGCAGGCGAGTCCGACAGCCAGCCCGCCGATGCTGATGGCCGAATCAATCTTGTGTTTCCACAGGTTTCGAAAAGCAATCTTGAGGTAGTTTTTAAACATGAAACCCCTCCTGCATATTCTCGGTTACCACCTGACCGTCAAACAGGTGGATCACGCGCCGGGCATATCCGGCATCGTGCGGGGAGTGGGTCACCATCACAATGGTGGTCCCTTTCTCGTTGAGCTCAGCGAGCAGCTTCATCACTTCGTCGCCGTGGTCCGAATCGAGGTTCCCGGTCGGCTCATCGGCCAGGATCAGTTTGGCATCGGCCACGGTCGCTCGCGCGATCGCCACCCGCTGCTGCTGCCCGCCGGACAACTGCTGGGGAAAATGATTTCGACGGTGCATCATGCTCATGCGTTCCAGCGACGCTTCCACCTTCTCCGTCCGCTCTTTCGAAGACACCCCCAGATAGAGCAACGGCAGTTCCACATTCTCAAAGACCGTCAATTCATCGATCAGGTTAAAACTCTGAAAGACAAACCCGATATTCCCTTTTCGCAGCTTCGCACGATCCCGTTCGGAATAATCGGACACCTCGTGGCCAAGGAAATGATATTCGCCATGTGACGGGTTGTCGAGCAGCCCCATGATGTTCAGAAGAGTCGATTTTCCACAACCTGACGGACCCATAATCGCACAGAACTCACCTTCCAGAATCTCAAGGTTCACATTGTTCAGCGCGGTCGTTTCAACTTCTTCAGTAGTGTAGATTTTTTTAAGATTTTTCGTACTGATCATTTGTCACCGGTTTATTGATGGTTACTTAAAAATGTATGTAAGGTGAAGGCAGATGTTTTATAAAAATATAGATGACAGCTTTTAGGTGGCTTTGAAATCCTGGCTCCTTTCATTCCAACACTAACACCTCATTATCTCCAAACGTCGCATAACTGGACGTAATCACCCGGTCTCCCGGCTCCAGCCCTTCGAGTACCTCAAAGTATTGGGGGTTGCCGCGGCCGAGGCGAATCGGCTGGCGAACTGCTTCTGTTTCATTCTCAACCAATTTATAGATCCAGTTTCCGCCGGTGGATTGGTAGAATCCACCCCGCTCGACCAACAGCGATCGGGTGGGGGAGTCCAGTTCAAGCCGAATGCGCACAGACTGCCCGCGAGTAAGCGTACTGCCGGGCGTTCCCTCCGTAAACTCCAGATCCACCTGAAACTGTCCGTTCTGGATGACCGGAAAAAGTCGGCTGATCTCCAGATTATAACTCTCGCCGGCAAAGGAAAAACTCCCCTGTAACCCCGTCGTAATTCGCGGAAGGTAGAATTCGTCGATATTCGCCCGAATCTTGAATCCGTCCATCAGGTCGACCTGGCCGATCCTCTCTCTCGGGGAGATGGACTGCCCCTGCTCCAGCTCAATCACAGAGATCTGCCCTGCAATCGGAGCCGTGACGGTCAACTCATCCAGAATCTGCTGAATCGCCGGTATCCGCTCCATCAGCCGCTGTTCCGACTCCTCAAGTTGCTGCATCCGGTTGATCATTTGCAGGGAATCCCTCTGGAAGGACTCATACGTCAACTCATACCGGAGTCTCTGAAACTCATAATTTTGCCGGGTCTCTTCAAATTCCTGGCGGCTGATATACCCCTGATCAAACAGCATCTGATCCCCTTCGAACCTTGGCTCCCAAAGAGCAAGCTGGGTACGTGCACTCGCCAACGTCTCCTGCAGGCTCAAATGGTTGGTTTCCAGAGCCATCCTCGAATTTCGAACATTGTTGAGCTGCTCATACAGGCCCGCCTCCTGTTGCATGACACTTAGCTGAAGGCTAGAATTGGAGAGTACAACCACCGTATCACCCTCCTCTACGAGCGTCCCCGACGATGCAGGAACACGTTGTACCACTCCACCTTCCGTCGCTTCTATATGCACGGTTCGGAGCGGCTGAACCGTGCCGCTCACATCGATGTACTCCTGAAACGGAGCCTCTTCAACCGTGTGCAGCATCAGGCGGTCACGATCCACATTCAATCTGGACCGGCTGTCCATCCAGACAAAACTATAGAGAAACATCCCGATAACCAGAAATACCCCCACGGCCATCCCGACCCGCTTCGGGGTAATCAGCTTCTTCTCAAGTTTTCTATCCATTCCCATATCGATACAGCTACCCACTATTCATGTTCAAATTTCAATAAAAAACAGTACCCCGCTCACAACACTTCTGCGTTTTGCGTTGCTCCTGCCTCTTCATAGTACAAAACAACTCCCATGCCAAAGAAGAAATAGGCCCTTTCTCCGTCTCTGGCGTCCAATCAATCCATAAAATGTGCGCTTTCGGAACCAAAAGTGTTCACTTTCGAACAGTTTGTTGGACTCTCTCTCCATTTTCATTCATATTAGCAAAAGGAAAATCTCTCTGCAGGAGCTACACAGAAGGTACAACAGTCAATTTCTTTCTTTCATGGAAATACACGTTGACGGACCATGCATCCATCCATTGTTGGTACACGGTTTGCATCCGTTACAAAGGCCCTAAATAATACATGCCAAAACCATGAACCAAACAAACGGACATATCCTGATTCTTGATGACGATGTTGATGTCCTCAACGCAGCGCGTCTTCTGTTAAAACAGCACCTGGGAGAAATTGATGTGGAGCGAAACCCCAAATACCTGGAATCACTGATCTCCGCTCACCGATATGACGCGCTGCTCCTGGATATGAATTTTACAGGAGATACCAGCAGCGGGGAGGAGGGGTTTTACTGGCTGGAACAGATCCGTAAACTCGATCCGGACCTCTCTGTCATTCTGATCACTGCATACGGAGACATCGAAAAGGCGGTTCGGGCTATGAAAAACGGAGCTGCCGATTTCATCATGAAACCGTGGGAGAATGAAAAACTCGTTGCGACCGTCACCTCGGCGGTCAATCTCACACAGTCGCGCAGACAGGTTGATCTCCTCCAGGAACAACAGAGACACCTGAGTTCACAGATGGATCACGCCTATCAGGATATGATCGGACAGAGTGAACAGATGCAACGGGTATTCAGGACCATTGAAAAAGTAGCCGGAACGGATGCCAATGTTCTGATTCTGGGTGAAAACGGTACGGGCAAGGAGCTGGTCGCACGCGCCCTGCACCGCAGGTCAGCCCGAAGAGATCAGGTTTTCATCAGTGTGGATATCGGAGCCATCCCGGAGTCCCTCTTTGAAAGCGAGTTGTTCGGGCACACACAGGGGGCGTTCACAGATGCCCGGAAGGAGAAAGCGGGGCGGTTTGAAGTCGCATCCGGCGGAACCCTCTTCCTGGACGAGATCGGAAATACACCTCTGCAGCTTCAGCCGAAACTGCTCTCCGCCCTGGAGACCCGGAGTATCACACGTGTCGGATCTACCCGTTCACAAGAGATCGATATCCGGCTCATCTCCGCCACCAACAGCTCTGTTCATGAGATGGTTGAGAACCAGGAGTTCCGACAGGATCTTCTGTACCGGATCAACACGATCGAAATCAAGCTCCCTGCACTCCGGGACAGAGTAGAAGATATTCCACTGCTGACGAAACACTTTCTGGAACAATTTGCCCTGAAATACCGGAAGGATAACCCGAAAATCGAAAATGAGGCGATCAAAAAGCTGACCGGTTACCATTGGCCCGGCAATATCCGGGAATTACAGCATGTGATTGAGCGAGCCGTTATTCTGTCAGAATCAGACCATCTCACGCCGGATGATTTTCTGCTCCGGTCGCAGGACTCCGGCCTGTCCGGCCAATCGATCCGGGATCTGACTCTTTCGGAACTGGAAAAACTGGCCGTGAAGAATGCCCTGGAAAAACATGAAGGAAATATCTCCCAGGCCGCCGATGAACTCGGGCTCACACGGGCCTCCCTATACCGAAGGATTGACAAGTATGGCCTTTAACCAATTCAGATTATTACGGAGTTTTCGAGTCGGGGTAATCTGGCGAATCACACTTCTTGTCGCCTCTATCCTGCTCTTTCTCACCCTGTTGACTCAGACTGAGTTTTTACTGTCAACACTATTTGCATTTGTACTTGTCATAGCCGCGCTGATCAGTTTGATCCGGTATGTTGAACAGACCAATCTTCGGCTCACCCGGTTTCTCAACAGTATCTACTACGACGATTTTTCTGTCTCCTTTTCCAATGACGAGAAAGGGGAGAGTTTTCAGGCTCTTCAGCATGCATTCAACAACATCGCCGATAAATTCAGAAAGGAGCGGGCGGATCGTCAGGAGAGCATCCGTTATCTGGAAACTGTCATACAGCATGTCGGGATCGGCCTTCTCTCTTTCGACAGAAAAGGAAACGTCTCGCTGATCAACAACAGTGCCAAACGAATGTTGAATGTTCCTGCACTTCAGAATGTACGGGAAACAAGGCAGGTGAGTGATGCATTGTGTGAGAAACTGCTGGAACTGAATGGCGGGCAGAGAACACTTCTTCGCTTTGAACGGGACGGTGAAGTCGTCCACTGGGCACTCTATGCAACAGAGTTTATCATGCGGAGTGAGCATTATAAACTGATCTCCCTTCAGAATATCAGCAGCGAACTGGATGAAAAAGAGATGGAAGCGTGGCAAAATCTGACCCAGGTACTTGCTCATGAAATCATGAATTCCATCACACCGATCGCCTCCCTTTCCGAGACTGTAAACTCCATTCTGGAGAGCAGGATAGAAACCCGCCCTTCCACCGCTGACAGGGTTTCTGACTCCTCACTTTCCATCGACCCGGAAACCCTGGCAGATGTACGGGAAGCTCTGTTGACCATCCACAAACGAAGTCACGGATTGATGCGGTTTGTCCGCTCCTACAGGGATTTTACCCAGATTCCAAAACCGGATCTGGAGATTCTCAGCGCCGGAGAACTGTTGAGCCGGGTACGCAACCTGATGAAGGGGGAGTTTGACCGGCTGGAAATTCGTTCGGAGATTCAGGTCGAGCCAGAGAGCCTGACGCTATTGGCTGACCAGAGCCTGATTGACCAGGTTTTGATTAACCTGACAAAGAATGCACTCCGTGCCGTCGAGAGTACGCCGAATCCGACAATATCCTATCAGGCTTATCTCACTTCCAGAGGGCGGGTAGAGATCCAGGTTCAGGATAACGGTCCTGGCATTAAAAAGGAGCTTCTCGATAAAATCTTTATCCCATTCTATACGTCAACATCGGAAGACGGGTCAAAAAGCAGCGGTATTGGCCTGAGCCTCTCCCGGCAAATCATGAGAATACACCGGGGCTCGCTGACGGTCCGTTCCACACCGGGACAGGGAACTGTTTTTACCCTTCGGTTCTGAACAGAAACTACATCTCACCGGAAACCGGCTATGGATAATCCCCGTAATTTTGAGTATATATCAGTTTTGAGAAAGCTTTGAATCTCCTATTCCCTTATGACCATGAAGAAACAGAACCGTCGCGACTTTCTAAAACTATCCGGTATGGCTATTGCAGGTGGATTTCTGGGTGGCAGTGTTGCCCTGCCTGACCGAAACCGACTGGATATCAACTCCGATACACTCAAAGTCGGGCTGATCGGGTGCGGTGGACGGGGTTCCGGGGCCGCCAACCAGGCCTTGACTGCGGACCCCAATGTGATCCTTCATGCAGCAGCGGATATCTTTCCGGACCGGTTGAACTCTTCCATAGAGAATCTTCAGAACAACCACGGAGAACGGGCAAATGTACCCGATGAAAGGCGTTTTATCGGTTTTGAGGCCTATCAACAGGTGATCGACTCCGGGGTTGACGTCGTCCTGCTGACCACACCGCCCAGTTTCCGGCCTCTCCATATGGCTGCGGCAGTGAACGCCGGTTTGCACGTCTTTTGTGAAAAACCGATGGCCGTTGACGGCCCCGGACTCCGGAGTATCATGGAATCCGTCCGGATTTCAAAGGAGAAGAACCTGGCAGTTGTAGCCGGCTTCTGCTGGCGGTATCACGAACCGAAACGGGCGTTCTTCAGCCGGATTCTTGATGGAGATGTGGGGGAGATCCGAACCATCTACAATACCTACAATACCGGAGAACTCTGGTATCGTGACCGCCAGCCCGAATGGAATGACACCGAGTACAAGCTGCGAAACTGGATCTATTACAACTGGCTTTCCGGCGACCATATCGCTGAACAGGCTGTTCACAGCCTCGATTTCATGGCCTGGGCCATGGGGGACGTTACTCCGGTTAGCGTTGTCGGAACGGGCGGGCGGCAGGTTCGGACAGAGGAGAGATTCGGAAATATTTTTGACCATTTTGCGCTCGTCTATGAGTATCCAAACGGCGCCAAAGGGTTCCATTTCAGCCGGCAACAGGCAAACTGTGAAAACAGCTACAAAGCTGAGATTTTTGGTGAGAATGGCTTTGGAACTGCAAATGTATCCCGCGGAATCCATCGTGTGGAAGCCGGACAGACCTGGGATTACAGCGGTGAAAATAACAACATGTACCAGACCCAGCACGATGAACTCTTTGCATCGATCCGGCAGGGAGGCCCGATCAATGACGGAGATTTCATGGCAAAGAGCACCATGCTTGCTATCATGGGCAGGATGGCAGCCTATACCGGCAAGAAAATCACCTGGGATGAGGCTCTGAATTCCGATGAGGTTCTGGGCCCCGAAATTCACAGTCTGGACCAGCACCTTGCGGTTAGTGACGTTGCACTTCCCGGTGTTACCCCGTTCAGGTAGAGTAGCACGCTTTCCGGCAGCCATGTGCGAACCTCAGCTGATTCGTGTCCATGTTGTCGCACGGCGGTACTCTCCGCATCAAACGGTCTGATCACACTCATCACTACAAAGAGGCTACCCGGAGAACCAGAATATTCATCCGGGAAAATCGTCTGTCTTCCGTCCGGAGATACCCGGCTCACATTTTTTTCCACAGGCTTCGACCCGTATATTTGTCAAAAATCAACCAACTGCATGGTCAAGTCGCCAAACCTCTCCGTTTTATTAACGACACACGCGCGGCAGTCAGATCTGCTGCCGTTGCTGGAAAGTCTTCTCGGTTTCGAGACCCCACGGCTTGAAATTATTGTGGTGAATGATGCAGCAGAACCGAACTATGCTGAGTCGGTTCGCCAGAAACTGAGCCACCACCCTGAGCGGCTTACCTACCTGCTTGAACATGAAACAGGCCAGGGCCGCGGATTTTCACTGAACGAAGCTCTTTCACATGTGACCTCCAATCTGATCTGGGCTCCACTGCGGGCAGAACGGCTGAATGAACAGCTACTCTCTGAATCGGTAAACAAATTCTCTAAAGACCCGGCCGCCTTCTGGCTTCTCGATTATTCCCTCCCTGCCGACCCGGACAGCTGGCTCTCACGACTTGATGAAGGGAGTATACCGGACGACAGCCTTTTTGTATGGAACCGAAGCGTGCTACCGGACGGCCTGTTCTATTTCCAGCCTGCCATGAAGGAGTATCACGGAGTTGAACTTGCCCTGCGCGCCAGCCGGCAACGGTCGTGGCAACGAACCGATGCGTTTTTTGTCGCACCCCGTAATCCGGCCCGCCAACCGGACATATCTACATATCAGGAGATTCTTTTCTCACTATACCGTGTCAGTCAGGCCGGTAAGGTACGCAAGTCCATTCTGTCAACTCTCTCCAAATTGGAACAAAGAACCGAAACCAGTCAAACGGATCTGCCCGGACTCCTGAACCGCGCACATAAAGAACAGAAGGATGACCCCAGAAAAGCTCTCGAATTTGTAAACCTCTATCTAAAAAGTAATCCGGAGAGTGAGGAAGCTGTCAAACTGAAAGTAACGCTGCTCGAAAAGCTTCGCCGCCATGTGGAAGCTGCTGAACTCAAGCATACTCTTCAGAAGAGACAACCTTCAACGACACCTCAGGCCGACCTGTTTAGTGTCTCAACCGCAGAAGAGGAAACGGCTCCTGTTGGAGAAGTACCTGAAGAGAGTACGGCGCCTGACGATGTGGAACTCTCGATCGTTATTCCCACAACAGGGAACGGCAAGCCACTACTCGAGGAGTGCCTGGTCCACCTGTCTGGCATCTGTAATCCTGAACAGGTGCAACTGATCGTCATAGACAATGCAAGTATTGACGACACGTTCGACTATCTGCAGCACCTGTCCGATGAGAAATTTATGAATCTCGAGATCATTACAAACAGTCAGAATTGTGGATTCGGCGCCTCAGTCAATCAGGGATTCGAAAAATCCCGGGGCAAGTATATTCTGATCATGCACAACGATCTGTTTCCGGAGGAGGCGTGCATCGCAGAGATGCTCCGCATTATCGAAAATGAATCAGAACTGGGAGCAGTCGGGCCACTGCTCGACCGCTGCGACAATCCGGATCAGATCCTGGAACCGAAGGAGGATCGAAAGAGTGAATTTGAGAAGACGAATCGGCTTGATAGTTGTTGCATGCTGCTTCGAAGCAGTACCGGAGTACAGTTTGATGAATCGTATGGAGCCGCATTTTATGACGATTTAGATCTTTGCAACCAGCTCGCAGGCAAAGGGTTCTACGCAGCCATTGTAAACAGTGCCTATGCAACTCATCTTCACAGAGAGACGACGGAAGCGATGGGGCTCTACCTTGAACCGGAGCTGGAGTGGAGAAATGCCGAAACCTACAGCTCCAAGTGGGAGGGAATGAAGGAGCCTGCAAAACCGGATTTCCAAAACCCGATCGATTCTCTCCGCAACATCGAACTCCCAATCAATCCCTTGAACCCTTCTGCCGAGTGGCTCCGGAACCTGGATGAACTTCTGACCGATGAGACCCGGACTCTCATCTCCAACAGCAAGTGGGATGATGAATTTCTCTTTAAACTGACTGCGCTGCTGATGGCCGCCGACCAGCGGGAATTTTTGCGAAAAACAGAGAACCGAATCACAAGCCTTGCAATCCCGAAACCTCTTCTGAAATCACTAATCCGGTTCTATTACCGAAAGAATATCTACTCCAGATGCCGCCACTACCTTGATCTGGCCGATGGCAAAGATCTCTATTTTGACCTGTACCGGCTTCGTATTGCTGTGGCTGAAAAAGAGCTCGAAGAGGCAGCCGGGCTCCTTCCCGAGCTCATGGATGCCTATCCCTGCCACCCTGAACTATACAAACTGACCGGCGACATTCACCACATGAGCGGAAATGAGGGGGAAGCGAAATCGTTCTATGCTCTGGCCAGCCAGCTCAATCCCGGCCACGTACAGATCGATCAGGATGCTTTTGAAATCCGTTTCTGAAATAGCCAATTACCCTTTGAGTTCCACCAGATAGAGAAGCTGCTTCAGCTCCCGGACACGATCTTCCCGGTTTCGGTTGCTGTAGCTGTGCATCAAATTCCGGATAAACCTGGACAGGATGAGTTGTTCATCGGCTCTCTGAAGATGCTCCGGCCTGGGCTCTATGCCGTTTTTCTTCAGAAAAAAGCAGCACTGGTCGTAAGAGACGACGGTTCCTCCGTCAAACGGATCAATGAGTAGCTCTTCTCGTTCTCCTTCATACAGAAGCATGAAATGGATCGGCATATTCACACCGTAAAACGGCAAGTCGAGCCTTCGGCCGAGAAACATAACGATAAGACTCAAAGAGATTGGCAGCCCTTTTCGCCGATCCATCACCCGGTCAATATATGCATTGTCCGGATGGTGATAGTTCTTTTCATCCCCCGTAAACCTCAACTCCCGAAACAGATACCTCAACAGGGTGTGCATCTTCTGGCTTTCCTCCGGCAGAGAGACGATCTCACCATAGATTCGACGGGCAAAGAGATCCAGCTGATCGGTATACTCCTTCTCCCGAAGCGTCGGGTTGCCAAACCGGCCGAGAAGCAATACCGCTCTCTCCAGCTGCCTGCGATTTTCAATTCCACTCCCGAGCAACTCGGAAAACTCTTCGTAGAGTGATCCGAACGTTATGGAATGAATAATGTCATGAATCAGGTCCCGCTCCCCGGCATCGTCTGCCTCTGCCCTGAACTGGTCCAGAAGCGGAACGGCATTCTCCCCCAGTTCCCGGAACCGGTTATGCACCCCGGTCTGAACCTCCGGGTCCGGATCATCCAGAAGGTATAAAAGAGATTCTATTTCAGACTTTTCGGCCATAATATTAGAATATAGGAGACTGAATACAGGAGAGATCTGAACTGATATCATGGTTCAGTTTCTCGGAGGCTTGGCAAAACCAGGATTCTTCAAAGCCTCCTTCTATTCCTGTCAGATCTATTTGGGATATCGATGTGAGAATTCTTAATCGACTGGCAATCCCTGTATTCTGCAGCCGAAAAATACAAATATAACCAGAGAGATAAAGCAGCGATTTGGACTTCGCCATTGTTCTCTTAATTGAGCAGAAGAACCTGTATATTATTCCCCGTTCACCGATTCTTTCACAGGATCATGATTAAAAGTCAATCCTGAACAGAGGCCATCCACGTTGTAAAAGGATAACGTTCATTAATCACTCCATCACCCGTGTCATTTCCCGAACTCTCTACACCAGATCGTGAATTGTACTCCACAGAACCGGAACAACCAAACCGGCCGGACCGGAAGACACAGCTCAAACATCTGGCACTCTTCCTTCTTACGTTTGTCACTGTCTCCTTTACCGGAATCCTTTATGTCGGCCAGTCCGGAAGGGCCGAAGGATTTCTTGACATGCTCCCGGAGGGAATGCTTTTCGCCTCGGTTTTCCTGCTTTTCCTGGCCGCCCATGAGTTCGGCCACTATTTTGCGGCTCTGCATCACAAGGTACGGGTAACTCTTCCATACTTTATTCCAATACCGATAGGTATCGGCACAGTCGGAGCGGTAATCCGGATCAAGGAGAAAATAGAGGATACAACCAAACTGTTTGATATCGGCATTGCCGGGCCAATTGCGGGGTTTGTGATCTCGGTTGCTACGCTGCTCTACGGATTCGGAACCCTGCCGGGGCCTGAATTCATTGCCAATTTTGACGGGCACGAGGATGTCATCACCTATGTGGATCAATATGGTTCCTATCCGGAACTCCCACCGTCTGAATCGGAGGGAATGGTTATTACTCTCGGGAACACCCTTTTTTATGATTTTCTCGCCGGCTTCTTCGACAATGTACCCCCCATGTGGGAAATGTACCACTACCCGTTTCTTTTTGCCGGCTGGCTCGGGCTCTTCTTTACCGCCCTCAACCTGATGCCTGTCGGTCAGCTGGACGGCGGCCACATCCTCTATTCGCTGATCGGTTATCGAAAACACAGAGTGGTTGCAAGAGGCAGTTTCGGCATCATCACCGCACTTGCAGGTGTAGAAGCGATTCCGTTCATCTACCAATCGTTTAACCAGTGGCTGCCCTCCATACCACAAATTCCGATTCTGATCTGGGCGGGAGTCCTGTATTTCCTGTTGCAAAAAGCCTATCGAAGGGAGGCTGCCTGGGTCGCACCGGTCTGGGCCGTCTCAATCCTCTCCTCTGTCGGCTTTATTTTTCTGTCCGGCAACGGGATGGAGGGGTCCGGTTCTCTGATCTGGCTCTTTTGGTCATTCTTTCTCACATTCTTTGTCGGCCTGGAGCACCCGCCCGCAATGTACGAACGGCGGCTCTCCCCTGCGAGGCGCGTGCTTGGTTGGGCCAGTATGGTTATCTTCCTGTTATGTATCAGCCCAAACCCGATCTATTATCTGAACTAGTTATGCATTTTCAATTTATCTCTATATCACTCTTTCTGCTCCTGATACTGAATTCCTGTACAGGAGAAGAATCTTCGTTTGACTCTCTGAATGAACAAATCGATTTTCTGATTGAAGAGAACCGGTATGAGGAAGCCCTCTCGATACTTGATGATGAGAGTGTGGAAGATCCTGAAATCCTGCTTTTGAAGGAGAAAACTCACCTCAATTACGGCCTTCACAGCATGAATACATTTGACGAAGGTGAGATGAGAACCCGTATGAATGAGGCGCTCCGTCAATTTGCAGAGGTTCTCAGGATCAATACTGAGAATACGGTGGCGAGGCAACAGATCGAACAGATCATGAGTATTTATCAAATGATGCCGGACCGCGGCCCGGAAGAGGATGTTCTGGAGGATCTGCGAGAGGTTGGGTATGACTATGAATAAGGCAAGAGGCTATCGTGAGCAGCAAGAGTAAAGGCAAAGGTGGAACGCCAAAAATTGAGAACCGGAAAGCAAGGCATGAATTCCGGATTGAGGAGACGTTCGAAGCGGGTCTTGTCCTGAAAGGGACCGAGGTGAAATCGCTTCGTGATGGAAAGGCGAGCCTTAACGAAGCCTTTGCCTATATGCAGAACGGCGAAGTTTGGCTAAAGAACATGTATATCAAGCCATACGAGCACGGCTCCTACAACAACCATGACGAGCGGCGAGACCGGAAACTGCTGCTACAAAAGAGAGAAATTCGCGAAATCGACAAACTGATATCGCAAAAGGGGAAAACCATCGTACCGCTCAAACTCTACTTCAAGCATGGGTATGCGAAACTGCTGATCGGAATCGCGAGCGGCAAGAAGCAGTACGACAAGCGGGATGATATCAAAGAGAAAGATATGCGAAGGGAACTGGACCGGAAAATCAAGGGATCATACAAGGTCAATCTCTAGAAGTCTGTCGGACTTAGATGATTGTCACGAGGGGATGTCAGGTTCGAGGCAGACAGCTGCCTATAAAAAAAGCCGGCAAACAGTTGCCGGCTCTCTTTTTGTAAGAAATTGGAAAAATCCCGGAAGCTTAGTCTTCTACAAGTTCCTGAAGCCGTTCAAGCAGCTCCGGATTCTGTTGCAGGGTCATGCTGATCGCCTGAAACCGCTCCAGTTCCATCCCGCTCTCTTCAATCTCCGAAACCATCTTCTCTTCGGCTCCCATCTGAACTTCCATCAGTTTTGGCTGCATCACCTGAATTGCTTCTTCCTCTTCAGCGGATACATCCATCTGATCAGCAAGCTGTGGATTCTGCATCGACATCAGGATCTGCTGAAACCGATCAAACTTCATCCCTTCCTCTTCAACAATTGTCTGAAATTCCTCCCGGACTTCTTCCTGGATCGGCTGAAGTCTATTGGACGTTTCAACAAAGTGAGCCAATTCTTCATCGCTTACATCATCCGGATCCAGCAGTTCCGGCTGTTGTGGCATCTGTTGTTGTTGAGGCTGCTGTTGCGGTTGCTGCTGTACCTGTGTATACGCCAGCTGGGTTGTGGCGAACAGTACGGCAATTCCTGTCAAAATACCAAACTTGATCAATCGGGTCATAAAATATCGCTCTTTTTTTGTTTTCAAAATAATGATAACTCTACAACCACAAGTATACGAATTTATTGCTCATTTTTGAATGAGATTAATATCAACAAATTTCATGGATTCTTTCAAACAATTTTGCCGAAGATATTTTTACAAAATCTCATGATTCGTATCGTTTACAGCATCCATAAAAGAACGATTTCTGCGAAACAGGCTGTGAAAAATCAGCATACGAATGAAAAATTCCAGATTTGTAAAATCATGTTGTTCAGAAGAGCCGTATCCGAAAAAAAGACAAAGCCCCCGCCGGTTGTAACCGGAACAGGGGCTTTGATGAAAAGTGAGGGCTGCTGCCTGTAAGCCGAATTCTGTATCCGCCGGCTGGCGGATGGCAACCATTTATCTGGCCCCGGCATCACTGCCGGGATCTTGCGTTCCACCCGGTTGTATAGCGACGGACGGCGCACAACCTGCATGAACTTGCACCCCGTGAGGTATTCACTGCACCCCGCCGTCACCGGCGGAGACGGTGGGCTCTTACCCCACCATTTCACCCTTACCCGGGCTAGGCCCGGGCGGTATCCTTTCTGTTGCACTCTCTTCTCTCCGGCCTGGCCAGAGAGACTTCCCGTTAGGAAGCACGGTGTCCGTTGGTGTTCGGACTTTCCTCACTTTCAGCATCGCCATGCGGCGATTCCGAAAGAGCGATTGCCCGGCAACAACCCTGTTGTGTCTTGTCAACCATGCGATGTGGGGCCAAGACACTAGTAAATATAACGATAAGTGGATCAGGAATGATACACCGGATATGAAAATCACCTGTACTCAGATAACGTACGAAGCCTTCAATGAGAAGTCTTAGTAAAATCTGGACTCTACCAAACCTTCTACAATTTGAGCTCTTTTTTAGCCTGATCGAAAAATGAGGGATCTACCACAATCCGGCCACTGTTCTCATCGATAATGACCTTATTCTTGCGCCGGACTTCGACCTGGGTTTGCGGGGGGAGCGCCATTCCAAGGGCCGCCCCTTTCTCCATGGCAACCACGGCTATTCCGTTGTTCAGACCATTTCGAAGCCGTTTGTAGCTTCTCAGGTATCGCTTGTCGAGCTCTTTTTCGACCTCATCTCTCTTGTCCAGGAGCTTGTCTTCCTCTTTCTGGGTATTCTGCACCACTTTGTCCAGGTTCTCCTTTTTTTCAGAGTGTAGAGCACGAACCTGTTCCAGCTTTTCTCTATTCTCCTCCAGTTCCCCGGCAACTTCCTCTTTCCGCTTCTCGATCTCCAGGATTCGGGTTTTCGCATTCTCAGCCAACTGCTTCTGGGCTTCAATCTCCTTGGTGAGAGCATCGTACTCCCGGTTGTTTCGGACAGATAGCTGCTGCTCTTCATATTTCTCAATCTTCTCAGCAGAAGAGGTGATATCGAGCTTCATGTTGTTCTCTTCCACTTCAAGATTTTTTTGCTCCTGCTCCAGCTGTTCAACTTTTACTTCACTCCGGGTCATCTCGGTCTCAATATCGAGGATCTCTTCCGGCAGATCTCCCCTCAGCTGTTTCAGTTCATCGATCCTGGTATCGATATATTGAAGATTGGTCAATTTTTGTAGTACATCTTCCATATTGTGTATCGATTCGGTTATTCTATGGTTTTATTTTCAATTTCCGTTGTATAAATCCTGACAGGATTTGTGACCGCTTCAACTGCCAGAACCTCCACCTGCTCGAATGCCTCTGCAAGCTCTTTACGAATCGCTTCAACGACCGGAAATTCACTCTCGTAGTGGCCAACGTCAACGAGCAAAAACTTCTCTTTTTCAGTGAAATAGTCGTGATACTTGATATCCGCCGTAACAAATGCATCTGCACCTGAAGCGATGGCTGCACTCTTCAGAAAGATGCCGGAGCCTCCGCAAACTGCAACCGTTCGCACTCTGGAGACCTCCCCGGAATAACGGATCGCCTCCACATCCAGCGCCCTGCAGAGCAGATGGAGAAACTCCTCCCGGGCAATTCCGTTATCCGGATATGTACCGATTACACCCATACCAAAATTATTTGACGGGCTGGCCATCTCTACAACCTGAAAAGATCCCTTTTTCAACAATCCTTCCCGCTCAAGCTTCCGTTTCAACGTGTTGACATTGTGCTGGTCGATCGTAGCCTCAAAACATTTCAGGCCGTCCTTTCGCCCTTCCACGGAGAAGAAGTGCGCCTCTTCAGCCGAGTAGTAATTCAACAGTTTCAGCACCGCTTCAGAATCCTCATAGGCGGTCGTCAGTGTAATTTTTCGGCTGACCGCATAGTTGCGATCCAGAAAGCGGAGGTCATCCAGCCCCAGATTATTGGCAAGCACGAAAGAGACTCCGTCCAGGGCGGCATCCAGATTCGTATGAACGGCAAGAAGAGAGATGTCATGCCGGATAAGCTTGTATAGAATCCTTCCCTGTTCATCTGAAGGGCTGATCCGGCTGATTTTTTGAAAAATGAGCGGGTGGTGGGAAACGATAAGGTCACAGGATGTTTGAATAGCCTCGTCTACAACCGATTCCGTAACATCCAGACAGACAAGAATTCGGGAAACATCCTGTTGCTGATCTCCGACAAGTAACCCGACATTGTCGTAATCCATCTTTATACCTGGAGGAGCCCACTGGTGCATAAAGTTGGTGATATGCCGGACTTGCGTTTCCAAGCGTGTTAGGTCTCCTCCACCTTAACGGTTGGCTCCGACTGGCAGTGACTCGTCGGGAGTACCGGAAGTGGAACCTTTGGGGCTATTCCACCATATCTGACTTGCATCGGATGTATCTTAGTTTTTTTCACAGACCTTAAAATTACGATTTATTTACCTCTAACAAAAGAGTATTTTACATGAACCGGACTGGACACGATGAAATGCCTGTAGAACCTGCTCTGTTTCAGGTCTTCCGAACCCGGTTATTCAAGAATGTAGAACCGGGGAAACGAACAGGGATTCAACAAAAAAGTCCCCGGCATACAATGAGGAGCCTTTGTTTTATATAATTTTCAGATAAAAAGACCCCGATTTATGGATAACTCCATCTGTACCCGTCTGCAATCGATTCACGAGCGAATGGAAGCCGCCTGCAAGAGAGCGGGACGAAACCCGGAGGAGCTGCTTCTGGTAGCGGTTAGCAAGACGAAACCGCTGAGTGACATTGAGTCCGCCAATCAATGTGGCCAGCTCCATTTTGGAGAAAACCGGGCAAAAGAACTGCAGGATAAAATGGAGCTGTCTGACAGTCAGGATATCGTTTGGCACTTTGTCGGCCCGATGCAGACCAACAAAATCAAATATATGGTAGAGCAGGTGGACTGGATTCAATCCGTCTACAAGAAAAAATATTTTCGCGAGATAGAAAAAAGGGCATCCAGAATCGACCGAACCATTCAGACGACCATCCAGGTTAATATAAGCCGGGAAGATCAAAAGCAGGGGTGCCGTGCTGATGAGCTTCCCGGCCTGCTTGAATATGCACAGAATCTCGAGCATGTTCGTGTACGCGGCCTGATGGGAATGGCCACCTACACCGACAACCCGGAAGACGTACGTAGTGAGTTCAGCCGGTTAAAAGAGATTTTTGATGCCCATCAATCATTTAATGGAGGCTCTGTACATTTGGAACACCTCTCCATGGGAATGACCAATGATTTCGAAGTAGCCATCGAGGAAGGGGCAACCCTTGTACGTGTAGGCAGAGCCATTTTCGGGGAACGTGACTATACTGACTGAACAGACGCAGATGACCCGTTTCAAACCGTCTCTGCCGGCAGAACCGGAATAGGGAATGAATGACAGACGGCATTTGAAGTTATCTGGTTTTCTGATTACCTGAATGCAGGATTCCAATACTTTTTATTATTATGTCCGTTAGTCAGTTGAAGGAGGCTTTGCTAAAGGACTCGGTATTCGTTTCTTTATACATTCCGGAAACCATATTAACTACATACAAAGGTGATCCACTATGGGCGAAGAAGTATTTATTGTTGCAATCGTATTTGGCAGTATCACAGCTATTGTCTTCCTGGGCATCATGAGCAGCCTGGTGCACACTTGGGTAAAAAACCGGGGAAACAAGAGTATCAAGGAGGATGATGAATTCCTCGATGCACTCCGTGAATTCAAGACAAAAACAGATCGCAGGCTGACTGCACTTGAGTCCGGGCTGGCCCAAAAGAAACCTGACAGGGTAACAGAGAGTACACAGAGTGACAAATCCATTCGGATTGACTCCAGGCCGGAAAAGACAACCTCGGCAAAGGAGGGTAATCTCAAAAATATTCTGAAAGAGTAGGCTTGTTTCAGCAGAGACGGCTATCCGGAATACTACCTGAACCTCTAATTAC